>JAIEPT010000018.1 GCA_019748295.1 Gemmataceae bacterium | reverse complement strand
GTCAAGGTGCTGACGAATCAACCCTTAACCTTGACGGAAGCAGTTTGAAAACCATGTTGCGGAATCAGCTGCACCCTTTTGATTTCGAACAAGTTAATAAACTTGTTTCCACGAAAGCGAGTCCGCGCGCGAGTCCGCGCCGCTCCGAGAGCGGCGGCTAATAGCTCCTCCCCTGGGGCTTGGCGTTGTGCACGGGCTTACTTCGGATACTCCGCGATGCGGAAGTCGCGGAAGTTGAGGTCCGTCGTCGGATCGTGTCCCTGCAAGCTGATGTGCCCCGGTTCGAGCCGACAGCCGGTGCGGGCGTTGTCGCTGAAGGGGCGCCAATCGTGCCAGTCGGCGACCATGATGCCGTCCACCCAAGTCGCGAGATGATTGCCGTGCGCGGCGATCGTCATCGTGAACCACTCGCCGTCTCGAGCGACGCCCATGCGAGCGGGGACTCGTCGATAAATCGAGCCGGTGCCGAAATCGACGGCGGTCGATTTGATTTTCTTCTTTTCGAGCAGCTTGCGGGTCTTGGGGTCGTATTCGTCGATCACGTAATCCTGAGTTGGTTCGGTCGTGAACTGATTGCGGATCTGTGCCTCGTACCCATTCTGGTATTCGCCGTCGCGACAGCGGAAGAAGACGCCGCTGTTGAGATTCTTGCCGTTGGTCTTGCATTCGAGTTGAAGCACGAAGTCGCCGTACCTCTTTTCGGTTTGCAGATCGCCGGGCCCGTCCTTCACACGGAGGACGCCGGATTCGACCTCGAAGGTTGATTTCTTGCCGGGGAAAATCTTCCAGCCGGCGAGGTCTTTGCCGTTGAAGATCGACTTCAATCCCAAGGGCCGAAGCTTGAGCGAACGGATGCGAAGCGTCTGGCCTTTGTTGACCTGCAAATCGACGGCGAATGTGCGTTCTTCCTTTTGCATGACGACCGGCCGCGGCTTTCGATCGGCGGAGTCGGAGAACTCCAGCTTGCTGTCAGCGACCTTCATACGGAACCGAGAAAACTCCTTGCCGGCTTTGAGAGGGACGCCGTGAACGACGTCGTTGTGACGAATGCCCAGACTGCGCCAATCCTCGGTGGTCTGATACTCGCCTTCCACTTCGAACGACGCGAACGGGATCGAGTACGTGGCGACTCCCCCCTTCAGAACGAGGACGCCCTCATCCGCGGAAAGCGATTTGCCTTCGTCGATCCAACCGAACGTGGTTCGCTCGTCGAACAGTTTGAGCCAACCGCGGCTGTCGGCGTCTTTGTCTTGAGCGTGCCCCAGGAGCGGAAATGCCGACACAAAAGCCAACGTCAGCAGCCAGCGATAGGCAAGCATGGAAGCACTCGGAGAAGAGGACGAACCGCAAGAAATCCAAGCTACCGGCTCGTTCGTCATGCGTCAATCAAGTCAGTGCAAGCGTGAGTACCGTGAGCACCCCTCTCCCTCCTCTCCCGGAGGGAAAGGGGAGAAAGGCAGTCGCCCCGTCGTTAGCGCGATTTGGGAACGGTCATCGTGTTTTTGTTCTTGCCCGGCAAGTATTCGTTCCAGTGAGCGAGGCCGCCGATGAAGTAGAGCGAACTGAGAATGGCGGTGACGCTCCAGACGCCGACCCACAAGCAGGGCGCCATCGCGGGGAGGCGTTTGGCGACGAGCCCCCAAATCTTCCCCGGCAGAATGGCGTGGATGAAGTTGAGCGAAGCGTCTTTGGGTGCGAGCACGATCAGGGCGATGAATTGCGTGACCCAGATCAAGCCGATGGCGACGCCGATCTGCAGCGTGCACCAGAGGGCCCGCGGGAACTTCGGGCCTGGAGGCAGACGCGTGCCGACGAGTGCCGAGCCGCCGATGACGACGGCGATGCCGAGGACCATGACCCAGACCCAGAACGGCAGCTGCACTGCCGCGCCGGCCGCAGCCGCCTTGGCGGGAACGACCGTGCGAGGCACGTCACGCACGGGCGAATCCTGCAGCGAACGGCAATAGCCGCACTTCTTGCACCAGCCCATGCCGCGTGGATCGACGAGAGCGTCGCCGCATTTGGGGCAAGCGTCGGAGACCGCATCCGGTGCGGGCGCCGACGCGAGATTCGTGGGGACGAAGTTCATGTCGCTTACCTGGGCGGAATCGGAGGGGATTGGGTTATCCGAAGAGGAGCAGCGTCGAATACGGGGGGACAGTCACGAACTGGCAGCCCACGTCCCAATGCGTGCCGTTGTGCCGGCAGTTGCGGACCTGAACATCCACCCACGGCACCATGGTTTCCGCCTCCACGGGGAGTACGGAGATCACCTTTCCGACGGGCAGTTCGTAATCGCAAGCCAATCCGAGCCCGTTCATGGAGCGATCGAGCACCAGGCCGCGAATTGGTTCTTCCTTGGTTTCGGGCGTGGCGATGAAGACCTCGATCACCTTGCCGCGACGTCGGGCGATGCCGCGCTTGTCGTGAATGGCCTTGGTTTTCGGTCGACCATCGATGCCTAGTTCTTCCTCCGGCTCCGCCTCGACTTTCGGCGTGCGATCCCGAAAGAAAAACGCGACGAGGCCCGTCATCAGGAAGCAGCCGACCATGGCGACGGCGATGGCGACGAGATACGGTTGATTGAGCCAATCCATAGGAACACCGGGGAGAGAACAGCCAAAGCGTTCCCAAAGGGGGAGGAACGGCCGGCCGCACTAGGGGACTCCGAAAGAACCGTAGCATGCGTACCGCGGAGGGGCAAATCGTGCGGATTGAAAGGAATGTGCGGATGTGACCTTAGTCTTCAAGCACCGACTTGAAGTTCGTTCGTCGTATCGGCGATGTGCAGTCGAGGCGTGTACATTCTTTCGCGAGGTGATTCGCCACGAACTCGGAAAAAGTGCGAGCGACTTTGCCGATGTTCTCCGTGCCGTATTCCAGAGACACGACCGGGCCCTCCGCGTTGGAATCGACTTCGCCGATCGCGAGGGCGAAGTCGTTGCCGCACCCGTCGCTTCCGATCGAGCCGGGTCGGCCAAGGCGGCAATGCTCGTCGCCGTGCTCTTGGACCGCATGGCGCATTGCCAAGACGGCATCTTCCGTAGTGACCATGCGAGGTTCTCGGATTTGCCGGCGAAACAGCCACGGCGTCGCTAGCTTCCGAACAAGACCTTACTCCGCTGATCAGGGAATACGAGATATTCACTACCGCACAGGTCGCGACTCGAGTCGCCAGTCCCATTCGTTGCGATCGATTTGCTTACGGACCAGCCGAAACTTCCTCTGGAAAACCTTCGATATTTGCCAGGGCGATTGAAGGGCTGCGAACGCTTTAGGACCGCGCGTATGAATCGCGAATTTCGTTTCGTCTCCCAGGGCATCGACGAGCCAGTATTCTCGGACGCCCGCAAGGTGGTACGCAGCCATCATTCGTTCGTAATCTTTTGAGATCGAACCGGGGCTGCAGATTTCAAGCACCACATCCACAGCACCCGCCACCTCGATATCGTCCCTACCGTCCGCCGTCGCAATGAATTCGGCTCGTTTTCGTCGAAGGGATGCGCGAGAGACAAATAGAAGATCAGGTTCAGTGGAGAGATTCGCGCCTTCGTGAACGAAGCGAAAGCGATCGCTGCACACACGACCGAGTCGATGTTGAACGTTCAGATTGGCGAAGACTCGAGTGAACTCGGTCTTGATCGCGTTATGCGAGCCAAAGCGTTCGGGGCTCATATCGATGATGATCGTGTCGTTGCACCAACAAATGCTGCCTCGATTGGGGAAAGTGTCGGAACGGCTCCACTGCCGAAACGACCCCAACGAATCCACGCCGGCGGGTATCTCGAAGACAGCTTCCATGTCGTCGAACTTGCTGGTTCGTCCCTCGACGAGAGGAGCGTGGAGTGTTTTCATGCGATCCTCGAACTTGACGGGACGAGAGTAGGTTACCAAACTCCACGTGCCATATCCATCGCTGCATTGTCCCTCGTGACGAACGGCGTACATCATCCTCGAACCACCTCATCGCCGATTAGGACTTTCGCCATGGATCTCGCCGCTCAAGCTGCTGAAGGCATTCGCGCCATCGATGCGGATTCGGACGTCAAGGAGGCGGCAATCAAGTTTCTGACGCGTTGGCTGACCGATCCCGAATTCGTCTCCTATCGGCCGCAGATCGAATGGCTCATCCAGAACAAGAAGTGGTCCGGGCTGCTCGACCGCTTCGCTCAGATTCTTCCCTTCGGCACCGGCGGGCGGCGCGGGGCGGTGGGCATCGGGCCCAATCGCATGAACCTTTGGACGCTCGGCGCCTCGGTGCAGGGGCATGCGGAGTATCTCAAGGAACGCTTCCCCAACGTCAGCCCGATTCAGGTCGCCCTCGCTTACGATGTGCGGGGGTTCGAGGATCAGAAGAAGAACTACTCCGCTGATCTGCCGAACCCGATCCTGCATCTTTCGTCGCGCAAGTTCGCCGAGTATGCGGCCCAGGTGTACGCGGCCAACGGCATCCAGGCATGGATATTGCCGGAGAATTCGGCCCGATACCTCGCGACGCCGGAGCTTTCCTACACGATCCGCCATCTCAACGCGCATGGCGGACTCAACATCTCCGCCTCGCATAATCCGCCCGACGACAACGGCGGCAAATTCTACGACGAGCGCGGCGGCCAGCCCGTTCCTCCCGACGACCAGATCATGGCGGACCTCGTCGAGCAGGTGACGACGATCAAGACGCTCCCCTGGCAAGACGCGGTTCGCACCGGCAAGATCCGCTTCCTCGATGACGCGCCGCATAAGGCGTACATCGAATTGTGCCGCAAGCAGTCGCTCATCAATCCGCCGCGATTCGACGAGATTCAGGTCGTCTTCACGCCGCTGCATGGCGTCGGCTCGATGGGGGCGATGGAGGTGCTCGAGAAACAGGGCTTCCCCGTGCGGCCCGTGGCCGAGCAGATGAAGCCGGATGGCCAATTCCCCAACGTGACCCAGACGCCGAATCCCGAAGTGCCCGCGAGCCTCGACCGGGCCGAAACGTTCGCCCAATCGATCGGCGCCGACCTCATCCTCGCCACCGATCCCGACGCCGACCGTCTCGGCGGCATGGCGGCGAATCGCGACGGCACGATGCGTTTCCTCAACGGCAACGAAATCGCCTCGCTCCTCACCTACTACAAGCTCTCGAAGCTGGTCGAGAACGGCGGCATGCCGCGCAGCCCCATCGTCGTGAAGACGCTGGTCACCACCGGCATGGTGACGCGCATCGCCCGGCAATACGGTTGCCAGGTCGTCGAAAACCTGCTGGTGGGTTTCAAGTACATCGCCGAAGTGCTGTGGCAACTCGAATCGACGGGGCAGTACGAAGAAATACGCGGCACGCCGGACGACTTCATCCTGGGCTGCGAAGAGAGCCACGGCATCCTCGTGACGCCGAAGATCCGCGACAAGGATTCCGCGGCCGCGTGTTTGTTGCTCGCCGAGCTGGCCCTCGATCAGAAGCGGCAAGGGAGCAACATGGTGGAATGCCTCGAACGACTCACGCAGCAGTTCGGCTACTTCCGGAATGAAGTCCGCAACATCGTGATGCCCGGCATCGAAGGCCGCGTGAATATGGGCCGAATGCTGGAAACGCTGCGCAAGAACCCGCCGACGAAAATCGGCGACCGCCCGGTGGCCGCCTTCGACGACTTGCAACGCGAAGAAGGCTGGATGGGACCCTATCGAGGAGCGACCGACAAGGCGGCTCGCAACTTCCTCGTCTTCCACCTCGGCGATTCCGCACGCATCGCGTTGCGACCGAGCGGCACCGAACCGAAGGCGAAAGCGTATGTGGAAGTCTCCTCCGCCCCCGCCAAGAACGGCGTATCACGCGCGGAATGGCAGAAGCAGTGCGAAGCAATCAACGCGGAGGCGAAACGGCTTGGCGATGCGTTTCTCCTCGCTTGCGGCGTGAAGTCGTAGGCGCGGGGAATTGGTTTGGGTGGCACGGGTGGCACGCCCTGAACGTAGTGAAGGGGGGTGAAGCTGCCGAAAGCTCAGTCCAAGTTGGATACTGCGCCAGCACCGCTTCCACGACTTTCGCTACACTCAGGGCGTGCCGCCCGTGCCGCCCGTGCCATCTGACGATGCCGAAAGGCCAAAAAATGAAAAAAGGGGAGAGAAAAGAGAACGCAGCGGACGCAGTTCGAATCGATTGCCTCGCCTGAAATCGCTACGCCGGAGTGAGGCCTTCGCCGGAATCTTGGTACTGCTCGATTTCGAATCCTGCTGTCTGGTCGGGCCGGACTTTCTTTCCGATCCAAGTTGGCGTTCCTTGGTCGTTGACGACGAGGACGCCTTCCTTCCAGGAAGCGGGCAGAGTTGCCCTTTCGCTGCCGTCGATCGGCTCGACCACGGCGTGAGGATAGGCGAAACGCATGCGGAAAGAAGTGCCGGGGATGCAGACGCCTGTGCCGCCGAAGCCTAGCAGAAGGGCACGGTATTCCGGTTCGGCCAAGCCCAGGTTCTCGAAGCCGAGATCGACGAACCGTCCTTGCAGGAACGCCAGCGCGAGGGGCAGGTATCCGGGGAAATAGGTGTACGGCATTTCCTCGATCATACGCGCCTTGGTCCACTCGTCAAAGCGATTGGCTTCCAGGCGATCCAGCCATGTTTTCGACGCGACCGCGACGGCCATCGTACTCTCCCTTGCTTTCATTCTGACGCCATTATAACGGCTTAAGCCGCGTCGTGCCGGTATGGCTCGGGGGCCGCGAGTTGGCCGGCCGTTTCGCGAGCGTCGAGCCGTTCGGTCGACGTATGTTGGACGCAATCTCACGCCGGGTCCAATTCCACGTCGAGCTTACGCCTCGACGCTCGCCTTGCGTGCGGATCGTTCGTCCGTTGTCGATTCCGCACGGCTGCTTGCTTTTTCGATGAGAGCGAGTTCGCGGTCGCTTGGCGAGCGTCGTGGCGTGAGCACGACGTGGACTCGCCATTGCTGGACGCATGTCGTGGGATCGGGTATTCTCTCTGGGTCCTTTCGAGGATCCGCGTATGGACCGGTACTGGCTGCTCACCAACACCTTCTACGGCACGTGGCTTCCAGGCAAGAATCAGGGGTTTGTGGGGCGTGTTTGGGAGCATCGCGAGGGAGATCGCGGAGAAGACCTTCGCGTGATCCACAATATTCCTGGCACGCCGTGCGATGAGGACATTCCTGGTTTGGAAGAAGCGTCCCAGATGCTTATGAGAGGCCCGCCGATCTATCTTGTGGTTGCTCAAGCGGAGGCGTTGCTGGCCCAATTTCAGGAGACCGCGACGTTTCGACGTTGGGAGATCGAAGCCGTCGCGATCATGCACAATCATTTTCACATCTTGGTAGGGGTTGGAGGCGATCCAGCCCCGAAGAAGATCCTGGCGGACTTCAAAGCCTGGGGGACGCGAACGCTCTCGAGAAAGTTCGGCGGCCCGCCTTCCGAAACCTGGTGGACCGCAAGCGGTTCCAAGAGGAAACTCAAAGACGTTGCGGCACGTTTGGATGCAATCCACTACGTGCTCTATAAGCAACCGTCGCCGCTGTGGACGTGGTCTCCGAAGACGGGACTCTGCTACGGCTATCCGCCCCTCCCCGACTAGGCGAGCGTCGTGGCGTAAGCACGACGTGGACTGGGCGCCCGCGAGGAATGCATCCACCTCGAGCGACAAGACACGTCGTGCTTACGCCACGACGCTCGCCTTGCCACGGACATTACCCGGAGGGCCGGGGGACTCAAATGGAACCGAAATGGAACCGCGCAGCCCCGCAAACCACTGATAAATTGATGTTTACGTTTAGACAAAACTGGGAATCCGTAAGCCAAATGGGAACGAAATGGGAACGGATTGTTGCGCGGAGACGCGATCGGGAATGACTTTCATCTTGCTATCGCTTCGATTTTTCGGTGGGGATATAATTTGCCGCCGGATACGTATCTGCGGTGGTGCGGGCGGGATGGGATTCCCGTTGGGCTTCGCCGCGGTTGCTAGGGGATCGCCATGTCGCGTTGGAACCTTGCCTGGCTTCTGGGCATCTGCATCGCCTCCGTCGGCGGGCTTTCGCTCGGCTTCTCCGCTCCTTCGCGCGACAGCGCGTTGCAGAAGAAGCATGAAAACCTCAAATTGCTCGTCGATGTCCTCGAAGAAGTGCAGGGCAAATACGTCAAGGAACTCGACCCCGACAAGATGCGCGATCTCGTCGAGAACATGATCAACAGCGGCCTCGAACGCCTCGATCCGCACTCCAGCTTCATCAATCCGGACGAATACAAGCAGTTCATGAAGCAGAGCAAAGGCAAGTTCGGCGGCGTCGGCATTCGCATCGGCCTCGACAAAAACAACCAGATCTTCGTCGAAAGCCCCATGGTCGGCACCCCGGCCTACGAAGCGGGCGTCATGGCGGGCGACTTCATCCTCAAGATCGACGGCAAAACCACGGAAAGCATGTCGCTCAAGAAAGTCGTCGAATTCATTCAGGGCGAACCCGGCACCAAGGTGAAGATGACCGTCCTCCACGAAGGAGCCAAGACGCCGGTCGATTTGGAGATGGAACGGGCGGAGATTCACATCGACAGCGTGCTGGGCGATCACCGCTCGAAGGACAACGGCAAAGACTGGGACTACTGGGTCGATGAGCAGCAGAAGATCGCCTATGTGCGCGTCGTGGCATTCACCGAAACGACTACGCAAGAGCTGACGAAAGTCGTCGCCGATCTGCAGAAGGCCGGCATGAAGGGGCTCGTGCTCGACCTGCGCAATAATCCGGGCGGGTTGCTGCGGTCGGCCGTCGAAGTGTCCTCGCTCTTTTTGCCGGAGGGCAAGAGCGTCGTCACCACCAAGGGCCGCAACAACATGCGCGAGGAAGCGTTTCGTGCCCGCAATGAGGCGCCGAACGTCGTGCCAGGTTCGTATCCGATCGCCATCTTGCTGAATCGCTACTCCGCAAGCGCCAGCGAAATCGTGGCGGCAGCCTTGCAGGATCATTTCCGAGCCATCATCGTCGGCGAGCGGAGCTACGGCAAAGGGAGCGTGCAAAACGTCATTTCGATGGAGAACGGCCAAAGCGCCCTCAAACTCACCACCGCCAGCTACTGGCGGCCCTCAAGCCGCAACATTCACCGTTTCCCGGACAGCAAGGATGAAGACGAATGGGGCGTGAAGCCGACCAAGGGTTACGAGGTCAAGCTGAGCGATGAGGAACGGATCGAGTACTTCAAGCACAGGCGCGATCGAGACATCGTCAGACGGCCGAACCAGGAGCCGAAAGAGAACGGCAAAAAGGAATTCCGCGACCGCGTTCTCGACAAGGCGATGGAGTACGTCCGCGAAAACCTGAACAAGAAAGACAACGCGGGCAACCCGCCCGCGAACGGCGGCGCCGCCCTCACGCCGCGTCAATCCGGCGTCGTCCGCGACGTGTTTCCGGATCAATTCCAGAACCGGCGATCGACGCTCTTCGGCATCGGCGAGCAAGTTCCTCAGTTCGAGGCAATTCGCGAAGACGCCTAAGTCGAGCGGCAACTGTATCCCCTCTCGTTTACATCGAGGAAGTATCCGCGACGTGCCATGCTTGGGCGGGTCCCAGGCCGGGCTCAGTGAACTGCCCGCTTTCACCGTCCAAGCATGCCCCCAGACCGAAAGCTCGGAAGCCGAACGCTCGGAAGCTTCGCATGCTTCGCCGGTGAAAGCGGAAGCATTGGAGAGCCCGGCCAGGGACCCGGCGAAGCATGGCACACACCACGCGGAGGGAGAGGGGAACCTTCGCTGCCGCCGCAAAGAACCTGACCATCAATAACTGCGGCAAGTCGTTCGACTTGCCGTTTTTGTTCCCCACCACCTCGGGCGCCTCGCTAAAATGCGGTAGCGGCTTCCTCCATACCTTTTCGATGCACCCCCGGTTCGCATGCCGATTTCCCTGAAGTGCGCCTGCGGAGCGATCCTTGAAATCGATGATCGATTCCGCGGGCAGAAGATACCGTGTCCCGATTGCCAGCGACCGCTCGAAGCGTTGTCGCCGATCGAAGCGCCGCCGCGGGCTTGGCCCATGCAGCCGCTCGTCGGCCTTGCTCTAAGCCTGGGCGGATTGCTCACCATCGTCGGGCCATTGGCAGGGATCGTTCTCGGCGTGCTTTCGATCCGAAAACTCGATCGCAGCGCCTTCCCCGGCGAACGCCGATTGGCTTACGCGTCTACGGGCGTCGGCGCTGCGTGTCTGCTCTTTGCCGGCTGGGCGTTTTTCGCGCCGAATGTATTGGGCCTGGATGCGATGCTTCGCGTTTGGAAGTGGACCGGCAAACTCTCGTTCGGCGACGACACAGCCAAGATCCGCGTGGACGAAGATCCCAATCGCGAAGTGACCATGACTCTTCCCGGGACCAACTGGGGCAAGGCGGAATTCAGCCGCGAGATCGTTTACATCGAGCCCTGGTCCGACGCGTACATCACCGCGCTCAGCGCCCCGATCGACGCGCGTGAGGAAGGGGACAGGCACGAACGAAATCGCCAAACGGCGATCGATCGTTTCCTGGAATCCGAACTCGCCAAGGCCCTTCGCGGCGGAGCGGCCACCGGCAAACCGGTGCGGCCCGAGGCACGTGACGTCACCATGGACGAACTGCAAGTCGTCCAGGAGTTCCTCGCCGACTTCGAGCTGGGAGGCATTCGCCGGACGTTCATGTTTCGCATCCTTGGCACCAATCCGAAGATGCTGATCTTCGTGGGCGGCTCACGCAGTGGGTTGTGGCCACGCGTGTCGGAATCGGTCAAGCAATCGCTGAAGACGGGGCGGGATCTGCAATGATCTGGTTCGCGTGCAAAAAGTGCGGCAAGGTCCATGGGCGATCCGACAATTCGGGCGGAGCCATGGTCTTCTGCGAGTGCGGCCAAAGCCTGACCGTCCCGTGGGAAAGCACGGCGAAAGAGCCGCCGATGCCCGACCCGGTGGAACTGGCGCTGGCGCCGACGCTTGATCCGCTGATGTTTCCGACGACCAAATCGGACGGACCGGCCGCAACCCTCGATCGTCAGCCTTCGCGCGATCGCGACAACGATCGACCTTCACGCGGACGCCGGCGCCGCAAGCATGTCGTCGATCCGAACATCTGCTTTAGTCACGAACGGACGCCGAGCAAGACCGTATGCCGCGATTGCGGGCTCGGGTTCTGCGATCAATGCCTTGTGGATTTCGAAGGCGTTTCGCTGTGCGGCCCATGCAAGAACTTCCGCATCCGCCTCGTGCAGCAACCGCAGGATTTGCCCGGCCTCGCGGTGCTTGCCCTGCTCGGCGCGCTGCTCTCGACGCCGTTCTTCTTCTGTCTGCTCCCCGTCGGCAAGTCGAATGGGATGCCGATGCTGGCGCTCATCTCGATCCTGCCGGAACTCGGCGCGTTTCTCGCCGCGATGGCCGTGCTGACTCGGCTCAACCGGAGCGGAAAGACGGCAGGCCGTTCGTTGGCGTTCGCAACGATCACTGCCTCGGTGGTGCTGACGTTTTTGATGGGACTGCTCACGTTTTTCGGCGACAAGGTGGGATGATCGCACCATGATCGAATGTCGAAATTGCCGGGCTTTCTTGAGGCAGACGCCGGAACAAATCGGCTCGCGCTGCCCCGATTGCCGCATGCCGCTCTTCGAGCGCGACGACCGCCCGCGCCGCGGCGAAGTGCCCGTCTCCGGCTACTGCGACAAGCATCGCAGCGTCCAGGCCGCGGCCGCATGCGAACGGTGTCAGGCCAAGCTCTGCGCCACTTGCAAGACGAAGTGGAACGAGCAGACCTTGTGCGTCGATTGCCAGGCCCGCTCGGTGCAAGCCGACGAACCGCATCCGCGCGAAATTCGCAGCGAGCGGTTTCAAGGCGTGCTCGGCTTCAGCATGGGCGTGACCGCGTGGCTCTGCGCCATCGTGGCCTACGGCATGCTCTGGACCGCCCGCCCGCAAGGCATGAGCACCGCGCTGACATGGTGGTCCACCCTTGTCCTGATCGCGCTTCTCCCCGCCATCTTCGCCGTCGGCCAGGGCCTCAGCGCCGCGTTGGGCCGAAGCGCCTTCCGCCAATGGGGCCTCTCCGGCCTCATCCTCGGCAGCCTGCACATCGGTCTGACGACTGGGTTGTTTCTGCTGAATTTCGTGCGGAACTAGAGCGGGTTGCAGTTCAACGTAGCGTACATGAACAAAGCTCGCGGCGACGTTGCCTTCTGTAGGGAACGCCCTCCGCGGCGTTCCGCCGAACTGGACGCGTCCGAATGACTTCACCCACTTGCGATCACCGGATTTCCGCTTGCGGCTTAGCGTTCGCGCACACACCTCGGCTCGCTAATAAGCCGCAAGCGAAATACAGACGCCCGAACGCGGGACGACTTCCCTCGGAGGTCCAGTTAGGCGGAACGGCACGGAGGGCGTTCCCTACGGAACGTCCTGTTCGCCGCTACATCGATTCGAAAATTGCTCTAAGAATTCGCTGCATCGTAAGGTGTGTCGAACTCGACACACCCTACGGAGATGTGGCAGTTACTTCACGAACCATTCTTGCAGCGACCGCACCCCCAGTTCGCCTTCTCGAAGCGCTCCGCAGGCTTCCACCGCGGCTTGGGCGGCGGCGATCGTCGTGATGCAAGTCACCCTCATCATCACCGCGGCGGCGCGGATCTTGCCTTCGTCCGTGCGAGCGCCCTTGCCCGACGGCGTATTGATCACCAAGGCGATCTGGCCGTTCTTCATGTGGTCGATGAGATTGGGCCGGCCTTCTTGCAGCTTGGGAATCTCCTCGACCTCGACCCCCGCGTCACGCAAATAGCGGGCGGTGCCTCGCGTCGAGATCAGCTTGTACTTCATTTTCTGCAGCGCCTTCGCGATCGGCAGAAGGTCCGACTTATCGCGATCCGCCACGCTGAGGAAGATATTTCCCGACATCGGCAGAGCACTGTAGGCCGCAAGCTGGCTCTTGGCGAACGCGGCGGCAAAGGTGTCGGCGATGCCCATGACCTCGCCCGTCGATCGCATTTCGGGGCCGAGGATGATGTCCACGCCGGGGAACTTGTTGAACGGGAAGACGCTTTCCTTCACCGAAAATTGCGTCGGCGTCGTCTCCGTCGTGATGCCGAGTTCATCCAGCGTCTTGCCCGCCATCACCAGGGACGCAAGCTTGGCGAGCGAAACATTGGTCGCCTTGGCGACGAACGGCACCGTTCGGCTCGCTCGCGGATTCACCTCGAGCACATACACCGTCGGCTTGACGCCTTCGCTCGGCTTCACGCCGGTGACGGCGAACTGCACGTTCATCAGCCCTTTGACCTTCAGTTCCAGCGCCATCGCCCGCGTTTGCCGTTTGATCTCGTCGATCACGTCTTTCGGCAAGCTGTGCGGCGGGATGACGCAGGCCGAATCGCCGGAGTGGATGCCCGCTTCTTCGATGTGCTGCATGACGCCGCCGATGATCGTGCGTTTGCCGTCGCAGAGGCAATCGACGTCCACTTCCATGGCGGATTCGAGGAACTGGTCGATCAGGATCGGCTTGCCCGCCGACACTTCGATCGCCTGGCCGACGAATTTGCGAAGCTGTTCCTCGTCGTAGACGATCTCCATGGCCCGGCCGCCAAGCACATAGCTGGGGCGGACGAGGACGGGATAGCCGATCTTGCGAGCCGCATGCAGGGCGCCTTGCAGATCGAGAGCCGTGTCGTTGTCGGGTTGCTTGAGACGGAGCTTTTCGACCAGCACCTGGAATCGCTTGCGGTCCTCGGCAATGTCGATCGAATCGACGCTGGTGCCGATGATCGGAGCGCCTGCGGTTTCCAACGCGCGGGCCAAATTCAGCGGCGTCTGCCCGCCGAATTGCACGATCAGCCCCTTCGGCTTCACGCGGTCGCAGACGTTGAGCACATCCTCGGCCGTCAGCGGCTCGAAGAAAAGGTGGTCGCTCGTGTCGTAATCCGTGGAGACCGTTTCGGGATTCGAGTTGACCATGATGGTCTCGAAACCCGCTTCGCTCAGCGCGAAGGCCGCCTGGCAGCAGCAGTAATCGAACTCGATCCCCTGGCCGATGCGATTCGGCCCGCCGCCGAGGATCATGATGCGATCCTTGCCCGGCGTGGCAGGGCGCGTTTCGTCTTGCAGTTCGTAAACAACCTTGCCGTCGTCGCCGAGTCGGCCCACAGGGCGTTCGTAAGCGGAGTAGTAGTAAGGCGTGTACGCTTCGAACTCGGCCGCACAGGTATCGACCAGCTTGAAGACCGCCTCGACGCCCATCGCCTTGCGGGCGCGGCGAACTTCCATTTCGCCGGTGTGCCAGATCGTCGCGAGCTGGCGATCCGCGAAGCCATGCTGCTTCGCCGCCCACATCAGTTCGGCGTCGGCTGCTTCCAGCGTTCCGCACTTGCGGAGGCGTTCCTCCATGTCCACGATTTCGGCGATTTGGCGTAAAAACCAGCGATCGATCTTGGTCCGCTCGTAGACGTCCTCGATCGTCATGCCGCTCTTGAGCGCGAAGCGGATGTGCCACATGCGTTCGGCATTCGGCGTCGCCAGGTGGCGAAGGATCGTCTCGCGGTTCGGCTGATTCGGCGTGCCCCACGGGTCCTTGGGATCGCAGCCCAGGCCGAAGCGGCCGGTTTCCAGGCCGCGCAGCGCCTTCTGCAGCGATTCCTTGAACGTTCGGCCGATCGCCATCGTCTCGCCGACCGACTTCATCTGCGTCGTCAGCGTCGGGTCCGCATCGGGGAATTTCTCGAAGGTCCAACGTGGGAACTTGGTGACGACATAGTCGATCGTCGGCTCGAAGCACGCGGGCGTTTCGCGGGTGATGTCGTTGCGAAGCTCATCGAGCCGATAGCCGACGGCGAGCTTGGCCGCGATTTTGGCGATGGGGAACCCGGTGGCCTTCGACGCCAGCGCGCTCGATCGGCTCACGCGCGGGTTCATTTCGATCACGATCATGCGGCCCGTATCCGGGTGCGTGGCGAACTGGATGTTCGACCCGCCCGTCTCGACGCCGATTTCGCGGATGATCTTGATGGCGGCATCGCGCATCCGCTGATATTCCTTGTCGGTCAGCGTCTGCGCGGGGGCGACGGTGATCGAGTCGCCGGTATGCACGCCCATCGGATCGAAGTTTTCGATGGAGCAGATGATGACGACGTTGTCCGCGTTGTCGCGCATCACCTCGAGTTCGAACTCTTTCCAGCCGAGGGCCGATTCTTCGATCAGCACTTCGTGGGTAGGGGAAAGATCGAGGCCGCGGGTGACGATTTCGTTGAATTCTTCGCGGTTGTAGGCGATGCCGCCCCCCGTGCCGCCCAGGGTGAAGCTTGGGCGGATGACGCACGGCAACCCGACTTTCTCGCGGATTTCCTGAGCCTCGGAGAAGGTGCGAGCGACGCCGGAGAGCGGCACATCCATGCCGATTTTGATCATGGCCTCTTTGAACTTCTGCCGATCTTCCGCTTTGTCGATCACATCCGGCTTGGCTGCGATCATTTCGACGCCGAATTTTTCAAGCACGCCATTGCGATGCAGATCCATCGCCGTATTGAGGCCGGTCTGTCCGCCTAGGGTCGGGAGCAGGGCGTCGGGGCGTTCCTTCTCGATGATCTTGGCGACGGTTTCCCAAGTGATCGGCTCGATGTACGTCCGATCCGCCATATTGGGATCAGTCATAATGGTGGCGGGATTCGAGTTGACGAGGACGACCTCGTACCCCTCTTCACGCAACGCCTTGCACGCCTGAGTGCCCGAATAATCGAACTCGCAAGCCTGTCCGATGACGATGGGGCCTGATCCGATAAGAAGGATTTTTTTAAGGTCGGTTCGCTTAGGCATGGTGGGATCCGGAACGAATGGGTCCGAATCATCCTATGGGCGCGAACCCGAAGACCAAGGGGACGCCAGAGCGGTCCTCTCGGTCCGCGTGAGGTCAGCCGCCATGCGAGGTCATGCGAGCAGCGCGGGCAACGACGCGGGCGAACTGGAGCCGATGGCGAACTCGATTCGCAGGCCCGCGGGCAAGGTTCCCGAGGCGATGCTGGTGGACGGCGGCTTCACGGCGAGGGCGAACGTGGAGCCGGCTCATGCGGAGGTAATCGTCTGGTACGCGCCGCTCAAGGAGGAGGCGAAGCAGTTGCGTGAGGAAAAAGATCCTTATGCTGCCAAGATGCGGGACGGCGCGGCGATGAAGGAGTTCCGAGCGCAGACGGGGCAGGCGGAGCCGAAGGCGCGGTACGCCTGTCGGGCCTCGACCGCGAAGCGGACCCACGCGCAAGCGCGGAACGCGAACCTGTACGCGGTGAGGGTGCAAGGAGTCAAGAAGGCGCAGGCAGTCTTGGTGCTGTGGGCGCTGAGTCACAACCTGCTGCGGCCCGAAGCCCTGCGCCGGCAGCCCAGCCAAACTCGCGTAGAACAAGGCACGCCGGCCGAAAAGGCCCCGGTTCCCCAAAAGACGTCGGCACACGGCGAATGAAGGCAAGCGAGCCGATGCCGCAATCGGCATCGGCTCGCGAGTGGAACCTTAACGCCAAGCGACAACCAACGCCACCCGCGTGGCATGCCTACCCGCCTTCCCGCAATCGACGGCAAAAACCTCACACGCTGCGGAGCGCAAGGACTGCTCTCGGATCCTCACACTTTTGCGTGAGGTCAGCGGCGACAGGGTCAACAATCCGTTCTGCGTCACAGCCCAAATGAAATGTCGGGCAAAGGTTCCCGAAGTTGGACTTATCCACTTCAAGGTACATATGCCCGACAATTTTAGCTGACCAAGTCCTCGCTGACGTCGCGCGGAGCGTGACGACCACACTAGTCCTCGGTCAAGCCGGGGTAGTTTCGCATGACGAGGTGGCTGTTGATCTTCTGAACCAAATCAAGGGCCACGCTGATCACGATGAGCAGGCCGGTTCCGCCGTAGAAGCTGGCGACCGCGTAGTTCACGCCCATCGCATTCGAGACAATGCTCGGGATGATCGCGATCACCGCGAGGAACGCGGCGCCCACATACGTGATGCGGGTGATCACCTTTTCGAGGTAGTCCGCAGTGCTCTTGCCCGGGCGATAGCCAGGGATGAAGCTGCCGTAGTCCTTCAGGTTGTTGGCCATGTCCTGCGGATTGAAGGTGATGGCCGTCCAGAAGTAGCAGAAGAAATAGATCAGTAAGATGTAGGAGATGTTGTAGAGGTAGCCCTGCCGCTCGAAGGTGTACGAGAGCGTGCCCCAGGGGCCGTTCGGGAACACCTGGCTGAGCCACTTGAAGACGAACATCGGCAGAATCAGCAAGCTGCTCGCGAAGATCACCGGCATGACGCCCGCCTGGTTGATGCGGAGCGGCAGGAACTGGCGAGTGCCGCCATACACGCGACGGCCGCGGACGTGCTTGGCCGACTGCGTGGGGATGCGGCGTTGTCCCTTGGTGATCGCGACCACCGCGACGACGATGGCAACGAACAAGACAACGAGCGCCACGATCTTTTCCAAACCGATTTCGCCCGGCCCGCCTCCGCCCAGAGTGAAGGCCGACCACTTGACGCGGCCGTGTTCGAAGAAGAGGCCGTAAAACGCTTCCGGAATGCGGGCGACGATGCCGGCCATGATGATGAGGCTGATGCCGTTGCCGATGCCGTATTCGTCGATCTGCTCGCCGATCCACATCAGGAGCACGGTGCCTGCGGTCATGGTTATGACCGAGACCAGGATGTTGAACCCGTTGCCGAAGCCAGGCAAGGCGAGTTGCGAACCTCCTTCCGCTTCAGGCCGAACCATGCTGGATACCCAGAACCATGCCTGCAAGACGCAGATGAACACGGTCGCGTAGCGCGTGTATTCGTTGATTTTCTTGCGGCCCGCTTCGCCTTCCTTCTGGAGCTTTTCCAGAGCCGGAAGAACGCTTGCGAGCAGCTGAAAAATGATCGACGCCGAGATGTACGGCATGATGCCGAGGGCGAAGATCGTGCTCTGTGCCAAGTTCCCGCCCGAGAACATCGAGACCATGCCGAGAAGGCCCTGATCGCCGAGATTTCGGCCAAGCTTTTCCTGATTGACGATCGGCAACGGAATGTGGAAGCCGATGCGATAGATGGCCAGGAAAAGCAGGGTGATGATGATCTTCTGCCGAAGTTCCTTGATGCGGAAGATCGTGACGATCGGATTGTTCGCCAGCGTATGGGCGATTCCGCGTCGGGAAATGGTGGCGGTGGCCATGAAATCCTTCCTGAGAATCCTGCTCAACCTACTCAGTCAACTAAGCACAAAGTCGCAGAGGACACAGAGAAAGGCAGAAGATCGGAAATCGGAGAATGAGGATCGGAACATGCCCGCACTGCATCTTCCTTCTTCATGCCCGGATCTCTGATTCTCGACTTTTCGCCTATCTCTGTGTCCTCTGTGGCTCTGGAGCTCGAAACTCCGCGGCGGCATTAGAACCGAAAAGAGCCGCGAACTCAAGCGATGACTGCATCCGTCGCTTGTGCTCTCGGCTCGCTTCGGGATATCGGTATGGGACCTGCTTAGGCCTTCTTCTCGCCGAGTGCCTTGTCGCGGGCGGCTTTCTTGGATCCCATCTTGTTCCTGACCGGCTTCTTGGGCTTGGGAATCAACGTCACCGTGCCCCCCTTCGCCTTGATCTTCTCGGTCGCGGACTTCGTGACGTGGTCGGCGACGATGATGAACCGCTTGGTCACTTCGCCTTCGCCGAGGATCCGCAAAAGCTTGCCTTGACTCTTGATGATGCCCGCGTCGCGAAGCGTCAGCAAGTTGATCTCGGCGCCGTCTTCGAAAGCGGTGTCGAGATCGCCGACATTGATTTCGTGCGAGATTTCATCCCATGTGCCGTGGCTGAAGCCTCGCTTGGGGATGCGGCGGAAAAGCGGCATCTGGCCGCCTTCGAACGTCCAACGGAAGAGGCGGGCGCCGGCGGATGCGTACTGGCCTTTATGGCCGCGCGAAGCCGTCTTTCCGTGACCCGAACCGATGCCGCGGCCGACTCGCTTCTTCAGCTTCCGCTTGGTGATGCCTTGATGTACTTGAGTCAGGTCCATTAGAGAGACACTCCGCGGAGAGCCGCCACTTCCTCGCGAGTACGAAGTTCCAGGAGGCCCTGGATGGTCGCTTTCACGAGGTTGATCGGGTTGGTGCTGCCGTGCGTCTTGGTCAGGATATTGTGGATGCCGGCGCACTCGAGGACGTCGCGGACGCCGGGGCCGGCCTTAACGCCGGTGCCGGGGCCCGCGGGAACCAGAACGACCTGGCTGGCGCCGAATCGGCCCACGATGCGATGAGGAATCGTTTCGCCGCGAAGCGAAATCTTCTTCTGCCGCTTCAGGGTTTCCTGAGCATCCTTGGCGGCCTTCTCGACAGCGGGCGGAACTTCGTTTGCCTTGCCGTAACCCCAGGTCACGCGTCCCTTGCGGTCGCCGACGACGACCAGGGCATTGAAGCTGAAGCGACGACCGCCCTTGACCACGGACGAGCAACGACGGATCTTAACGACCCGTTCTTCGAGCCCGTCCTGTCGGCCTTCTCGTTCTCTCGCCATGGGATCTATTCCTGCCTTCGTGGCGACAAGTTTATGAACTTGCCGGTTTTATATCGAATAATGCAAGTCAATAAACTTGCATCCACGCTTAAAACTGCAATCCGCCTTCGCGGGCCGCTTCGGCCAGAGCCTTGATGCGGCCGTGGTAGCGGTAGTGGCCTCGGTCGAACGCGGCCAGGGTGATGCCCTTTTCCTTGGCGGCTTCAGCGAGACGTTTGCCGATCGCCTGAGCCGCGGCGACGTTGCCGCCGTACTTGACTTCGCCCTTCTTGTTCGCGCTGCCGGCCGCGGCGAGCGTCACGCCTTGATCGTCGTCGATGAGCTGAGCATAGATGTGCTTCGAGCTGCGAAAGACGGTCAGGCGGGGGCGTTCAGCCGTCCCGCGAACCAGGCGTCGCACGTGGTTGCGGCGCCGGAGCTGGCGGATCTTCTTGCGTTTTTGTTGGTCCATGGTCCTTCGTTCCCCATCTGGCGAATCAGCCGGCAAGCGCCATGCACGGATGCCAACGCTGAAGCCCAAGTATTTCGATCAACCGCTTCGATCAACCGCCGCTGGTGAAGCTCTTGCCTTCCTTGCGACGAACCGTCTCGTTCTCGTAGCGGATGCCTTTGCCCTTGTAGGGCTCCGGCTTACGGGAGGCGCGGATCTCGGCGGCGAACTGGCCGACCTTCTGCTTGTCGGCGCCGCGAACGATGATGAGCGTGCCTGGATCGCCCGGCTTCAGCGCCTTGCCTGTCGGATCGGCCACATCGACCGTCACGCCTTCCGGCGGATCCTTGCGGATCTGGTTCGCATAGCCGACGGTCAGGACAACCGCCTTCTTGTCCATACGAGCCTGGTAGCCGACGCCTTCGATGAGGAGCTTCTTCTCGTAGCCCTTCACGACGCCTTCGACCATGTTCTTGATCAAGCTGCGGGTGAGGCCGTGCAGCGAGCGATTGAGTCGATCGTCGGCGGGACGCACGACTCTGATCGCCTTCGTGCCTTCGTCGTAGCTCACCTGCATCTGCGGATGCGAGACGAGTTCGAGCTTGCCCTTGGGGCCTTCCACCTTCACCAGATTGCTGGCGACCGACACCTTGACCCCCGCGGGGATGGCGACCGGTTGCTTGCCGATACGGGACATGGCGTGCGTCCTATTCTCGATGGATCCGAATTACCAAACGCGGCAAATCATTTCGCCGCCGACGCGTTGCGCCCGAGCTTGACGATCGCTCATCACGCCCTTGTTGGTGCTGAGAATGCTGATGCCCAATCCTTGCAGGACCGGACGAAGCTCGCGGCTGCCGCGATAGATCCGGCAACCCGGGGAGCTGAATCGCTCGATGTGGCGAATCACGCGTTCGCCATCCGGGCCGTAACGCAGGAACACGCGAAGAACCTTCTTCGGCGTGTTCACTTCGCCAGGATGGAAGACTTGGCGGCCTTCCTCCTCCACCATCGAACCCACCTGGAAATCAAGGACGAAGCCTTCGTCCTTGAGAACCTGGGCGATGTTCTGCTTCATGATCGTGTGCGGCATGTCCACGGCCGGAGTTTCATTCCGGTTTCCGTTTCGGATGCGCGTCAACATGTCGGCGATCGGATCGGTCATCATGGCTTGTCGCGCTCCCTTACCAGCTCGCCTTCATCATGCCCGGAATCAACCCATTGTTCGCCATGCTGCGCAGGCAGATTCGGCAAATGCCGAACTTGCGATACACCGCACGAGGGCGACCGCAAAGACGGCAGCGGAGCCGAATGCGGATCATGTCGCGAGGACGCAATTTCTTGGCTTTGGGATCTTTCCTCGGAGCTTCCATTTGCAGAAGCTGCCGCTGAAATTCCACAAGTTTAGCAGTCGTTGACATTACTCACCGAGTTCCTTCAACATTGCAAATTTCGAATCTCGAATTGCAAATTTCCAAACTGTCTTCGCATGTCCTTCAATTTGCAATCTGCAATTTGCAATCTGAAATTACCTTATGCTTCCCGGAACGGCATTCCAAACGCCCGGAGCAACTCGCGAGCTTCGTCGTCGTTGCGAGTGCTCGTGACGAAGGTGATGTCCATGCCTTGGCTGAAATTCACCTTGTCCGCGTCGATCTCAGGGAACACCAGTTGTTCGCTGAGGCCGATCGAGTAGTTGCCGTTGCCGTCGAAGCTCTTGGGATTCACGCCGCGAAAGTCGCGAATACGGGGCAGGGCGACGCTGATGAGGCGGTCGAGAAACTCGTACATGCGGCGACCGCGGAGGGTCACCCGGCAGCCGATTTCATTGTTTTCGCGAAGGCGAAATGCGGAAATGGCCTTCTTCGCCTTCGTGATCTGAGCACGTTGGCCGGCAAGTTGCGTGAGCTGATCGGCGGCCTGCTCCATGCGGGACTTGTCCGCGAGAGCCTTGCCGACGCCCATGTTGATGACGATCTTCTGAACCTTCGGGATGGCGAGCGCATTGCTGCGACCGAGCTTCTCCCCAAGCTTCTTCGCGATCTCATTCCGAAACTTATCCATCAAGCGGGCCATGGCCCCTACCTCTCGCAAGTTCTCTGGTGACGATTCGCGGCCGTATGCTACTTCGCTCGAGCCGGGCCCATCGCGCCCAGGCTTGCCTTGCACTTCTTGCAGACTCGCTCCTTACGGCCGCCCACATTGATCTGCTTGCCGACGCGAACGCCCTTGCGGCATGTCGGGCAGTAGACCAGCGCATTGGACGCGGAGATCGGCATCTCCTTGGAGAGCCGGCCACCCTGCGGATTGCGCCGCGACGGCTTCAGATGGCGATAGACGCGATTGACGCCTTCGACGACGATCTTGTTGACGTCGGGCATAACTCGCAACACGCGCGCTGTCGTCCCGGCATCGTCGCCGGTGATGACTTCCACGGTGTCGTCTTTGCGAATGATCATAACTGGCTCTCAGCTAGTCTTTCGGTTCGTGCTTGCGGCTGATAGCCGACAGCCGATAGCTTGTTCTAAACCACTTCATTGGCAAGGCTGACGATCTTCAGGTAGCCCTTGTCGCGAAGTTCGCGAGCGACGGCTCCGAAGATGCGCGTGCCCTTCGGGTTTTCGTCTTCCTTGTTCAGGATGACCATCGCGTTGCGGTCGAAGCGAACATAGCTTCCGTCCGCGCGGCGCGTGGGCTTGCGGACACGAACCACCACGCCCTTGACGACATCGCCCGGCTTCACGTCGGCGCCAGGGATCGCCTTCTTCACGGAAGCGATGATGATGTCGCCCAGGCCGGCGTAACGGCGACGGGTTCCGCCAAGCACCTTGATGCACATGCATTCTTTGGCGCCGGTGTTGTCCGCGACGTCAACCCACGTATATTGCTGAATCATGGTCGCGTTTCCCGTCGAGGCGAGCGGCCGGCATAAAGCCAGCGGGTCAGTCGATCTTTCGGATTTCTTAGCTTACGAACGAAGAGCCGAAACGGCACGTCCGGCCGTCGCGGCTACTTGCTTTCGGCAGCAGCGGCGGCCGCGGCAGCCACCGAGGCGGCGGTTGCTTGTTCCGGAGCTTTCTTCACCACCCGAACGAGACGCCAGCTCTTCGTCTTCGACATCGGTCGAACTTCGCAAATCTCGACCGTATCGCCGGTGCGCGACTCGTTCTGCTCGTCGTGCACCTTACACACCGTACGGCGGCGAATGAACTTGCTGTAGCGGGGGTGCTTCACCAACCGGGGGATTTCCACCCGGCGAGTCTTGTTCATCTTGTCGCTGGTGACGACTCCCACCTCAAGGCGACGCGTGCCACGTTCAACAGTCATCCGTTATGCTCCGCTCTAGCTGTCAGCGATCAGCCATCAGCTATCCGCAGTCAGTGCGTGTATGCCTTCTTGGGCTGACCGCTGACTGCTGACCGCTGAAAGCTCCTCTACGATTTCTTGCCCTGGCCGCGAACGCCGAGCGAACGCTCGTGCATCAGCGTCTTGATTCTCGCCACTTCCTTCTTCGCCTTGCGAAGTTCGCTCGGCGTTTCCAACCGATCGGTGGCCGACTGGAAGCGAAGGTGGAAGAGGTTCTTCACCACTTCCTTCAGCGAAAGCGACAGCTGCTCGTCGCTCATTTGTCGATATTCGGAAGTCTTCATGGGTCCACTCTTCGCTTACACGTTCGGACGGCGCGTCACCAAACGGCACTTGAACGGCATCTTGTACGCCACGCGAGCCAGGCAATCGCGAGCAGCTTGCTCCGGGAGCCCAGCTATCTCGAACAGAATCATGCCCGGCTTGATCACCGCGGCCCAGAAATCGGGTTCGCCCTTGCCCTTACCCATTCGGGTTTCGAGCGGGATCGACGTCACCGACTTGTGCGGGAACACACGGATGTAAAGGCGACCTTCGCCGCGGATGAAGTGGGCCGCAGTGACGCGGCCCGCTTCGATCGCTTCAGCGCTCAACCAGCCGCCGTCCAAGGACTGCAGGCCGAATTCGCCGAAGGAGACCGTATTTCCGCGGGTGGCGTTACCTTTTATTTTGCCGCGCTGGCTTTTTCGAAACTTTACCCGCTTGGGCATTAGAGGCATCGCTGCCCTCCTCGGAGTCCAAGAAGTCTCCGTTGTTGATCCAAACCTTGATACCGATATTTCCCTGTGCCGTCGCAGCTTCCGCGAAGCCGTACATGACCCTGGCGCGAAGAGTCGAAAGAGGGATGCTTCCTTCCATGCCTTTTTCGTTGCGGGCCATTTCCGAACCGCCCAGGCGGCCGGCCATCTGCACGCGAACGCCGCGGGCTCCTGCTTCCATCGTCTGATCCATCGTCCGCTTCATCGTGCGGCGGAAGCTCTGTCGTTTTTCGAGTTGCTCGGCAATGTCCTCAGCCACCAGCTGGGCATCCACCTGCGGATTGCCGACTTCCATCGTCTTCACTTCGATGTGGCGATGAATGAGGGTTTCCAGTTCCTTCGTCAGCTTGTCGACTTCCGTCCCCTTCTTGCCGATGATCATGCCGACCTTGGCGGAGTGAATGTAGACAAGGACTTTCTCGCGGGTCCGTTCGATGCGGATCTGCGAAATGCCGGCGCGGCCGTAGCGCTTCTTGATGTAGTCGCGAATCCGACGGTCTTCGACCAGAAGATCCGCGAAGTCCGCCTTGCTGGCAAACCACGTGCTCTTCCATCCGAGCATGATGCCGGTGCGAAACCCAGTCGGATTGACTTTCTGTCCCATGCAATCGCTCTCTTGCGAGGGACTCGCACCTTGCGAGTCGACACTTCGAATCCCTAAATTGCTAACCACAGGGACACAGAGGACACGGAGAAGGCAGGAAGAAGGAGGAATCGAGAAGCGGGAGTCGGCTTCGAATCGTTTTCTCGGTTCCCCGTTCTTGCCCTTGCCTTTCTCGGCGCGCTCTGCGTCTCTGTGGTACGCTGATTCAGACGTATCCTATTCATCCGCTCCGCCGTCGGCGACGGCCACATGAATGTGGGCGTAACGACGCTTGATCGGGTAGGCGGTGCCTCGGGCTCGCGGCATGATCCGCTTCATGATCGGACCGCCATCGATGCGAGCTTCGACCACGGTCAGCTCGTCGGCATCACGAACGCCGCGATCTTCGGCATTGCCGACGGCGCTCTTGAGAACGGCCTCCAGGAGACGGGCGCCGCGATTCGGGTAGAACCGCAGAAGCTCGATCGCTTCCTGAGCGTCCTTGCCGCGAATCAGATCGGCGAACGGCCGAATCTTTCGCGCGGTCGTGTCCGCGTGCCGATGCATTGCCTTGTACTGCATGTCCGCCTCATCCTCTTTTTGAACCACAGAGGCACAGAGGACACAGAGAAAGGCAAAAGCGAAGACAATCCATTCGATGCCAACTGTCTTTCGTCTTCCCTTGTCTTTCTCTGTGTCCTCTGTGACTCTGTGGTTCAAAACTCTTCGACTAAGTTCCGGGGGCAGGATTTGAACCTACGACCTCCAGGTTATGAGCCTGGCGAGCTACCACTGCTCCACCCCGGGGTGTCTCCTACTTCTTCGCCTTGCCGCCCGAGTGACCTCGGAACGTGCGCGTTGGCGAGAACTCACCTAGCTTATGCCCAACCATGTCTTCCGTCACGAACAACTTCGTGAACTGGCGGCCATTGTGGATCATGAACGTCTGGCCGATGAAATCGGGGACGATCGTGCAATCCCGAGCCCAAGTCTTGATCGGCTCGCGGCTCGTCGAACGCCCTTGCTTCTCGACCTTGGCGAGAAGGCGTTCATCGACGTACGGGCCTTTTTTCAGCGAACGACTCATTCCCAAACCTCGGTCCAGCGTGAGCCTTGTATTCTAGAAACTCAAAATCAAACCGGCTAGCCACGCAATGCTTTTTGCAGGTCTTTTATCATCTCTCGCCAGCACCTTCCGCACCGGAACCGTATGCTGGCGAAACACCGAACATGCCGCACCAAAAAGAGCGGCATGTTCAGCTGACGATCAACCCTGCTGAAGGTGCGCCCCAGGTCGGCGACGCCGCAGAATGTGGGCGTTCGACGGCTTGTCCTTCTTGCGGGTTTTGCCCCCCTTGGCGAGTACGCCCGTCGGGGAACAAGGATGGCGACCGCCGGCGGTACGGCCTTCGCCGCCACCCATCGGATGGTCGACCGGGTTCATCGCGGTCCCGCGGGTATGCGGCTTGCGCCCCTTCCACCGGTTGCGGCCCGCTTTGCCCAGGCTGATGTTCATGTGATCCGAGAAGCTGATCGCGCCAAGCGTCGCGCGGCATTCGATGTGAACGCGGCGAACTTCGCCCGACGGGAGCGTGATCTGCGCCCAGTCCCCTTCGCGAGCGGACAGGACCGCACGTCCACCGGCCGAACGGCAGATCTGGCCGCCATGGCCCGGCTGCATTTCGATGTTGTGGATCGTCATGCCCAGCGGGATGCGGCGAAGCGGCATCGTGTTGCCGAGGCGAGGTTCGACGTCCGCGCCGCTTTCCACTTGATCGCCGGCCTTGAGGCCTTCCGGAGCGATGATGTACGACTTTTGGCCGTCCGCGTACTTGATGAGCGCGATGCGGGCGCTGCGGTTCGGATCGTACTCGATTGATTCGACGACCGCGGCAATGCCATCCTTGCGGCGCTTGAAGTCGATCATGCGATACATGCGCTTGTGCCCACCCCCACGAAAGCGGGTGCAGACCTTGCCCTGGAAGTTGCGGCCGCCCTTTTTCTTGGCGGGCTTGAGCAGGCTCTTTTCCGGTTTCTTCTTCTTGTCCGTCAAATCGGCAAAGTCGCTTACCGACCCGGCTCGACGGCCCGCAGTCACCGGCTTGTATTGGCGAATACCCATGAGATACCTACCCTCTGAACGGTGGAACCGCGTGCTATCAGCATTCAGCGGTCAGCATTCAGCCTTGTGCGGAGCCGGTTGAACTGACCGCTGATAGCTGAACGCTGACAGCTCCATTTAGAAGAACTCGATCTTATCTTCGGGATGCAGCTTCACGATGGCTTTTTTCCAGTTGGAAAGCTTGCCGGTCTTGAACTTGAAGCGGCGGTTTTTGCCGAGACGAAGCGCGGTGCGAACCTTCTCGACGCGGACTTCGAACAGTTCCTGCACCGCTGCCTTGATCTGGGTCTTGGTAGCCCACAGATTCACTTCGAAGGCGTAGGCGTTGTGGTTCCCGTGGGTGGACTGGTGCGTCCCCTTTTCGGTCACCAACGGCCGAATGATCACCTGCGCGTGATCGAGATCCGGCCCGTAATTCTTGGCCTTGACCTGTGTCATGACTCTTTTCTCGCTTTCCGCCACTTGGGAGGGCGAGGCTCCTGCCGAGCAGTTGGCGCCCCATCCCTGCGTAAACTTACCGATCCAGTTCGTTCGCCGTTAAAGGCTCGGCGTGAGCCTTGCCCTCCCATACGGGGCGAACGTTATTTCCACTTCGCGTTCGTGCACAGTTCCGAAAGGGCTGCCTTCGTGAGAAGGAGCCGTTTCGGGCGCAGAACGGCATACGCGTTCAACTGGGAGGCCGGATGGACTTCGACGCCCTTGATGTTTCGGCCCGAAAGGTAGACCGACTTCTTCTCATCCACTTCGGAGGCGCCGATCGTGACGAGGCAAGTGGTGGTTACCTTGAGCGACTTCAGAATCTCGGCCATCGCCTTCGTCTTGATGCCGGGCAGTTGGATGGCATCGACGATGATTGCCTCGTGATCCTTCAGCTTGCTGAGGATCGCCATGCGGGTGGCGGCGCGGACGGCTTTCTTCGGCAGATGGTATTCGTAATCGCGGGGCTTGGGGCCCTTGGCGGTGCCGCCGCCGCGACGCTTGTTGGTGCGACGCGTGCCGGCGCGGGCGTTGCCCGTGCCTTTTTGGCGGAAGAGCTTCTTGGTGCTGCCCGCCACTTCGCCGCGGCGAAGGGTCGAGTGGGTGCCGGCTCGCTGGTTGGCGAGGTACATCAGCACCACTTCATGCAGAAGCTGCTTGTTGATCTTGCCGCCCAGTTCGGCGGGGTCCACTTCGACGGAACCCACGGCTTCGCCTTTGGCATTCAGCACTTGCAGGTTCAGCGGTTGGGTGAGTTCTGACACGGCTTACGCCCTTTCCGGCGAATGCAATTCGACCACCCCTCGAAGGGGCGGACTGAATACTTTATCGACCAATGGCTTTTTGTCTTCTCTTGCGGAAGGTTTTAGGCTTTTGGTCTTCGGATTTCGCACGGAGAGGATCGCGGATCGCGACGGCTTGGGTGCGAAAACCTATGCCCTAAAACCTTAAGCTCCCGCCCCCGACATGACGCGAATCTTGATGTCCACGCCCGGCGGCAGGCTGAGGCCCTTATTGAGGGCTTCAATCGTCTTGCCGGTCGGCTGGAGGATATCGACGAGTCGCTTGTGCGTTCGGATCTCGAACTGCTCGCGCGACTTGCGATCGATGTGAGGGCTGCGGAGCACCGTGTAGCGTTCGATCCGGGTGGGCAACGGAATCGGCCCCCGAACGATGGCCCCGGTACGCTGTGCCGTTTCCACGATTTCGTGGGCGGTGCGGTCAAGCACTTCGTGATCGAAGGCTTCCATGCGAATGCGAATTTTTTCGGTCGAAAAGCCTGCCAACTGAGCACCTCATCCGGCAAACAGCCATTAGTCGAGGAAAGTAAAACGATAGGAACGAGGCAAGCCGTCGTCAAGGGAGGGATGCGGAAAGGATCAACGAGGAAGGATGAAGGATGAAAGAAATGAGGAACCGAGAACCGAGATCGGAATGGACTCAGCGCCGATTGCGATCGCCCACGCTTCTTGATCGGATCTTCATTCTCCGATGCTCATTCTCCGATCTCGGTTCTCAGTTCCTCATTGTTCGTATCTTTTCATCCTTCATCCTTTCTCGTTCATCCTTTTCTTCTCCCGATATGATGTTCGCCATGGCGCTTGAAGATTGCCTGCTATGCCGCAAGATCGCTTCACCCCCTGCGAACGAGGTGGTTTGGGAGTTTCCGCACTCGATCGCGTTTCTTGGGCCGTGGCAGCATTATCGGGGATATTGCGTCGTCGTTTGCCGAACGCATGCTGCGGAGATGCATCATTTGCCGGAAGCGATTCGTCAAGCGTTTTTCGAGGAGATGTGCGTCGTTTCCAGGGCGATCGAAACCGCGTTCTGCCCACGCAAGATCAATGTCGAATCGCTGGGCAATCAGGTGCAGCATCCGCACTGGCACCTTTTCCCTCGCTCGGCCGACGATCCGGAAAATCTGAAGGCCGTTTGGTTGGCGCTCGATCGGGCGGAAAAAGACGAAGACGAAACACGCCGGCTGCAAGCTAGCCAGCTGCCGCGCGAAGAAATCATCGCCCGTTTGCGGGCAGCGCTGCCGCGGCCTTCCTAGAACACCTTGGTTAGCCGCGACGCGCAGCGGAGCGCGGACAGCGAACCCAATCATCGCATGGCAAGCAGTCCGCGCTCCGCTGCGCGTCGCGGCTAACCGCATCACGGGAACGACATCTCATGCCCTCGATTCGTCTCGGCACGCGTAGCAGTCCGCTCGCGATGTGGCAGGCTCACCATGTTTCCGCGCTGTTGAAGGCCGCGGTTCCCGACCTTCTGATCGAACTGGTCGAGATTCAGACCGAAGGCGACATGATCCGCGATGTGCCGCTCGCGGCGCTGGGCGGACAGGGAGCGTTCACCAAAGCGATTCAGCAGGCGTTGCTCGATCTGCGCGTCGATCTGGCTGTGCATAGTCTCAAGGACCTGCCGACCTTTACGGTCGATGGTCTCATGCTTGCTGCAGTCCCGGAGCGAGGCACGACAGGGGATGCCTTCGTCTCGCATCGGCATCGCTCGTTTGCCGACCTGCCGCGGCAAGCGGTGGTCGCGACGAGCAGTCTTCGCCGCAAAGCCCAAATTCTGAATCGCCGGCCTGATCTTCGGCTGATCGACATTCGCGGCAATGTGGAAACTCGTCTGCGAAAACTCGACGAGGAAAAGCTGGACGCGACCATCCTCGCTCAAGCAGGATTGGAACGTCTTCGTCTCGACCAGCACATCACCGAAGTCCTTGACGCCGAATGGATGTACCCGGCCGTCGGCCAAGGCGCTCTGGGTTTGGAATGCCGTGTGGATGACGTGCAGACGCGAGAGGTTCTCGCTAAGATCGACCACGCACCTGCCAAGGCAGCCGTTTTGGCGGAGCGAGCGATGCTTCGCGGCTTGGGCGGCGGATGCCATGTTCCGATTGGCGCTCGCACGCATCTGGAAGGCACGACGCTGACGCTCAAGGGATTGGTGATCGATCCCAGCGGCAAGGAACGGATCACGGCCAAGGCGTCGGGGCCCATGAACGACGCCGAAACGCTGGGCAAATCGCTCGCGGACGCTTTAATGGGCCAGGGGGCCGAGCGTTTGCTCGCCACAGGTTGAAGCACCGGGAGGCGACGATGTCGCGATTCGACGACCGCCGAAGTCATTACGACGATGATCCGTACGAAGACGACCGACTTCGGCTCGAGACATTGCCCCATTCCGCGCCGGGCATCGCATCGCTGATCGCGGCGATTCTCGCCGGGCTGCTCGCGTTCGGCCTCATCGCCATCGCGGCGGTGCATGGGAACGACATCGAGTTCGAGATCGAACGCAAGAGCGGCGCGGGAGTTGGATTCATCTTCCTCTTTCTCGGTTCCGGAGCGACGGTCCTCGTCGGCATCGTCCTGGGCATTGTCGGATGCGTGCAGGCTCACCGAAGAAAGATCTTCGCCATTCTTGGATTGGTGCTCAATTTGATGATTGTCCTTGGAATGTGCGGCCTGATGGCGATAGGCTTTGCGGCAGGCTAGGAATCTCCCCTCGATGATCCTCGTGCTGCCATGGACGACCTGACTCGGCCCTACCTTCCGAACGCGGCTTCAGGTCGCCCGGCCGACCCGCGGCTGCCGGTCGATGAACAGGCGACGTTCCGCGACACGTCTTCGAAAACTCCCCCAGCGGCAGCGCTTTCGCCTCAAGCCTTTGGCGGCTACGAACTGCTGAACGAAGTCGCCCGCGGCGGCATGGGGGTCGTTTATCGCGCCCGGCAACGCGAACTTAATCGCGTCGTCGCGCTGAAGATGATCCTCGCCGGCCGTCTTGCCAATGCGGAGGAAGTGCTTCGCTTCCGCACCGAGGCCGAAGCCGCCGCTCGGTTGCAGCATCCCAGCATCGTCGCGGTCCACGACATCGGCGAGGTCGATGGGCAGCACTTCTTCACGATGGAATACATCGAGGGAAAAAGCCTCGCGGAACTCGTTTCGCACGGGCCGATGCCCCAGCGCGTCGCCGCACGTTACGTCAAGCTGATCGCGCAGGCGGTGCATCATGCCCACAAGCAGGGCATCGTTCATCGCGATCTCAAGCCGTCGAATGTGCTGATCGATCTCGAGGACTTGCCGCACGTGACCGACTTCGGCCTCGCCAAAAGGCTTGGAGTCGATTCGGCGAAAACGCGTAGCGGAGCGGTTCTTGGCACGCCAAGCTACATGGCCCCGGAACAGGCCGAAGGCCGGCTCAAGGATATCGGCCCCGCCACGGACGTCTTCAGCCTCGGCGCCATTCTCTATGAGCTGATCGCCGGCCGACCGCCTTTCCGCGGCGACACCCCGCTGGAGACTATTCTCCAAGTCGTGAACAACGACCCTGCGCCGCCGTCTGCCGTCAGCCCGGCAGTCGACCACGATATCGAAACGATTTGCCTCAAATGCCTCGAAAAGGAGCCCACGCTTCGCTACGCGGGCGCCGACCAACTCGCGGCCGATTTGCACCGTTATCTCGAAGGCGAATCGATCGAAGCCCGCAGCTTCAATGTGCTCGACCGGCTCACGCGGATGCTCGATCGCAGCCGCTATGACGGCTCGTTTCACGCCTGGAGTTCGATGCTGCTGTGGATGGCGGCCGTAATCGCCATCGAGCATGTCCTGGTATTTCTGCTGATCCAGCGGCGACAGCCGCAGGTGTTGGTTTTCTCCGCGCGGTTCACCCAGTTCGTGCTGCTGGCGTTCCTCTTTTTCTGGCATCGCGGCAGCGCCCGACTGCTGCCGACGACGCCTGCGGAGCGCGAACTATGGAGCATCTGGATCGGCTACTTCCTCGCCTATGGCGGCACGGTCGTCACGACTCGCGTGCTGCGAGTGGTCGAGGCGATCGAAGAAGGAAACGAGGCGACGCGCTATCTGCCGGAGTTGTTGCCGTATCCGTTCATCGCCATGATGTCGGGCGTCGGCTTGTTCGCGATGGGGGCGAACTACTGGGGCCGATGCTACGCGCTGGCTCTCGCGTTTATCGCAATGGGGATCGCCATGCCGCTGCGGCTCGAATGGGCTCCCCTCGGGTTCGGCATGCTGTGGTCATTGACCTTGCTGATGCTCGGATTGCACCTGCGCCGCCAGATGCGTCGCGCGGAAGAAGAACGCAGCGTGCACGAAGAACGCGTCAGCGGCGTCAAGAAGCAGTCGCCGGTCTAGACGCGCGGCGAAAGCAGTCCTCACGCTCCCCGGGAGAGGGGCTGGGGGTGAGGGAAGAACCTTCGCCCCATGCGACGCGATAACTTGCTCGCCGTTCGCAAGAAAAGACACCCCCAGCCCCTCTCCCGGAGGGAGAGGGGAGCAAGACCTGCCTCTGCGCTTTCGCTGCCTGACGATCAATAGCCGCGACGCGCAGCGGAGCGCGGACTGCGCGCCAGAGGGAGCGGAGATTGTCTCTGCCGCTCGCCTTAGCTGAGCGAGACCAGGGCTTTCTCCGAACGCTAAGCCGCAAGCGGAAGACAGGGGTTCCCAAACAACCTCTAAGCTAAGCGAAGACGTCATCCATCCTTTTTCGATGCAGGGCCCCGGTGGCTTTCTTCGGGGACGGACAGAAAACCCCAGTTCAGCGCCTGGTCCTGCACGTAGTTCTTGCCGAGCGTCAGCGCGGTGACGGCCTTCGCCATCTCGTAGCCAAGGTAAAACGCGTGGGACGCATCGAACTCGCCCCGCTCGCACATGGCGGCGAACAGGGCGAACGGATCGGCGCCGCGCAGGTGCATATCGGCGTTCATCGCGTGAATCTCGCCGCGTTCGGCGAAGACGCGGATGTTTCGGTCGGCAATCTGCTTTGCTAATTCCGCCAAACCTGCATCGCCGAACTCACGCAGCTTGGAGTCGCGGAGCAAGACGAGATCCGGCTCCAGGCTCTTGGGGATCGTTTTCTGCGTAACCGCGTGATGCATGACGCGACGAAGCAGATCGATTTCGCGGACGCAGGATCGGCACCAATTCGCGACCTCCGTCGTCAGCACGCTGCGGATGCCGACCTCTTGGCAGAAGCCGATCAGCATCGCGTTGACGCCGGCTGAATCCACCTCCGTCAGTTCCGTCAAGTTGCCGATGCCCATCATGATTTCAGCCTGCGGCCAACGTCGGCGCGCTTCGAGATAGCGGTTCAGCGATGCGGCGAAACCGAAACCGATCGGCTCGAGAATCGGATCGATACGGTAGGGAACCTTTGCCGCATCGAGGTAGGCCATCGTTTCCTCCAACCCGCCCATGGTGGCGATGTCGTCGGGCACGACGACCACTTCGGCTCCCCAATCTCGGGCGGCTTCGCGATTCGTGCGGTTGACGCTGAGCACGAGTTCCGCCCCAGCCCGGCATGCGTCAGCGGCTTCGAGCGGATCGAACGTGTCGATGGAGAGATGCAGGCCCAGATCGCGCAGACAGCGAACCGCATCGCCGACATTGGCCCAGCGCGAACCAGGGATGCAACCAAGGTCGATGAGATCGGCGCCGTCAGCTTTCGCCTTTTGGGCTTGGGCAATCAGCGTTTCGATATCGAGCCGGGGAGCGTGGTTGATCTCGGCGAGGATGCGAAGGTCGAAGGCGCCGTAGCCTTCGCGGGATGCGGGGGATTTGCCGAAGTATTCGGGCAACTCGCGAAGGTCTTTGGGGCCGCGTTCGATGGCTACATTCGGCCACGCTGTACGCAGCGGATCGAGCGGGCCATTGCAAAGTCCGGGGAGGATAGCTCGTTCGACGTTCGTTGGCGGCTGCGTGTGGCGGGCGATCCAATCGGTGGAGGCGAGGGCGACGACCGTGATCGGCAGCACGGCGACTTCATACTCGAACCCGGCCCGCGGGGCCAGTTCGTCGAGCACGCGCCGCAGCGACGGTTCCGCCAATTTCCCGGTGATGAAGAGCAATCGAGGCATCGCGGACCAAAGAGGCGCCGGGCGGCGTGGAACGACCGGCTGCCCCTATCTTACTCGCTGACGTGCAAACGCCGTCAGACGGGCCGTGCTTCGAGGACGCTGACCTCCGTCCGCGTGGGCACGATCTTTTCCAGGCGGAAGCCGGCCTTTTCGAACAGCGTGCGGAACTCCGCTTCGGTCCGCTCCTGCCCGCCAGGGATGACCAGCATGTTGAGATCGAGAAACTTGCCCCAGCCCGGCGCATTGCCCGGCTGAATCACGCATTCGATCGCCAGCAAACGGCCCGTCTTCGGGATCGCCTTGCGGACATGGCCGAGGATGGTGGCGCATTGGTCGTCCGTCCAGTCATGGAGGATGTGACGCATCATGTAAGCGTCGCCGCCCGAGGCCGTCGTTTCGTAGAAATTGCCCGGCTCGCAGCGGACACGGTCGGCCACGCCCTGATCCCGCAACACTCCGGCGGCCCGTTCGACGACCTGCGGCAAATCGAACAGAATGCCCTTCATGGCCGGGTACTTTCGAAGGACGGCGGAGAGCAAGGTGCCGTTGCCGCCGCCGACGTCGACGAGCGTCTGAATGCCGGTGAAATCGTAAGCATCGACCATCGCGGGCGTTTCGGGTCCATGGATGCCGGTCATCGCGGCATCGAAGATTTTCGCCTGTTCGGGCTGTTCGCCGAGATATTGAAAGACCGGCTTGCCGTAAATGTGGTCGAAGGCGGGTTTGCCGGTGCGAACGCTGTGTTCGAGTTGGCCCCACGATGCGTAGTGCTCGTCCCCCATCATGAGCGCCGGCGCCCGCATGGAACCGAGTTCATCCACGAGGAGTTCCGCGAGCGGCGTGAGAGCGAAGCCGCCATCCGCTTCCTCCGCGAAGATTTCGACGCTGGCGAGGGCACGCATCAGGCGATAGAGCGGGCGCGGCTGCGCTCCCGTCTTGGCCGCCAAATCCTCCGCTTTCCGAACGCCCGCTTTGACATGGTCCGCGAGCTTCCATTTCGCCGCGACATAGATCGCTTGCGAGACCCAGTAACCGGTACCCATCTGCAGCAAACGGAGGCGAGGAGGAAGTGCTTCGGCCATCGCGGGCTCTCCTAAAATCGACGGGCCGCCACTCAGCGGCCCAAGGGCGAAAGTCTAGCGGGATCAACATGCGGGGCAAGGCGAACTGAGTCCATCGGAAGCGTTACAATAAGCGATGTACTTGCAGAGGAGTTCGGCGATGAACCCGTTCCCTGGAATGAACCCGTATCTCGAAGATCCCGCATTCTGGCCGGACTTTCACCATGAGTTCATTTCGTGCTGGCGCGCGACCATCGCCCGCCAATTGCCGAATGCTTACGAGGCGCGCATCAACGAGCGGGTTCGTCTCGTTCAACTCGATCCTGAAACCTTCAAGTTGATTTACCCCGACGTTGCAGTGACTCGTTCGGAACGGCCTTCGCCTCCTCGCTTCGGCGCTTCAAGAGTCGTAATGCTCGAACCGGAGATCATCCCGCAGGAGGTGACGGACGAAGTTCGCGAGACGCGCATCGAGATTTTGCATCGCCCCCATCGCACGCTCGTTGCCGTGCTGGAATTGCTCTCTCCCGCCAACAAAGTCGGCGAAGGATACCGCCAATACCGCGCGAAGCGAAGTGCTCTGTTGGAAAAACCGGTTCATTTGCTTGAAGTGGATTTGCTTGCTCAGGGCGAGCGGCTGCAATTGCTGAAAGCGTTGCCCCGCGGCGAGGAATATGCGTTTCTCACTCGGGCTGAACAATGCAATGCGTGCGAAGTCTACGCCTGGTCGATTCGGGATCGCCTCCCGACATTGCCCTTGCCCCTGCGACATCCGGATCCCGATCTGCATGTCGATCTGCAAGAGGTGTTCGATCTTGCGTTCGAGCGGGGCCTCTATGGCCCCTCGCTCGAGTACGGCCGAGATCTTCCGTGGCTCTCCGCCGAAACGCAAGCGTGGGCACGCGAGCGCATTCAAGCTGCGACCGCGCAAAAGTAAATGGGCAGCATCCCGCCTTGCATCGCCCGTCTGCTCAGCTCAACGACTTGCAGATAGGACAATCATGGCCGCCATTCCCTTCGACAAGCACTACGAGAGCACCCTTGCGATCGCCCGGATCCGTATCGCTTCATTTCACGTCGCAACAAAAAAGTCGGAGCCGACTTCTTCAACACCCGCATCCTGTTGCAAAAGCCTATCTGCATGATCGGCCGGGATCGACATGCGGGGCAAGGCGAACTGAGTCCATCGGAAGCGTTACAATAAGCGATGTATTTGCAGAGGAGTTCGGCGATGAACCCGTTCCCCGGAATGAACCCGAATCTCGAAGATCCCGCGTTCTGGCGCGACTTCCATGCACGCTTCATTTTGCACCTCTGCGAAAGCATTGCTGACGGTTTGCCCGATGCATACGAAGGCCGAATCGACGAGAGCGTTCGGTTGGTGCAAATGCCGGAGGAATTGGTCAAGCTGGTGTATCCCGATGTGGCCATCAGCCATGATTCATCGAATCAATCCCGTCCGCGAGGCAGTTCCGGCATCGCGACTCTCGACCCCCAGACGATCACTCAAGCTTTCTACGAAGAAGTGCGTGAGACGCGGGTTGAGATTTTGCATCGACCCGAACGCGATTTAGTCACCGTGATCGAGTTGCTCTCGTCCGCCAACAAGACGGGAGATGGTTTTCTTCAGTACAGCGCCAAGCGAAGCATGCTTCTCCCCGCCGAGGCGATCAACCTTCTCGAACTGGACTTCCTCATCCAGGGCCAACGGTTGAAGTTTCCGAGGCCGCTTCCGCAGGGAGATTATCTCGCCTATCTGACACGGGCGGAACGACGGGTGGAGTGCCAGGTTTACGCATGGTCGATCCGCGATCGTCTGCCGACCTTGCCCGTGCCGTTGCGTGCGCCGGATCCGGATATTCATGTCGATCTTCAGGCCGTCTTCGATACGACGTTTCAACGCGGCCGATATGCCCGTTCGCTCAACTATGGTCGCGAATTGCCGGGGCTCTCCGAGGAAACGCGAGCCTGGGCTCGCGACCGCATTCAAGCCGCGAGTGCGCAAAAGTGAATCGGCGGCATCCGCCTTGCATCACTTATCTGCGTAAGACCACGGACTCGCAGATGAGACGACCATGGCCGACATTCCCTTCGACAAGCATTACGAGAGCACGCTCGCCATCGCCCGCGATCCGTATCGCTTCATTTCACTTCGCAGCAAAGAGGTGGGTTCCGACGTCTTTACCACTCGCATCCTGCTGCAAAAGCACATTTGCATGATCGGCCGGGACGCGGCCGAACTCTTTTACGACGAAACCCGCTTCCAGCGTCAAGGCGCCGCCCCGAGCCGGATCGTGAAAACGCTGTTCGGTCGCGGCGGCGTGCAGACGCTGGATGACGAGGAACACAAGCAACGCAAGCGACTCTTCACCTCGCTCATCACGCCTGAATCCGTTGTTCCTCTCGGCGAACGCTTGCGTCTCGAATTGCGCTCCGCAGCCATGCGTTGGGCGGAAAAGCCTGAGGTGGTGCTTTACCAGGAATTGCAAGAAGTCATTACCCGCGCCGTCTGCAGTTGGGCGGGCGTGCCGCTTGCCGAATCCGAAACGAAGCAACGGGCGAGCGAGTTGATGGCGCTGTTCGACAAGGCGGGCAGCATGGGACCGCCGCACTGGTGGGCCCGGCTCGCTCGCAAACGGGCCGACCGCTGGATTGCCGGCATGATCGAACAGATTCGCCGCCGCGAACTGCAGCCGCCGGAAGGCTCAGCCGCCCATGTCATGGCGTTTGCCCGCGATCCGAAAGGGGCTTTCCTTACGCCGCATGTCGCCGCCGTGGAACTGATCAACGTGTTGCGGCCCACCGTTGCCGTGTCGGTATTCATCACGTTCGCCGCGCTTGCGTTGCATGAACATCCGGAAGTCCGCATCAAGGTTGCTGGAGGCGACCCCGCCTATCTCGAAGCGTTCGCCCAGGAAGTACGGCGTTTCTATCCGTTCTTCCCCATGACCGGGGCGCTCGTCCGTCGCGATTTCCAATGGAAAGGGCTGGAGTTCAAGAAAGGAATGACCGCCTTGCTCGACCTTTACGGCACCGATCACGACCCGCGTCTCTGGGATCAGCCAAACCTCTTCCGCCCCGAGCGTTTCCTCCGCGCCCAGCCCGACCTGTTCAGCTTCATCCCCCAAGGGGGCGGCGATTCCCACGTGACCCACCGCTGCCCCGGCGAACCGATCTCCGTTGAGCTGCTCAAAGTGTCCGCCGAGTTCCTTACGCGTGAGATCAAGTTCGCGGCGCCGGCGCAAGACCTGCGAATCGACATGTCCCGCCTCCCCGCCCTTCCTCGCAGCCGATTCCGCATGGCCAACCTCAGCGTTGTCCACCCCGCTGCAGTGGGTTCATGATGCCTTCGCGATGTGCCATCGCGCGACATTCCGCATTGGGCCGCATTTCTATCTGTTCTCAGAGGATACGGATAAAGGCGGGATGCAGTGATGCACCACGCCAAGCCCAGGGGCGAGCGTAGCGAGCTCCTGGGATCGGAGTGTCCGAAGCGAAGGATGAAAGACAGATCCGCGGTCTGGAACCCAGGAGCTCGCTCCGCTCGCCCCTGGACTTGGAACTTTTTATCCGACCCGGAAGGCGAGCGAAAAAACTTTGCCATCGAACGCCTCGTCGGAATACCATGAAGCACGCCTCTGCCGTCCTTGGGATTGCCGCCATGCATCGATTGCTCGGAACCTCGCTGTTGCTGCTTGCCGTGTCGTTTGCGTTCGCCCAAACAGGTGATGAACGCCCCGCGACCAAGGCTCCGTCGCCGCCCCCGATTCCGGTGAAGGCGAAGGCCAATTCCAGGAAGGTGCAGACCTTCGACATGGCGGAACTCGAGAAGAAGACCTTCTTCCTCACCTTCCCGCCCAATGAGCGTGCGACCGTCCGCGTCACGAGCGAGATGGATACGGACATCGACCTTTACCTGGACGACCTCGAAGGGGCTGAACTCGCCAACGACGTCGGCGAGCCGAAGGATTGCGAAATCGCGTTCACCCCGCTGAAAACGAAGATTTATCGCGTGTCGCTCATCAACGTCGGCCCAGGTCCCAACCGCTGCAAGTTCGAGCATTCGGGGAGCGAAGCAGACATCGATTTCGGCAGAATCGTCGAGCTGAAGCCGATGGACATCGAGGAGAACAAGCAGAAGGACATCGACTGCAAGTGGGAGGCGGGCCAACTTGTTTACATCGGGGTCGGCGCCGAGAAGGCGAGCGACGTGGATGTGCATGTGTTCGGGACGGACGACAAAGAGATCAGAAAAGACGAGCAGTATTGCAAGGATTCGACGGTGACCTTCCGCATCCCGAAGACCGGGAACTACCGTGTCGAAGTCCGCAACCTTGGCCCGGGAACGAATCGCTGCATCGTGAAGCACACCGAATCGAAAGCGGGTTCCACCGAGCCGCGGACGAAGGACACCAAAAAAGTCATCCAGTAAGGCGAGCGGCAGGAGATAGTCTCCCTCTCCCTCCGGGTGAGGGCGCCTTTTCTCGCGTAACGCCACGTCGCACGCCCTCACCCCCGGCTCCTCTCCCGGACTCTTCCCGGAGGGAGAGGGGAGAAATGCAGGCGCCAGCTCGCCTAACGACGATCAGCGTGCGCCGCCGATCCCACGAATGATGAATGCCCTCGCTTCAGCGTTTCGCATAACGAATGGCACGATTGTGCTATTTGGATCGCGAAACGCTGAAGTGGGCTGCTGCTTCTATTTCTTCTCCACGACCCAGAAATTGCGGAACTGGAGCGGGTTGCCGTGGCCTTGGAGTTGGAGCGGGCCGGGGGTGCCTTCGGGTTCGTTGCGAGCGCCGCCCGTCGTGCCTTTGATCTCGGCGTCGTCGTGAATGATCACGCCGTTGTGCTTGGCGGTGATGCGGGCGTTCTTCACTTTCTTGCCGTTCTCCGTCACAGCTGCCGTGAACTCGATGTCGTAGGTCTGCCACTGCAATGGGGGCAGGCACATGTTCACTTTCGGGTCGAGCTTGGTGTAAACGCCGCCGCACTCGTTGTTGACGCCGTCGAGGCCGAAGCTGTCGAGGATCTGCACTTCGTACTGATCGACTTGATAGAAGCCGGAGTTGCCGCGGCCTTGGCTACGGGCATCGGGGCGATAGGGCAGGAAAAATTCGAGGTGGACGGTGTAGTTGAGGAACTTCTGCTTGGTGCGAACGTCGCCGCCGTCGGTGTTGAGCAAGCCGGTGTTCTTATCGAGTCGGCCGCCTTTGAAGGCCTCGGTGCTGCTGCCATCGAAGAGCACGATCGCTCCTTCGGGGGCCTTGGCTCCCATCGTCGGGCTCTTGCGGGTTGTCTTCTGCAACTTCGCTTCGCCTGCCTCGGTCTTGAGCGTCAGCACATCGCCCTGAATGGCGCCGGCGTATTCCTTGTGGCCTAGGGGTGGGAACTTGCGGGTCGCGGAAAACTGGGCGGGATTTTGAGCGAGGTAGTTGCGCTTGCCGCTCGCCGGGGTGAAGACGGCCCCATCGCCTTCAATCTTGCCTTGCATCAGGCTCTTGTTCTTGCCGTCCCAACCCGCGCCCGGCAATCCGCCCTCGAGGACCACGGCTTGAAATTCGCCATTTCCGAGCGCAATGACCTGCACGCCGAGTTTGTCGTTGGCATATTCGCCCTGGATTTTGAAATCGATCGGGAGCGACGAGTCGTTGGGATCGGTCCACACTTCCTTCTTCGGCTGCGACTTCTTCGGTTCGCTCTTCTTGTCTTGAGCGAAGGCCGGCGACGCGAAGGCAACGACGACGATCGCCGCCAGGCCGAGGCCCAGCAGTCGGGATGCGGTGAACATGGCTTCTCCATGGGGTGAAATCGTGGTGGGACGCATCCAGTTGTAACGGCGCCGCCGCGGCGTGTAAAGCAAAAGGAAGGAAGGATGAAGGTCGACGCCGCATGTGGGATGTGCCGCATGTGGGATGTGCCGGATGTGGGATGTGCCGGATGTGGGATGTGCCGCATGTGGGATGTGCCGCATGTGGGATGTGCCGCATGTGGGATGTGCCGCATGTGGGATGTGCCGGATGTGGGGTGTGCCGCATGTGGGATGTGCCGCATGTGGGATGTGCCGGATGTGGGATGTGTCGCATGTGGGATGTGTCGCATGTGGGATGTGTCGCATGTGCAAGCATCGAACGCTGAAAGCGTTCCCCAGCAAAGCCCAGGGTTGGCGACCATCGGGAGCCAACCCTGGGTAAATCAGCCACCACATGCGATGGAACTCTGAAAGAGTTCGCCAGGACGCTCCGCCCAAGGCAAAAGGTCTCGAAATCATGAGGCGTCCTGGGGAGCTCCTTCAGAGCTCATGGCGGGTGGACGGCGTCGCAACCCAGGGTTGGCTCCCGATGGTCGCCAACCCTGGGCTTTGCTGGGGAACGCTTTCAGCGTTCGACGCTTGCACATGCGAAACATCCCCACATCCTTCACCCTTCATCCTTCACCCTTCATCCTTCGCCCTTCATCCTTCACCCTTCATCCTTCACCCTTCATCCTTCACCCTTTCCGCTACGTTCGCCTTGTACCAGGCCAGCGTCTCGGACATGCCTTGGTCGAAATCGACGCGGGGGCGGTAGCCGAGGTGGGCCTTTGCCTTTTCGATGCTGAAATCGAGATTGAGGCCCATGAACTTGAGGCGGGGGAAACTGAATGCGGGGGCTTCCTTGGAGCCGCGGGCTTTGGCGAGCGCTTCGGAGATCCAGGTCGCCGTTTTGGCGAACCAGAGCGGGGGACGAAGCCGCGGGTAAGGCAGGTCGGTCGCGTCGCAGATCTTTTCGATGAAGCGGCGTTTCGAAACGTGATCGCCGTCCGTCAAGTTGTAGACCTGCCCGACGGCTTGATCTTGGTCGATCGAGAGAAAAATCGCATCGACGAGATTGCGGACAAAGATGGTGTTGAGCGCCGCCTCGCCGCCGCCCGGATACCGCACCATTCCCTGCCGAAGGTTATCGACGATGCGAGGCAACACCGTGCGGTCGCGCGGGCCATAGACGAAGCCGGGCCGCAGCACGACGACGGGGACGCCGAACTCCGCGTGGTATTGCAACGCGAGCTTTTCCGCGAGCACCTTGGACCGCGAGTAGCCGTCGCGATGGTTGTCGCGGATCGGCATTGTCTCGTCGCTGCCGTAATGATGCGTCGCGGGATAAACGCCGAGGCTCGAGAGATGAACGAAGCGGGTGAGAGCGAGGCCCTTGCAAGCATCAAGGAGCACGCGCAGACTATCCACGTTCGCCTTGATGTAGTCCTCGTGCGGGCCCCAGTCGCCGACCTTCGCGGCACAGTGGATAACGACATCCACGTCCGCGGTCGCCTTCCGGCACGCGGCTGGGTCGCTCATTTCGCCCTGAACAAGGGCGACGCCTTGCTTCTTCAGCTCGGCCACATTGCTGGTCGGGCGGGCAAAGGCGACGACGGACCAACCTCGCTTGAGGCACGCATCGACGACATGCCCGCCCACGAATCCGGTCGCACCCGTCACAAGCACTCGCATCGACATTGCCCTCCCTCTGGTGGCAGCGAGGGCATTGTCGGAATCGGCCGAACGCAATCAAGCCCGGCCCGCCAGCGGCTCACCATGACGCAATCGTCGCATGGCCCGAGAAGTTGCATGGGCATGCGGAGGCATCGGCGATCGCGGGCACGCAACGTTCATGAAAGTCGTGCCAAATCGAGCGACGCTCCAAGGTACGGGTTCATTTCGGGAAACGGCGACGGCATTCGTTTGCTCCACCAGCGCCTGCCATCATACCAAACCTAAAAACCGGAAGCCCCGTCTGAGCACGGGGCTTCCGGTTAGGCGAGCGGCAGGAGATAGGCTACCGGCCCCTCTCCCGGAACTCTCCCGGAGGGAGAGGGGAGAAATGCAGGCGCCGCGCCTTCGATTCGCGAACGAGCAGCGGATTGCTCAAGGATTCGTGCGGCGTTCGAGCCGACGGACCTGACCCGGGCGGAGGTTGTACGCCTTGTAGATCTGCTCGCGGTATTGCGGAGCGAAGTATTGAGGGTGCGATTCCGAGGTGAAGGTCGGGATCTGCTGGTATTGCTGTTGGGTGATTTCCAGCGTTGCCGTCTGTTGAGCGACGTTGAACTTGGCGGCTTGCCACGGCACCGTCACCATCTTGCCGTTGTGGCTCACGACCAAGTATTCGATCGAGCCTTCATCGGTGAAGACGATGTCGTCCACCGTGCCGGCCATCGTGTTGCCGGAAAGTTGGACCTTGGCTCCGAGGATCTGCTTCGCGCGCCACGCCTGAGGAGCGGCGGCGTTCCCTTGCACGGTCCCCTGCACCTGGGTGTTGGGATTCACTTGACCGTTCGGGTTCTGGTTGTTGTTCAGGTTCTGGTTGTTGTTCGGGTTTTGCACGTTTTGGTTTTGCACGTTCGGGTTTTGCACGTTCGGGTTTTGCACGTTCGGGTTTTGCACGTTCGGGTTTTGCACGTTCGGGTTTTGCACGTTCGGGTTCTGGTTGTTGTTCGGATTCGGGTTCACCTGCACGCCCTTGCCCGGTTGGAGCTGGACGTTCGGCGTGTTTTGCCCGTTGCCGGGTTGAATCTGAATGCCCTTCCCAGGTTGCACTTGGACGTTGACCTGGCCCTGGGCGATGCCGACCACCATCAGGAACGCGACGATCGGCTGCAAAAACATCTTCTTCATCTGGGCTTCTCCTTAACGATATAGGCCCCCGAGCACGAAGCCGTAATGGACAGGCGTTCGAGCGAGAGGTAGGGTTGTTCGTTCACTTCCTTTCGCAATGATCGTGCCGAAGGAATGATCGAACAGCCATCCCTTTCGCCGAGATGGGCTGGATTGCCGCTTGACATGCACAGTGGGAATTGGCGCCGGAGCAGTTTTGATGGACGTATCGACGAGCGTAACATTCTGTAGGCAACTCCCTCCGTGGCGTTCCGCCGAACGGGACGATGTCGGCCCCAGCAATCCATTTGCAGCAACCGACTGAGACGTAATGCGTGGCGTCACAGACAAGGGCCGAGGATTTGCGGTTGTTGGATTGCGGGTGCCGACATCGTCCAGCTCGGCGGAACGCCACGGAGGGCGTTCCCTACGCGCGTGCGCAAATCGGCGGCGCGTTAGCGGCCTTTCGAATAAGAACGGGCGTCGCGCTTCCGATCAAACATGCCAGTCGCCCGCACTAGCCCGAAGCGTCAAGTCAGCGAGGGACGACGTGAATCCCTCGCTAACTAACGCTTCGGGTTCGTGCGAAAGGTGCTGCGGCGAAATCGCGCACGCTGATTTAGCCGCGTTGGCGCTCGGGTTCCCCTGCCAGCGAAGTCGACGCGGCCGGAGCTTTGGGCATTTCTTTCAGCAACTCTTGCAACACGCGATAAAGCCCCATCGCGTTCCGCTCCGGCGGACGCAGGCGGAAGTAGGCGCTCTCTTTATCGACGATGCGAAGTCGGCCGCCGCTTCGTTTGGCGAGGGTTTCGATCTTCTTGACGCTCTGATACGTGAGCACGATATCGACGGGGCCGGCGAGGTCTTCCAGCGTTTTGCCTTCGAGATGGACGGACGGGATCTGCCAACGCTCGGCCAGGATACGCAGTTCGGCGAGACGCAGCAGCCATTCGACGGGTTCGGTCCACGCGCCGTAGCGGTCGCGCAACTCGTTGCGGAAATCGTCGAGCCGATCGAGCTTGCGAATGCGGCCCAGCCGGCGATAGACCTCGATCCGCAGCTTTTGCCCCGGCACGTAATCGCGAGGCAGGTAGGCGGAGAGAGGCAGGTCGAGATGCGTTTCGACAGTCCTGCGGGCGGGCATGTTCTTCAGCGTCCGCACTGCGCTTTCCAGCAGTTGGCAATACAATTCGTAACCGACCGACGCGATGTGTCCGCTCTGCTGCGTACCCAGAATATTCCCTGCTCCGCGGATTTCGAGATCCTTCATGGCGATCTTGAAACCCGCCCCCAGTTCGTGAAACTCCTCGATCGCCTTGAGCCGCCGGGCCGCGTTCGGAGCGAGGGGCTTTTCGCTGTTGAGAATCATGTAGGCATACGCGCGATGCTTGTAACGCCCGACTCGGCCACGCAGCTGATGGAGGTCGGCGAGGCCATAGTTATCGGCCTGATGAATGAAGATCGTGTTCGCGTTCGGGATGTCGAGGCCGCTCTCGATGATCGTCGTCGCAACCAGGATGTCCGCCTCGCGGCGAACGAACTTCACCATCGCCGATTCCAGTTCTTCCGGCGTCATCTGCCCATGGCCGATCACGATGCGTGCCTCGGGGACGATGCCGCGAATCTTGTTCGCGACCGCATGAATGTCGTGGACGCGATTGTGGACGAAGTAGATCTGCCCTTCGCGATTCAGCTCGCGGTGAATCGCGTTGCGGATCAGCGATTCGTCCCAACGCACGATGCGCGTCTCGATCGCCAGCCGACCCTGCGGCGGCGTTTCCAGGTTGCTGATGTCGCGGATGCCCAGCAGCGAAAGATGCAGCGTCCGCGGGATCGGCGTGGCCGAGAGCGTGAGCACATCGACGGTGGCGCGGAGCTTCTTCAGCTTTTCCTTATGCTCGACGCCGAACCGCTGCTCTTCATCGATGATGACGAGGCCCAGTTCCTTGAATTTCACGTCGTTGCTGACCAGGCGATGGGTGCCGATGACGACGTCGAGCGCTCCATCTTCCAGCTTCTTGATGACGGCCCGCTGCTCGCCATGACTGCGGAACCGGGAGAGCGAATCGACCGTGAACGGGTAATCGGCGAGGCGCGCGCTGAAGGTGCGGAAGTGCTGCTCGGCGAGGACAGTCGTCGGCACGAGCACGGCCACTTGTTTGCCGTTGTCGATCGCCTTGAACGCGGCCCGGATCGCAAGTTCCGTCTTGCCGTAGCCGACGTCGCCGCAGACGAGGCGGTCCATGGATCGGGGGCGTTCCATGTCGCGTTTGATTTCGATCATGCCGGCGAGTTGGTCGGGCGTTTCCTGATAGGGGAACGCGGCTTCGAAATCGCGCTGCCAATCGCTGTCGGGCGGAGACGCCTCGCCGGGTTGCGCTTCGCGGACGGCCTGCAATTCGACCATCTCGCTGGCGAGATCCATCACCGCCTGTTCGACGCGTTCCTTCTTCTTGGCCCAACTCGTGCCGCCGAGCTTCGAGAGTTCCGGGTCCGCTTTCGCGCCGCCGACGTACTTTTGGACGAGATCGACCTTCGAGGCCGGCACATACACCTTGGTGCCCGCGGCGAACTCCAGGATGAGATGCTCTTCCGACTGCCCGTTTTTCTCGAGCAGATGCATGCCGCGGAATCGAGCGATGCCGTGGCTCAGATGCACGACGAGGTCGTCTTCCTGCAGATCGAGGAAGCTGTCGATCGCTCGTGACTCGATGCGTCGGCGCGGCAAAACGCCATGAGCCTGATCGCGGCGAAAGAGTTCATGGTCGCCGAGGACGACAAGCCCCGCAATCGCGGTCTGGCCCCCCTCTCCCCTCGGGGAAGAGGAGGTTGGCGTCTTGCTCCCCTCTCCCCCAAGGGGAGGGGGGGGAAGACCACCGCCGAGCACTAGGCGAAAGCCGGCATGCACCTGACCCACCGCCAACCGCAGTCGGCCCGATTTCGCGAGGAGGCTATCGCCGAGCACCTCTTGCAGACGCTGTCGTTCCGCGTCGTTGTGGCATGCCACCAGCACGAAGTCACGCGCCGCGGCCGTGTCGAGTTCGTCTTTCACTTTCGTCACATCGCCGCTGAATCGCTCGACCGATTCGACCTTCAGATGACAGGTCGTTTCCATGCTCGTCGTCGGGATGGACGACATGCGGACGCTGGGGTACGACGTGAGCTTCTGGAACACGCTGGGGATCGAGAACAGGCCGGTAATGTCCGGCACGCGTTCGAGGTAGAACTTCGCTTGCTCTTGCAGCTCGCTCAGTTCCACGAGCATCGTCCACGAACCGGGGGGCAGCCAGTCGCAGAAGTTGCCGCGGAAGCCCTCATCGCCGACGATGGCTTGGCCATGTGCAGTCAGATCGACGGCTTGCAGGTCGCCGAGGCTGCGTTGCGATTCGGGGGAAAACTGACGGATCGACTCGATCTCGTCGCCCAAAAACTCGATGCGGTAGGGGGCCTCGGCATCGGAGGAATACGCATCGAGAATGCCGCCGCGCCGGCTGAATTCGCCCGGCAACTCGACCGCTTCCATGCGTTCGTAGTTCTTTTCGACAAGCCATGCAACCAGGTCTTCGGGTCGTACTTCCTGACCCACTTTCAACCGACGGCGGCGGGCCGACAGCTGCTCGCGGTTCGGCACTGGCTGCAAAAGCGCCTGCATCGTCGTCAGTACGATCCGCGGCGGCGTGTCGGCGTCCAATTGACGCAACAGGCGCAAGCGTTGGCCGCCGATCTCGTCGAGAACCGTGTTCTGATCGGGAATGCTGTCCCAGGCGGGGAACAGATGCGAGGGGATGCCGGCGAAACTGGCGATGTCGGCGGCCCAGCTATCGAGGTCGCGCGGATGGGCGAGGACGACCACCAGCGTCTTCGGCGCGTTCAGCGCCAGCGAGGCGGCGACCAGCGAACTGGCCGAATGCCAACCGCCATCGATGGTGGCGGCATGCCCCGCGCGCAGCGATTCCACAACCGGCGCATAGCCTTCGGCAACCTCGACCCACTGGGGCAGGTCTTTCAAACTGACCGGCCAAGCCGGCAAACGCGACTCCGACATGTTTCCATTCTACGTTCGGCGCCCCGCCGTTTTGTAGGGCGCTGCAATGATCAGCCGCCTCCGAATTTTCTTGCAGTCCCAGCCGCTCGTCCTTTACGATGCCGGTCGCCTGGGAAACCCCGTATTTGCACTGAGGAGTCTGCGTCATGTCGAACCTGCAATCGATTGCGACGGAATTGGATTCGCTGCGTCAAGAAGTCGAAGTCTTGAAGGCGAACCGCTCATCGCCGCCCCGCGTTCGCCCTTGGTGGATGGGCGTGGTTCTCGCCGGCGTCATCGGCGGGCTCGTCGGCCGATTCATGTCCGTCGAAGGTTCCGCCCACGCGGTGCAGGACGGCGCGAAGGAGCTGACGCTCCGCTCGCTCAAGATCCTCGGAGCCGACGGCAAGACGATGATCGAACTGACGAGCGACGAGTTCGGCGGCCTGATTGCCGTCAACAACAAGAACGGCACGCGATACGCATCGGTGGAATGCGACAAGATGGGCGGCCTTCTCACCACTTGCGGGACGGACGGCAAGCACCGGGCCGTGCTCAGTGCCGACACCTTCGGCGGCTACATGAACCTGATCGGCAACGTGAACGGCAAGAGCCACGTCTTCGTCGGCACGGACGACAAGAACCAGGGCGGACTCTTCCTTGTCCGCGATAACCAGGGCGTTAACCGCGCTTACTTCGGACAAGGCGCCGAGGGGGGCTATGTCGCCCTGAACAGCACCGAAACCGGCAAGCAACTCGTGTGGCTTGGCGGCGAAAAGGTCGGCAAAGGCGGTGTCCTCTTCGTTAACGATGCAGAAGGCAAGGCCCGCGCCGACATCGGTCTCGGCAAGGACGGCGGCTACATCGCCCTTTACAACCACGAAACCAACAAGAACAACCTTTGGCTCGGCTCGGACAAGAACACCAAAGGCGGCATCGTCCTCATCAACGACGCCCAGGGCAACCCGCGCGGCGATTTCGGCCAGGGCAAAGAAGGCGGATACGTCGCCCTCTACGGCAACAAGGGGAACAAAGCCAACGTCTGGATCGGCACCGCCAGCAAGTCGCAAGCGGGACTGGTGCAACTGCAGAACACGAACGGCAAGGTGCGAGCCGAACTCGGCAGCAACGCCGACGGCGGCTACCTCGCCATCGACTCCGAGCGCACCGACAAGCTCACCGTCTGGATCGGCAACGACTCCGACGGCATGGGCGGAGCATTCGACGTCTACAGCGTCCAGGGCGCTCGCCGGCTTCAGTTCGGCCTCGACAAGAACGGCCTCGGCCTCGGCGAAGCCTACGACACCGACGGCAAGCTCCGCGGCGCGTTGAAGTAGTGCTGCCTAGAGCCGCGCGCTGCTTTGGGTGGCACGGGCGGCGTGGCACGCTGGCACTGGGTTGCTCGAAGGCAAGCCAACTTAGCTTATCGTTCGGCGATGACCGTCACCCCTGCTCGCGTGTCGCGTCAGGATCAGTCCCTGAGGGAGTCAATTCATGCGCTTCGTGTTCCCGGTTCTTCTCACCGCCGTCTCTCTCTCCGGTGGGCTCCCGGGCCAAGAGACAAAGACCGACCTGGATAAACTCCAGGGCAGATGGACTGTAGCAGCGATGGAGCGCGACGGGCGGGCGGCCCCAAAGGAGTACTGCGATCGCCTACTCATCACCATCGCGGGCGACAAAATGATGCTCGGTTTCAAGGAAGGCAAAGGCCCGGAGGTGAATCACCAGATCAAACTCGATCCCAAGAACCCAAAGGTCATGGACCTCGTGGTACCCACCGGCCGCGACAAGGGAAAGGTGTTGCTCGGCATCTATGACTTCGATGGCAAGACGCTGAAGATGTGCCACACGGATGCGGGTGCCGAGGAGCGGCCGACCGAGTACAAATCGCCATCAGGCAAATTTCTCAGCGTGACGGTTCTGGTGCCGGCACCGAAGTGATCGCGCCGCGAACCGGGCGGGCGGCTGGGCGGGCGGCTGGGCGGCAACGGCGCTTTGGGACGCGTGACGCGCCGCCCCAGACGCTGCAGCAGACCCGCATGTTCGCTTTCCGGGATTCATAGTAGGTAACTCTCGCGCCTATGTAGCCCTTCGCTCCGCGAGAGGCAAGCGGCAGCGAACCATGCGGCGGCGTGGCATTCAACCGCTTACCTCACGCGGAGCGAGAGAGCTACATAGGCGCGAGAGAGCTACGTAGGCAGCTACTTTCCAATCGTGCGGCTGAAGAACGCCAACGTCCTCTGCATCCCTTCATTCCGGTCCACCTTCGGCTCCCACTTCAGCAATTCACGCGCACGCGTAATGTCCGGTCTGCGCACCTTCGGATCATCCTGCGGCAGCGGCTTGAAATCGATTTGGCTTTTCGTGCCGCTGAGCTTTTGAATCTCTTTCGCGAATTCGAGGATGCTCAATTCGTTCGGATTGCCGAGATTCACCGGCTCGTGGTAGCCGGAGAAGAGGAGGCGGTAGATGCCGTCCACGAGGTCGCTGACGTAGCAGAAGCTGCGGGTCTGCGAGCCGTCGCCGTAGACCGTGAGCGGTTCGCCGCGGAGGGCTTGGCCCATGAGGTTGGGGACCACTCGGCCATCATCGAGCCGCATGCGTTCGCCGTAGGTGTTGAAGATGCGGACGATGTGGGTATCGACCTGGTGATGACGCAAGTACGCCATCGTGATCGCCTCGGCGAAACGCTTCGCTTCGTCGTAGCAGCCGCGGATGCCGATGGGGTTCACATTCCCCCAATACTCTTCGCGCTGCGGGTGCTGTTCGGGGTCGCCATAGACTTCACTAGTGCTGGCGAGGAGGAAACGGGCTTTCTTCGCCTTCGCCAGGCCGAGCGTATTGTGGGTGCCGAGCGAGCCGACCTTCAGGGTCGGAATCGGATGCCGCAGATAATCGACTGGACTGGCCGGGGAGGCGAAGTGGAGGACGTTGTGGATCGTCCCATCGATTTCGATCGGATGGGAGATGTCGTGGCGGAAGAACGAGAAGCGATCGTTGGACCGCAAATGCTCGATATTGGCCGCATTGCCGGTGATGAAGTTGTCGACGCAAACGACCTCATGCCCCTCGGCCAAGAATCGTTCGCAAAGATGGGAGCCAATAAACCCGGCGCCGCCGGTAATCACGGTACGCATGAGCAGGTCCTCAAGGAAAGTCGGACCATTCTAGCATGCGATAGCATCGAGCGGCCTAAAACGTTAGTCTACTGCACCGTTGTAGCGAGGTATTTGCACCTGCACCTAGTGCGAAGGAACCTTGTTTCCTTTCCAACTCAGCATTTGACTGTGTCTCGCAAGCTCTCCGCTCCAACCGATTTCGAGGTTGTCGTAATGCCTTGAGTTCCTCTGGACCACTTCCATCGGGGCGACCGAAGGCGAGGAGTGGGGTCGATTCAACAGAGGCTGAATTTTTTCGGGAACATCGACCACGAAGGGAAGGAAGCAATTAGCTGGGTAGATGTAATCCTCCCCAGATTCGTCCACGACGCGAACGTACCCGTGCTTCGCCGACATCGGGTCAGGAATGGGTCGATAAACTTTCATGAGCTGCAAGTCGTCACAGCCCTCGTTGGAAACGCAAAGTAGAAAATCAGCAAGTGCCATTTGTGTCTAGGTTAAAAGCCGTTTGATCTTGAGCTTTCTTTTGCCGATGCCATGTGCCTCGTACCAGTGCAGTTCTGCGTCACAGATGCTCCCGTCTTGCAATTCTACTCTACCTCGTCCCTTCCGCTTGCGCCGACGCCCTTTTCCGAACTTCGCCTTCAAGCCGGCCAGTTCGTCGATCGAAAGATTCTCTGCAATCGTTTCGCAGTCTCGGAGTTCACCAATAAGTACGAATGATTGGAACATGGGCTGGCTCAGCAAAATGAGACATCACTACCCCGAATCAAGACAGATTTCGCCAAAACCTAGGACGAGCTTCTTCAGCGAGGTCCGCAAATCGTTTCCCATTCAGACCCTATGGAATATCCAAGCCTTCGGCATGCCCCGTGCAGTCAGCCGTGCAGCAATTTTCCAAGAACACGCGCGAACCTTCTTCCAGGAACGTGTGTCGAGTCGGGGTAGGTGGAAAAGCAGGTTGCGGCCGACGTTTGCGAAACGTGCCGGCTGACGAAACTTTTCCTCTTCCGGATTCGTCGAATGATTGCTGAAAGTTGACCGAGGTCGGAGGGCGAGAGTTCTCCCGGTCGATTTCTTTTTTTGTTTCGTTCGGATGCACTAGCCGCCTCGAATTGTTTCTTTTTCCATCAGCGGCCTTCCTCAGAAGTGCCGCCAACTGTCGGAGGTCTGTCATGGCCCATACGAACCTATCCGCTCGGATCATCTGCGTCGCGAACATCGCTGACCAGGTCGCCGAACCGCGCATGGTTTTCGGTACGGCTGCGATCTATCCTCCGACGGTCCTGTCCCTGCCGCGCAACCCCGCGTTGCCGTGGTCGGAGGGATCGCTCGATATGGGCGATGCGCCGACCGCAATGGCCTCGGTCGAGGTCTGGGCCGATCGCGAGGGAAGCGTATTTTCCGCGTCAACCGTCAGAAGCGTCCATGCCTTACCGCATGGTCGCAGCGAGTCCCCAAAGACTCGCATGGCGATGCCGACCGCTGCGAAGCGACCGACATTCGCCAAACAAGGCTCCGGCAAATCGCTGGTCGCCGTCTGACGGGAACGATGCACGCTTCGTTTCCCAACCCGTAGTCCCCGCAAGCAAGGCCCCCCAAGGCGCCCGCTCCCTCTTTCGCGTTTCGCGTTTTGGACCATGCCGTCGCATGACTCAAAACACGAAGGTTCGCGATGTTGCTTCATGCATTCGCATGGCATTCCGTCGCGAAACGCTGGAACGAGGGCCGCGCTTGCCGAACGCACGCGAAGCGAACTCATTCATCCAAGCAGGGATAAGGAATAACCCATGAGCTGGGAAGACGTCATTCCGTTGATCGACAAAGCGCGTGCGGGCGATCCGATCGCTTTCGGCACGCTGGCGGAACGCTTTCAGCCGTCGGTCTACGCGGTCGCCCTCGCTCGTCTTCGCGACGTGCATGAGGCCATCGAACTGACCCAGGAAGTCTTCATCCACGCGATGAAGAAACTGGGCCAACTCCGCGATCCGCACTGCTTCGTCGGCTGGCTGCGGCAGATCGCCGTTCGCATGGCGATCAACCGCATCGTGCGCAAGGCCCCCACACAGGGCGTGGATCCCGAAGTGCTCCAGAGCGCTCCGGCCTCGACCGTAAGCCCCCTCGACGACATGGTTCGTGAGGAAAACCGCGGCGAAATCTGGGCGGGCCTCGACCAGCTTAAGCCGCTGGACAAGGCCACCCTGGTCGCGTTCTACATCCAGGGCCGCACGCTGAAGCAGATGAGCCGCGAGTTCGAAACGCCGGTCGGCACCATCAAGCGCCGCCTGCACGTGGCTCGCAACCGGCTCAAGATGGTCATGGAAGGGACGAAGCCGCGCAAGCGTGCTTTCGCCCCCGCGTAAAAAGCTCTCGATTTGTGCAAAGGCAGTTTCAGCGGCCCGGACGCCATGCCCTTACTACAAGGCCGGGCGGACGGGCCGCATTAAGCTTTTGACCTAAGACCTGATCGGTTCCTACAAACGTCGCTCCATAACGTAAGGCGGACAATTTCGGCATGAATCTTAAATTCAAGATTGGTCGCGAATATGGGTTTGAAAGACATCGTCGGACTTTGGAAGGAGATCGCTCAAAGCGATCATCTCATCGGTGTCGTGATTGGCGTGGTCAGCGTCGTTGCCCTGTGGTTCTTTTGGCTCCGCAAATTTTTTGGTCAGCGTCAAAGGGATCAACTCGAGCAATTTCGCGAGCGTGTAGCGGACTTAAGGGACCGATGCGATGATTGGCGACGCCGAACGGAAGACGCCCGGGAGCGGCACGACAGATTCGTGGTCGAGCATCGAGCTGAGTCAGCACGTTTCGCGTCGGACCTTCGAGAAAGCAGGTCCGAGTTTACGGCTTTGCAGACTCGATATGCTGACCTTCAGCAAGTCGAAAGGGAACTCCGGGCTCAGATCGCTTTGCTGGAAGAAGCGATCAGAATCCAGCCGAAGCCAATGCTGAGAGAGGCTGACTTGGTTACGTTGAACCAAGAGTTAGCGTCGCTCAAGGAATCGTTGACGAGCACAGATCGCATGCTCGCTGAACGAACTGCTGAGCGAGACGACCTCGCAGCAAAGCTTGCCGCGCGGCAGGAACCTCTGCCGATGAGAATCGACCTCAATTGGCTGGAAACATTCGACGGAAAGATTTGGGATAAGAAGCCGGAATCGCCTCCCGCCTTTTTCAGCAGAAAAAATCGTCCCGTTCGGTTCATTTCGGTCGTGAATCTGAAAGGTGGAGTAGGCAAAACGACAACCACGGCAAACCTTGGCGCGGCTCTGGCACATCTCGGCAAGCGGGTCCTTCTGGTCGACCTTGACTATCAGGGTTCGTTGACATCAATGTGTTTGGACGACTCTGAGCTTCGGACTGTCCGAAGCAACAAGCGGTTTGTGGAACGCATTTTAGAAGGATATGGCGTAGACGAGAATGGTCTGAAGCCATGGACACAACGAATAGCGAATGACAAGGCCTTTTACCTTGTGCCTGCGGAGGAGCCGCTCTGCGATGTCGAAAATCAGATGATGATTAAGTGGTTTCTGCAAGGAAGCGGCGGCGGCAAAGAAGATCCTCGCTATGTGCTCCGCCGAGTTTTTCACTCGGCAGAAGTCCAAGACGCGTTCGACATCGTTCTATTCGACTGCCCGCCACGCCTGACGACGGCATGCATCAACGCGCTGGCGTGCAGCGACTACGCGGTCATTCCGGTCCTACCTGATGAGCGATCCACGGAAGCGGTGCCGCGGCTTTTGTTCACGCTGCGGACGCTTCGTCAAAATCATGTCTGCCCCGATCTGGCCGTACTTGGCGTCATCGCAAACCGTACCTATGCGACCTTCAGCACGAAAACTCTTGCTGATCGGGAAGAAGCCGCCTGGAACTACCTCAAGAGAATTTGCGATAATGAAATGCCGGATGAATCGATTCGCTATTTCACGAACTGCGTCAAACAGTTCACTAACGAGGCCTTTGACGCCGCCCGGAAAAAGCGATTTGCCTTCCACGCCAAGAATTTTGGCGATGGCTTTCGGCAACTGACGGATGAGCTGCTTCAAGCCATGCAGTCTCGGGAAGAGCGAGGGTGATATGAACATTGCAGAATTATGCTCAGTGTTGGAGGAGTTTTCGCGAAGTCGTCCGCCGGGCGAGGATTGGGCGAGTTTGGTTGCGGGATTGCGTCGGTTCAATGAGCTTTCCGTACCAGAGTTCGTCGACGCGCTATCAAAAACTGCGAAGCCTCGGCGCAAGAATGGGAAGGTGGAAGCAACGGCGGCAAAGAGCCTAGACGAAGCGAAAGTAGCGATCGCCGTTTCAAGGGTTCAACCTCTTCTCGACCGCGTCACGGCCGATACATTCGAATTTTCCGCCGTTGATGCGGAATTGGCTTGGTTCGAAAACGAATTGAATCGCGATGAAATTTTTGAGGTCGCAAAACGTATTGGTGCGACGCTCAGTTCTAAGATGAGTCGAAAGGAAGCCATCGGAGAGATCGATCGCATGATCCGAGGATTGCGAAAAAGCTACGAGCGAAATTCCGGCCGCTTGCTAAGTAATGCGGTTGCAGGGTTAGGAAGTGGAGTTTTCCCAGGCAGCCATTCTGCGTAACGCGTTTTCGCTCACCGCAAGCCTTGTGATTGCGGAACATTTTCATTCTAGCAATGTGAAAGATACCATTCAATCCGGCTTCGCCACACGGGTGCATTCCCGTTCCTGCGCGAGGGGAGAGCGGTTAAACTCGGTCCGAGAGCAGCTGGCGGGCAGCTGGTCGGT
>JAIEPT010000057.1 GCA_019748295.1 Gemmataceae bacterium | reverse complement strand
CAACTCCCTTCTCTACCAAATCTTGAACCATCGCGCTATTCGAATTTCCGTCGAAACGATGAAATATCCGGGCTAACCAAGACAGCGCGAACAGCACCGATCAACCTCCTTCGACCATGGCCTCAAGCTGCGACGTTGGGAGATAGAGCCGATAGGGATGACCAGGCATTTCATCGAAACCGAAATGCCGATAGAAGGCTCTCGAAGCGTCCGAAATGGCGTCAAGAATCACAGCGACGAACGGAAAAACTCGGCTTCCTTGGCGACAATCCAAAAGGGCGGACCCGAGCAGTCGCTCGCCCAATCCCTTCTTCTGCCAGGATTCATCAACGCCGAGCCAGTCAAGCACGGCGGCAGGCAAAAGGCGTTTGCGCAGCTTTCGGACGAAGGATTCGGGCAGATCGCCGAAATCGACTTGCGTCATCCCGATCGTGTAGTAGCCGACGACCCGGACTCCGTCGGCCGTGATCGCTTTCGTGGCGGAAAGGTTCTTCTGCTGGTTTTGCAAAGCGTTGGTCTTCAGCCACCCATCGACGGCAGTTTCTCCGGAACGAAATGCTTTGCGATCATGCCGTTTTGCCAAAGACTCTAATACAAGGCCGGATGGCCACTCGATCGGCTTCACGCTTCGCCTCGCATGATTTTGCCGAGCTTCTTTTGCCGTCTCGTCAGCGGCTTGGGATTGGCCAACGCCGTCCAAAATTCGAGTTGCTCGCTAGGAGTCATGCGAATCACGCGATCGGAAGCCGCCGACACCTCGCGTTCCGCCTGGGCCACGGTCACTTGGCGAACGTAATCGCTTACGGTCAAGCGACGCAACTCCGCTGCCTGCTTCAAGGCCGCCTTGCTTGATTCATCCAGGCGAACCATCAAGGTTCCTTGCTTTCGATCGTTCGATTTGGCCGCACCCATGCTGTTCTCCCGCTCGACATGATGTATTGCACATTGCAATACATCATGTCGGAATCGTCAATAGCACTACCAATTCCCCAAGCAGCAGCCGAAATCGCCGCCGCCGGCTAACGGCAGCATGCGGCGTTCGAGCGGCATCTTCAGCGTCTCGGCTCGGTCGTAGATCACACGGCCGCCGAGGATCGTGTGGGTCACGTGCGTCGCGTTCTCGAACGGGTTGCCGTCGTAGAGAACTAGGTCGGCCACGTTGCCGGGTTGCAGCGAACCGTGCTTGTCGTCGATGCCGAGAATCTTGGCAGGCTCGACCGTGATGCTCTTGAGGGCGCCGTCGAAACCAAGACCGTTGACCATAGCCACGGCAGCCTCGTAGCGGAGCACCCGGGTCTTGGGGACGTAGCCCTCAAACGCGGTGCCGATCGCGGTCGTCAATTTGCGGTCGGTGAGGGCAGCGGCGTTGCCGAGCTGCGAATTGAACGCCTCCAGGCTCGCGGGCCGCTGCATCGTGGGATGGACGACGATCGGCGTTTTCTTCTCGGCAAGAATGTCCGCCACCAGGTATGCCTCGGTACCCAGCGCGATGATCGGACGAAGGTTGAATTCGTCGGCAATCCGCATCGCGGTCGTCAAATCGCTGGCTCGATGGGCGGCGAACCAAACGGGGATCTTCTTGTTGAGGGCGGCTTCGAGCGCTTCGTGCTTGAAATTCGGCGCGGGCGGTTCCTTCGCGGTCTCGCGCTTGCGGGCGTGCGTCTGTGCAGCCGTGAAGGCGGAACGCAGCAGGTTTGCTGTCCCCATGCGCGTGCTGGGGAACTTACCCGCATACGTGGATTTCGGTTGCTCGCCAAGATGGACGAAGATGCCGGCCGGGAACTTGACCGTCATCTGCTCGGCCGTGCGGCCAAAGGTGCGGAACACGCCGGTTTGCCCGCCGATGACGTTGGCGGGGCCGGGGGTGGCGTGAATCACGGTCACGCCCTGTTCGCGGATGAATTGCAGAAGCGGCTCATGCGGATTGAAACTGTCGAGCACTCGCAGGTCCGATTGGTTCGGATCGCTGCGTTCATCCTGATCCTGGTCCGCCTTCTTGTCGTTCAAGATGCCCGAAACGCCCGCGGAACTGTGGGCGTCGATCAGGCCCGGCGTCACTTCAGCCGCTCGCAGCACGGCGATGCCTGCGGGCAGCTTCACGTCGCCGCGCTTGCCGACCTGCTTGATGATGCCGTCTTCGACGAGCACGACGCCATCTTCGATGGTCCCGTTCGCGACCGTATGTACCCTCCCCGCGAGGACCGCATAGCTTTTCGTTCCGGCGACCCAGGGGACCGCTTTCTCGGGAGCGGCCGGAGCCTTGGCGACCGCAGGAGGCGACATCGGCTCGGCCTTCTTCGGCAGGTGTGATTTATCCGCCAGCGCAAAGCCGCCCGCCTGGTAGGTCCAATCCTGTTGCACGGCTCGATCGAAGACCTTCTCGCCATCGATCCAGGTTTCGAGCACATGCGTGTAGATGCTGAAAGGAGCGCCGGAGAGGACGACGAAATCCGCATCTTTGCCGACGTCAAGCGAACCGACGCGATGGTCCACATGGAGCATCTGTGCCCCATGCAGCGTGAGTGCCTTGAGGGCCGCATCTTCCGACATGCCGCCGCGGTGGGCGATCGAACCGGAGCGGAGGAAGAAACGCGATTCGGTAATGAAGTCGTCGGTATTGATCGCGACCTTCACCCCCGCCTTCTCGAGAATGGCCGCATTCTCTTCGAGCAAACCGACCGTCTCCGGTTTGCCTCCGGGGCTGTCGAGCAGCGTAAGCGAGACCCAGATGCCTTCTTTCGCCAACTCCTCGGCCACGCGGTATCCCTCGGTGCAATGCTGCAGCACCAGCTCGAATCCGAATTCCTTCGACAGACGAACGGCCGTCATGATGTCGTCGGCCCGGTGGCAGTGGAAGTGGACAGTCCGCTTTCGTTCGAGCACTTCGACCAGCGGCTCCATCGCCAGGTCGCGGTCAGGGGGCGTGGCCTTGGGATCGGTTTCCGCCTTTTTGCGATAGGCCTCCCATTGCCGCTTATAGGCCTGGGCTTTCGCGAGTTGCTCACGCTGCAACGCGGCAATTTTCATGCGCGTCGAAGGAGCGGCCCCCTTGGAGCCGTAGGCGCCCTTGGGGTTTTCGCCGTTGGCGAACTTGATGCCGCCGAAGATTTGCCGAGCGAGCAGCCGCATTAGCTCCAGGATGTTGCCCTTGAACTTGATGGTGAGCGTCTGCCCGCCGATGGCGTTGGCGCTGCCGGGCATGATGTGAGCGGTCGTGACTCCGCCTGCAAGGGCCATCTTGATGCCGGGATCTTCGGTGTGAATCGAATCGATCGCTCGCAGCCCGGGCTGCACGGGCCCCGTCGTCTCGTTGCCGTCTTGATGTGCCGGCGATTGCGGGCGTGGGAAGATGCCGACATGCGAATGCGTATCGACAAGCCCTGGGATGATGACCTTGCCCGCGACATCCTGAATGATGGCGTTGGCGGGGATTTTCACATCATCCACCGGGCCGACGGCGATGATCTTCCCCTTGTGAATGACGAGCGTCCCCTTGGCGATCACGGGACCGCCGGCCGTGTGAATCGTCGCCCCACGAAACGCGAGCGGCGCGTCGGGGTCTTTCTTGGCGTCCTTCGTTTGAGCGGGCGTCGTTTCGACGAAGGAAAGAGAAAACAGGGCGGCAATCGATGCAACAAGCAGCACTTCCAAAACACGTCGCATGGGCGGCAATCTCCAGGACAGGCGAAGGCTTGTCATCCTAAACGGGCCGAAATGTCGCCGCTAGCGGTATCCGACAATCCGTTTCTCTGTTTCTCTGAGTGCGGCAAATTCTGCGGGCGGACAGACCGGGCGAACGCTGAAAGCATTCTCCAGCAAAGCCCAGGGTTGGCGACCATCGGGAGCCAACCCTGGGGTCGCGGCGACGCCGCAGGAGTAGAGCCCTGAAGGGGCTCGCCAGGATGCCCTCGTGCTTCCGAAAACCTTCGCCTGGAGCGGAGCATCCTGGGGAGCTCTTTCAGAGCTCACGCCTGGTTCGCGGCTGCAATCCCAGGGTTGGCTCCCGATGGTCGCCAACCCTGGGCTCTGCTGGGGAACGCTTTCAGCGTTCGCGACCCGGTCTGTCCGCCCGCAAAATTTGCCGTACCCGTCTTTCTGGCCAATCGCCGAACTATCAGTGCAGACGTCCACACGGCCGAAGTCTCGCCACAACAACATCGGATCCGCAACGAATGCTGCGGAAAACGGCATCGTTTTTCGGTCTGGTTTCGCTTCGTCGCGGACGATACCAAGAAGGGACCGAAACCCAACAAGGACCGAACGCCGATGCATGGATTGCTCGCACGACCGCCGATTGCCGACCTGGTGCTCCAGGTGCATGGTCGCACGCTGCATCCGGAATTTTTCGATGTGCTCTCCACGCATCGGCTACGCCGCGAGGGGTTCGATCTCGCTGTTCGCATCACGCGGTCCGGGCATGTTCTGACGATCGAAAACGAACGGATGATCGCGACCGAAGTCGTGGACGTCGAAGGTCCGTTACCGAGCGATCGGCTTCTCTGGAACGCTCGTCTGAGGGGCGAACATGGCGGGACGATCCGCCTTTGGGACGACCGCACCTACCGCGTCAACTTTCAGGTGGAGACGTTGACGCCGGCCGCGTTTCGGCATGTGCACGACGAAATCCTTACCGACGCCTGCCGTGAGGGGATCCTGCATCACTTCAGTCCGAATCGCCGCCTCAGCTTCGCTCCGCTCGCCTACGTCAAGTTCGACAGCAAGCCGGGCTGCCTGTTCGTCTCGACGTTTCACACGTTTCCCGACGAGCATGCGATCGTGAAAACGCAATCGCTGCTCGAACGGAGTGTTTGATCGCTTTTTGGTTGACCTTGGTTTCGAGCCGGTTGCATAATACAACCTCATTGGAACCCTCCTCGGAGGATTCCGGTCGGGGCGACCCGACTCTTGACCTCTAAATGATTTAGGTCCGCGGCCTTCGGAAGCTTGCTGCCGAGAGCCGGGGTGACGACACGAATTTCGACGACGCTAAGTGCCCTTGCCTATGCTTCTCCTTTGCTTGATATTGGGTTCCGTCTGCGGGCTTCTGGCTTTACGGCTGGGAGAGCGCGGCAGGCCGGGGCGCGGGATGTTTGCTCCACGGAGGACGGCCGTGTGCCTAGCACGATCCGCTCCGCCGATTGCATTGACGGCTTCGGTCCGGCGGTTCGGCAGGGCCTCCCCCCCGGGAGACCTCGCTCTCATGCCCCGCATTCGAAGAGGATGATCCCTTCGCGAGTTCCCCTCGCGCGATCGGTCGTTTCGGTTCGGCTTCGATCCCCTGCTGCCCCATGGGCTGCCCTCGCGGCACGTGCTTCCCGCATTGGCTTCGGCCATAGATGGGAGCATCCCCTCCATGTTGGAAACCGCACTCTGGAGCCTTCTTTCCGGGCTCCTGGGCGTGGGCGTCGGCTGGTGGCTTGTCCGCCGCCAAGACCGCGTCCATCTCGCCAGTGCCGAGCAGCGTGCTCGCGAACTGGTATCTCAGGCCGAAAAGAACGCCGAAAATATCGTCAAAAGCGCCGAGTTGGAAGCCAAGGACAGCTTCTTCAAAAAGCGCGACGAAGTCAACCGCGAGATCGAACTGCTCCGCAACGAACAACGCGACACCGAACGCCGGCTCGAAAAGAAGGAGGACCAGCTCGAACAAAAACACCAGACCCAGGTAAAGAAAGAACGCGTGCTGCAAAGCACGGAACGCAAGCTGAGCGAACGCAAGGAATCACTCGAAAAGAAGCTCGCCGAAGCGGAAACCGTCATCGCCCAGCAGACGCAAAAGCTGCACGAGATGACCGGCCTCAGCCGTGAACAGGCCGAACGCATGCTGCTCGATCGCGTCGAGCGCGAATTGGCCGACGAAGTGGCTTCGCGTATCCAGCGCCACGAAGCTCAGCTGAAAGAAGCCACGGAAGAGAAGTCTCGCAAGATCTTGGCGACCGCCATCCACCGCTACGCTGCCGAGCACACCGCCGACTCGACCGTCAGCACGGTCGATATCCCCAGCGACGACATGAAGGGCCGGATCATCGGCCGCGAAGGGCGCAACATCCGCACCTTCGAGAAAGCGACCGGCGTGGACGTCATCGTGGACGATACCCCCGGCGTCGTCGTGGTCAGCGCGTTCGACAATGTTCGCCGCGAAATCGCCCGGCTCTCGCTGTCGAAGCTGATTCAAGATGGCCGTATTCATCCGACGCGGATCGAAGAGGTAGTGAAGGAAACCACCGAGGAGATGGAACGCCACATCCTCGAGGTCGGCAAACAGATCGCCCAGGAAGCGAATGTCGGCGTCGTCCACGACAAGCTGCTGCAATTGCTTGGCCGACTGAAATTCCGCACCAGCTACAGCCAGAACGTGCTGTTCCACAGCCTCGAAGTCGCCCACCTCGCCGGCATGATGGCGGAAGAACTGGGGCTCAACGGCAAACTCGCCCGCCGCTGCGGACTGCTGCATGACATCGGCAAGGCGGCGGATCACGAGATGGAGGGCGGCCACCCGAAGATCGGAGCCGAACTCGCCCGCCGCTACGGGGAAACGGCCGAGGAAGTGCTCCACGCGATCGCCGGCCACCACGACGACGTGACGGTGGACCACATCTACACGGTGCTCGTCGCCGCCGCCGATGCGATCAGCGCCTCGCGGCCCGGCGCTCGCCGCGAAACGCTCGAAAAATACGTGAAGCGATTGGAAGAGTTGGAAGCGCTCGCCCAAGGCTTCCCAGGGATCGAACACGCCTACGCCATCCAGGCCGGCCGCGAGCTACGCGTGATTGCGAACGCCCACACGCTCTCGGACAGCGAAGCCGTCGCCACCGTCCGCGATATCGCGCGAGCGATCGAGCAAAACCTCAACTACCCCGGCGAGATCAAAGTCACCATCGTCCGCGAAACTCGCGCGATGGAAATCGCGAGATAAAGCCGAAGCGGAAAGCGGGAACCACCATGAAGCGAACGTTGCTCTTCCTCTTGTTCGCGGCCCCCGCCGCGGCCCAGGAACCCTTGCAAGAAGCCTCGTGGCCGCCCGCCAAAGCGAAGGATTCGGTGTTCGCGGGGCGGAAGCTCGATACGTACAAGCATGGCGTCGCCAAAGAGTGGGGCTACGCGAAGCCCCAGCAGGACACGTTTCTTGTCCTTCACCCGAAGGAAGGCAAGGCGGCCGCCGCGGGTAAGATTCCTCTCTATGTTGTTCTGCATTCGGCCGGCCACGATGTTCACTCGTGCCTCGCTTGCACGACGAAGCCGGGGAATCACGATATTTATCACGCGCCGGAAGGATTCTTCGCGCTCTATTTGGATTGCCGCGCCAATAGGGGCGATTGGTGGTGGGGCATCAACAAGTATCCCGGAGCGGATGTGGGCCCCACTGAGAAACGCGTCATCCACTCCGTGAAGTGGGTCGTGCAGCAGTACGGATTGGATGAAAACCGGGTTTACCTATGCGGCAATTCGATGGGCGGCAGCGGCGCCCTCGGCATCGGCATGCGGCATGGCGACGTCTTCGCCGCCATCAAAGCCAATGTCCCCGCGGAAGTGAAGCACGTCTCCAGCCGAATGCGATTTCCGCCCCAGGAACTTCCCGCAGATGCGAAGTTCGCGGATCCGCCGATCGTCATCGATTACTCCGCGCCCAACGACGGCTGGTCGCGCGGCCATGACGGATTCGCCAAGGCGATGAACGACCGCAGATACGCCCTCATCATGTACTGGGGTCCGTTCGGCCATGCGAACGATCACCGCGCGATCCTGAAGGCGAACGACCTCATCGATTCGTTCGATTGGCTGAACGTGAAAAAGAACGAGCCGTATCCCGTCTTCACGAACGCCTCGACGAACGACCCGCTCCCTTGGCCAGACCGCCTCGCCGAGAAGAAGCCGGGACAGATCAACGCATTCTTTCGCTGGAATCAAGTCAGCGATACGCATGACAAAGCGGAAATGACGTTACGTATCCTGAGCGATTCGGACTTCAAGACCAGCTTCGCCCTCCCCAAGGAAGCCGCCGCGGATCTCACGTTGCGTCGCTTGCAACGCTTCCGAATCGAACCTGGCGAAACCGTGCAATGGTCGTTCGGCAATGCTAAGGGAGAAGTGAAGGCGGACCCAGCAGGCCTGGCGACCCTCCCGCAATTGAAGGTCGGCGCCGAGCCGACCCAACTGACTTTGACTCGCCGCCCGTAATTCGAAACGTGCCGCGGAGCGTCGATTCGGAGCGTCGATTCGGAGCGTCGATTCGGAGCGTCGATTCGGACATGGCCGACTCTCCGTCCCGCATCAGCCAAACTTGCGCTTCGCGAGGCGATTCGCCGATGCCTAACTTCTTCGCCAAGAGGTTCTCATCAAAGCGTTCCATGAGAAGTCGAGTCGCTTCGTCGTCTGCTTTCCAGCGAGCCGCAATGATCGACTGAACCCCCGCCATCTCCAGGGTGCGATGCGGCCGCAATATGCCTTCGCCTTGCGTGGTTTGACTGCCGACACCCGACTCGCAAGCGATTATGATAGTTTTGCGGATTTTAGGTCTGAGTTGCGGGTTCGCCCGGAGAGACGCTAACCTGAATGAGGCGCTTGGCATGTTTCGCCGTGGAAGCGGGCAGTTCGCTGAGCCTCGCCAGGGACACGGCAACGCATGGCACACCGCGGCGAAAGTATGTGTCAGAGATTCAATGGGTTCGAGCCAGGTGCCATGCGGTGTGCTGCGGGTGTCGCCGGTGGCGCGCCCTGAACGTAGAGAAGGGCGCGGAAGCGGTGTTGTCGCAGCATCCAATTTGAATTTTCGGGCGGTCTGCCACGCCCTTCTCTACGCTCAGGGCGTGCCGCACGGAGTTGGGCAGCTTTTCGATATGGGGATGCGATGATTGATGCGAGTCGCAGGCGGTTTTTGGCGGAGAGCGGGTTTGGCGTGGGCGGCCTCGCCCTCGCTTGGATGCTCCAGCAAGAGCAGACGCGCGCGATGCCGGAGTTCGAACCGCGGCGATTCGATTTGTTGCCGAAGGCTCCGCATCATGAGCCGAAGGCGAAGGCGATGATCTCCCTGTTCATGCAAGGGGGGCCGAGCCATATCGATCTTTTCGATCCCAAGCCGGCCATGGCTCGCTATCACATGCAGCCTTTTCCCGGCGACATCAAATACGACAATGCGGCCGAGGCGAGTGCCAAGGTGTTTCATTCGCCGTGGCGATTTCGCAAACGCGGGCAGGCGGGGGTTGAGCTATCGGAACTCGTCCCCGGCCTGGCCGAGATCATCGACGACGTGTGCCTCATTCGCTCCACTCGCACGGGCGTCAACAATCATGGCCAATCGATCAATGCCTTGCACAACGGCCGCATCGTCTCCGGCCGGCCGGTCCTAGGCAGTTGGCTGACCTATGCCCTGGGGAGCGAAAGCCAAAATCTCCCCGCCTACGTGGTGATGGCCGACCCCGTCAGCCATCCGGTGCTCGGGGTGGACAACTGGTCGAACGGTTGGCTCCCCTCGCTGTATCAGGGCGCCGTGGTGCGGGCCCAGGAGCCTCGCATCCTCAACCTCGATCCGCCGTCCCATCTGCGAGGCACTGCCCAGGAAAATTACCTGCATTTCCTCGGCGACCTCAATCGCACGCATGCCCAGGCCCGGCCCGGCGAGCATGATCTCGAAGCACGCATCGCCAGTTTCGAATTGGCCGCCCGCATGCAGCTTGCGGCCCGCGAAGCGATGGACATCGCCAATGAATCCGCCGCCACGAAAAAGCTCTACGGCATCGACGACCCCGCCACGGCCGAGTTCGGCACGCGTTGCCTGATCGCCCGCCGCTTGGTGGAACGGGGCGTTCGTTTCGTGCAGGTGTGCACCCGCAATCAATACTGGGACCACCACGGCAACATCATGACCGCCCTCCCCGCCTCCTGCCGCTATGTGGATCGCGGCTCCGCCGGCCTGGTGAAGGACCTCAAATCCCGCGGCCTGCTCGACGAGACGCTCGTCCACTGGGGCGGCGAAATGGGCCGACTCCCCGTCATTCAAAACGAACGCAACATCGGCCGCGACCACAACACCTACGGCTTCACGATGTGGCTCGCCGGCGGCGGCATCAAAGGGGGCATGGCGTTCGGCGCGACGGACGATTTCGGCCACCACGCGGTCAGCGATGTGGTGAACCATTACGACTTCCACGCGACCGTGCTGCACCTCTTCGGGCTGGATCCGGCGAAGGTGACGTTTGCGAGAAATGGGCAGCAGTTGACGCTGATTGACGGGCAGCCGGCGAGGGTTGTTAGGGAAGTGTTGCGGTGATCTCAGGCAATTGAGGCAGAGTCAATCGGGCGGCGTCGCTAGTAGGCCGGGCCATACCTGTTGCCTGGGCAGAATCAATGTCAGGCCGAGCCCCATTCATGGGGCTTTCGCGCAGCGTTTAGGCCCGCCGTTGACGGCGGGTAACCGGGGTGCCGCTTCATTCAGTCTGAGCCCCGTTGACGGGGCTTCGCGCGGTTTGGCTTTAGCCGTTTTGCAGCGTCCACGGCTGAAGCCGAACGGCGAGAAGCCCCATGAAATGGGGCTCGCAGGGACTCATTTTGTCCGAAGCTAACCCGCCGTCAACGGCGGGCCTAGACGCTTCGCGAAAGCCCCATGAACGGGGCTCGGGTTAGGAATGAACTCTCCGCGACGGCGCACCCGTCCGGACCGAAGGAACTACGGCAAATATCGGAGGCTGCTTTCGCCTACGCTAAGCTAGCATGCGTCGCCGCACACATGGATAATGGAAGGTTGGCTCACGCCAACGACGGTGATTTCCAAGACCATCAAGGTCTTGGAATCGCCGTCACCAGACCATCGAAAGGAGGCAGCCGGACTGTCTTTCCGTTCACCGCAACAGCGGAGAACGATTTTTCTCTGAACCAGCCGACATATCACGGCGATGCGCGCCCCGCGAAATTGGGCACGATGCAGACGCCGCGAAGGGGGCCGGGGGAGCCTAATGGAACCGGATTTCGACGTAACCGTTTGTTGCAAAAGGTTTTTTTTTCACGAGCACCCGGAGGCGAAATGGAATTCCCATCGAGTCGTTGATGTCGTGCGCAATTTCGCGTTGCGCGGGCGTTTTTGGGGTGAAGCAGATCCTGCCTCGAATTGGCCGACGGCTCGATTCGTCTAGGACAGGATCAGGAACCGAGCTTCGCCCCGCCGTCGCCTTGGTGCAAGGCATTCCTCCCATGACTGCTGTCCTCGCCATTCCGGACGCCGAGCTTCTTCAGCGCGCCAGTGCGGGTGAACGCGACTCGCTCGAGGAATTGTTCGTCCGTCATCGCTCTCTGGCCTATCGCGTGGCCTATCGGCTTTTGGGCCATGAGCAGGACGCCCTGGATGCAGTGCAGGAGGCGTTCGTCAAAGCGCTCACGCATCTTCCGACTTTCGAGGGGCGTAGTTCGTTTAAGACATGGCTCCTGCGCGTCGTCAGCAATGCGGCTCTTGATTTGGGTCGCCAACGAGGCCGTCGCGAGACGATGAGCATGGATGCCCTGGGCCAGCGCCGGCGCGAGGAGATGGAGCCGAGCGTGTGGGTGGAGCCGGATCGGGAAATGCAGCGCGAGGATCTGCGGCGCGAGTTGCAGCAGGCGCTCGACGGCCTGCCGCCGGCGCAACGGCAGACGTTCGTGCTGCATGTCGATGCGGAGCTGAGCTATCGCGAGGTGGCCGATTCGCTGGGGATTTCGATCGGGACGGTAATGAGTCGGCTGTTTTACGCTCGCCAAAAGCTGCGAGCGATCTTGGCCTCATGGACAAGACGATGATGGAACCGAACCAGTTCAAGTTGCCTCCGACCCCTGAATTGCGGGCGGCGTATGCCGACGGCGAGTTCGAGGGGCGTGAGGATTTGCAGCCGCTTCGCCGCGAGTTCGAAGCATGGATCGCCGAGCATCCGGAGGCTCAGACGGAGCTGGCGGAGCTTCGGCGATTGCGGCGTTGGGTGGAGGAATCGCCGCCGCCGGAACCGAGCGACGCGCACTGGACGCGTTGTTTCGATGCGATCGCCAAGGCGGACAAGACGCTGGCGAAACCGGCGGATTCGGGGACGAAGATCCTCGGGACGATCGCGTCGCTGGCGGCGGTCGTCATGCTGTTTCTGATTGCTCCGCGTTTCGGCTCGCGTCCCATGGAGGCGTGGGCGACGGCGGGGCCGGCGGATGTGGAGATCGTCCACGCGGAGTCGGAAGATTTGGCCCAGGTCGCATGGCAAGCCCCGCACGATCCGCTGCCGCTGGCCGAGTCGGGGGATGTGGCTTTCGTCGAACCGGAAATGCCGCGCCGCGTGGTGTACCGCGAAGGCGTGGGCCGGCCGATGATCTGGGCGTTGGCGGAGGAAGAACGCTAGGTAGTACGCTGCGCAAGCAAGTGACGGCGACAGGTTCCCGGAATGGGGATGAATCCAACAGCGGGAACCTGTCGCCGTCACTTGCTTGCGCAGCGTGCTACAGACGCCAGGCAGACATCATTGAAATGGCGAATGTCTGAAGCGCGACGACGATCGGAAAGCCAACGATCGCGCCCCAGGTCCACAGTTGGGCCCGCAGGCGGATGATGCCGGTCAGCATCTCGTCGGCACTTGATTCGAGTTCTTGCCGCAACTGCATCAAGCTGGCTCCGCTCCGCTGTGCCTCGGCATGTCGCGAGCGGCTCAGAATCCACGTTCCCAGCAATCCCAGCACCCGTGCCCAGAGAAGCCGACGCAGCCAGGTGCCGCCGCGCATCTGGCTCGATAGCCGTCCGATCGCCATCTGCAAAGCGGCGGTCTGCACGAGCGAGGTCGATGCGGAGGGTTGCGATTGCTGCACGGCGAGCGCAGGCTGTTCGCCTTCGGCTTCTTTGAAGACCGTGCTTACCGTTTCCCGCCCGATGCCCATGCGGCGAAGGCCCTCGGTCATGGCGGCGAGCATGCCGCGCTGGCGGGCAAGAATCGTAGCCAACGCGATGCCTTCGACGATGGCGAGCAAGGCGCCAAGCCCGGCCCATTGCGAGACCGATTGGAGGAACCAATACGACAGGGCGGCGAGGACGCAACCGTAGAGGAAGACGCCGACGAAGGTGACGACGAACGTCCGCACGCCATGCCATGCGAGGCGGGTGAATTCGACGCCGAGGGTACGCAGTCCGATCATGAGGGCCTCCGCCTCACGCGATGCAAACGGAGGGCCGAAAGCCGCTTCCCTTTGGACATCTTTCGTTTCGGGAATACCATTTGCTCCCGTCGGCGGTGCGCCCTTCATCCTGGAGTAACTGCCTTGAAAGTCTTTCACTGCGACCATTGCGATCATCTCGTCTTTTTCGAGAGCGTCCAGTGCGTCAGTTGCAAGCATGCACTCGCCTATTTGCCGGATCTTGGCGTCACGGGTTCGCTGGATCTCGACGGGGAGACCTGGCGTTCGCCGCTCAAGCGGGCGGAAGGCAAACGCTATCGTCTGTGCCGCAATTACTCCGAACATCAGGTGTGCAACTGGGCAATGCCCGCGGATCAGGAGGATCCCTACTGCCTTTCATGTCGGCTGACGCGCGTCATCCCCAATTTGGCGACGGCTGGAGCGCAGGCCGCGTGGTACAAGGTCGAAACCGCCAAACGCCGGCTCATTTACAGCTTGCTCAACCTGAAGCTTCCCATCGAGAGCAAGATCGACGAGCCGGAGCGAGGCCTGGCGTTCGAGTTTCTCGCCGACCCCGCCGATTCAGCCGCACCCAAGGTGCTGACGGGGCATGCGGATGGCGTCATCACGCTCAACATCGCGGAAGCAGACGATGCGGAGCGAGAGAAGCGAAAGCATGATCTGCACGAGCCGTTTCGCACGCTGCTCGGCCATTTTCGGCATGAAGTGGGACACTACTACTGGGATCGCCTGATCCGCGACAGCGACCGGATTGAGGAGTTCCGCAAGCTCTTCGGCGACGACCGCGAAGATTATTCGGCGTCGCTCGCTCGGCATTACCAGGAAGGCCCACCGCTCGATTGGCAGAGCCAATTCATCTCCGCGTATGCCAGCATGCATCCGTGGGAAGACTGGGCGGAGACGTGGGCCCATTATCTGCACATGACGGATGCGCTCGAAACCGCGACGACCTGCGGATTGACTTTGCGCCCGAAGCGTCCGGGGGAGCCGACGTTGAAGCCGGTTCCGAACGTGATCGCCCGGGAACCCACCGCGTTCGAAGCGATGATCGAGAGTTGGCATGCGTTGACGTATGTGCTGAACAATCTGAACCGCGGGCTCGGTTTGCAGGATGGCTATCCCTTCGTGCTTTCCTCGCCGGTCCTCGAGAAGCTTCGCTTCGTGCATGAGACGGTGACGGCGTGAGCTGCGCAGCCCTCTTCTAGGTAGCCCTCTCGCTCCGCGAGAGGTAAGCGGCAGCGAACCATGCGACGACGCGGCATTCATCCGCTTACCTCTCGCGGAGCGAGAGGGCTACCTAGGACATCAGACGCCGATGAGTTCGTCGAGCGGTTCTTCGTGTTCCTCGAAGGTGGGCTTCGGCTGGAACTGGCACAGCCAGATGCCGAACTCGTAGAGGATGCACATTGGGACGAGCAAAAAGAGCATGCTCATGGCATCAGTGGAGGGCGTCAGGACGGCTGAAAAGATTCCCATCAGGAACCACGCCCAGCGACGTTTTGCCCTATACGAGTCCGCATCGAAGATGCCGATGCGGAAGAGGAAATACATGGCGAGCGGCGTTTGAAACGCGAGGCCGAACACGACGGGCATGAAGATCGCGAAGCCAAGCCATTCGCTGAAGCGCAGGTCGGGCTCGAATCCGATCCATTCGTTGAACCACAAGAGCGCCTCGATCGCGCGAGGCAAGACGAGAAACTCGCAGACCAGCACGCCGATGAGGAACAGCATCAAGCTGACCGGCAGATACACGTGCACGAGTTTCTTTTCATGCGGGTAGAGGCCGGCGGCGATGAACATCCAAATCTGATAGAAGATCCAGGGACTGCCGATCACGAGGCCCGTGACCATGGACACCTTGAAGTACGCCATGAACGCTTCTTGGACGTTCAGCGTCTTGAGCGTGGGCGGGATCAGCTTGCGATAGTCGCGCATCACGGAGAGCACGAACGGCTGCGGGTTGGAAATCATCACCTTTCGCCGGGCCCAGTTCATTTCGTTCAGAACAGCCGGCTCCACCCAATCGCGCATCTCGAGTTTGTCGAGGTAGCGCATCAGCCCCACCATGAGCGGACGCTGCAAGCGTGCCTCGTCGTTGCGTGCGGGTTCCGGGATCGGCGGCAACTCGAGCTTCGCGCGAATCTCGTTGAGATGTTTCCGCGTCAGCTCGGCTTCCTCGTTGCTCCCTTTTTCTTCTTCCCACAGTTCCAGCAAGATGGGGGGAACCCTTGAACGCGACATGTCCGTCAGCAGTTCTTGTTCTTTGCGATCGTAGAACCGCTCGTAATAGTTCTGCAATTCCGCTTCGACGGGCGCCGCGATGAACTGAAGGACCGGCTTTCCGATGAGGAGGCCGAAGATCATGGCGATGAGGAAGCCGTAGACCGCGCGCAGAAGATGGACGCGGAGATCTTCGATGTGATCGCCGAACGACATTTTCGTGTCGTTGAACGGATCGTCCGGATCATGTGCGGGCGCGGGAAGCGACTTTGCCATCGTCATCTCAAGGCGGGCAGCGTGGCCCGATTAGAACTTGTTTCGAAACCTCTGTCTTCCGCTTGCGGCTTAGCGTTCGGAGCAAGCCCAGGTCTCGCTAAGCCGCAAGCGGAAACCTGCACAGACGGTTTCGAAGTCGGCGGATCGACGCTTCAATTCTACGATCGAGCGCATTTCCCACAACGGAACGGATCGCAAAACACGTGTCTTGTTGCGAAGCGACTTGCTATTCGCGGCGTTCGAAGACGAATCGTCTGCTCCGCCCCTGCGGCGTGACCTTGGCCCCATGGCGTGAAATGGCGTGATTTTCGCCATTTCCTTCGCTACGCGGCTCTCTCGCCCGCAACGTTCGCCCGCGCCGCAGCAAGATCAGATTATTTTATACTGTGTCGTCTTGGCATTAGTTTCTTGCATGCTACAATCAACGGGATGCAGCTAGGCTCGCTCAAAGTGTTCTGCGACGTCGCCCGCCACCGCAGCTTTTCGCAGGCCGCGGTCGCGAACGACATCACGCAATCGGCCGCGAGCCAGATCGTCAGCCAGCTTGAAAAACACATGGAAGCGAAGCTCGTCGATCGCTCGACGCGGCCTTTGCAACTGACGACTTTGGGACAGACCTTTTACGAAGGCTGCAAGTCGCTGCTCCAGCAGTATGAGGAGCTGGAAGCGCAGATTCGCCATGCGGAGTTGGACGTCGCGGGCACGGTGAACGTCGCGGCTATTTATTCCGTGGGCTTCGGCGACCTCGGGCAGATCGCGCGGCGATTCGCGGAAGTGCATCCGCGAGCTCATGTGCATGTGGATTACGCGCACCCCGATCAGGTCTATCAGCGAGTGCATGAGGGAACCGCGGACTTGGGTTTGGTGTCGTTTCCGCGCAAGGATGCGATGTTGTCGGTGCTGCCCTGGCGCGAGGAGCCGATGGTGCTCGCCTGTGCCCCGCAGCATCCGCTTGCCCGGCTCGAGGAAGTTCGCCCCCGGAACCTCGATGGTCAGGCGTATGTCCATTTCGATCGATCGCTGACGATTCGCCGCAAGGTGGATCGTTTTCTCCGCGAACAGCGAGTGCGAGTGCGGATCGAATGCGAGATGGACAGCATCGAGAACATCAAGGATGCGGTGTCAAACAATGCGGGCGTCGCATTGCTCCCGGAGCCGACGCTGCAGCGCGAGGTGCGGGCAGGGACGCTCGTCGCTCGCCCGCTGACGGACGTCGTTTTCGTGCGGCCGTTAGGGATTGTGCATCGCCGGGGGCATTGGTTGAGCGGCGCGGCACGAGCGCTATTGGAACTATTGCAGGCGGAAGAAGCCGTCGCGCAGCGGGCCTCGACGGGGCCGCATCACGAAGCTTTTCGCCGGGCCGAGCCGGCCGGCAACGGGCATGCTCGCGAGAGTCAGGCCCGGAACTCCAGGAGGAACGGCAGATGAACCCCATCCAACCCGGCAAGCAGGGACTTTACGATCCCTTCTATGAGCACGATGCATGCGGCGTCGGCTTCGTCGCCGACATGAAGAACCGCCCCGCCCACGACATCGTCGAAAAAGCCCTGCGCATCCTCCACAATCTGGAACACCGCGGCGCCTGCGGCTGCGAAGCCAACACGGGGGACGGCGCCGGCATCCTCATTCAGATGCCGCATGATTTCCTCGTTCGCGAAACCGCCAAGCTGCGCATCAAGCTTCCCGCGCGCGGCGACTACGGCGTTGCCATGGTGTTTCTGCCGAGCGACGCGACGGATCGTGCTCGCGTCGAGCAGATTTTCGAGAAGGTCGTGCGCGACGAAGGACAGGCCGTCCTGGGTTGGCGCACGGTGCCGACCAACAACTCGATGATCGGCGACACCGCCAAGCGTGGCGAACCGGTCATGCGCATGCTGTTCGTCGGCAAGCAGTCGGTCTGTCCTGCTGATCGGACCGACGATCCGCTCGCCTTCGACCGCAAGCTCTACGTCATCCGCAAGATGGCGGAAAACGCGGTACGGCACACCAATCTGCCGCAGCGCGAGATGTTCTACGTCTCGAGCCTGTCGTCGCGGACGATGGTCTACAAGGGCATGCTCAATGCGGATCAGGTGAAGCCGTATTACCCGGACCTCGCCGATCCTGAGTTGAAATCCGCTCTCGCCTTGGTCCATTCGCGTTTCAGCACGAACACGTTTCCCAACTGGACCCGCGCCCACCCGTATCGCTTCATCGCCCACAACGGCGAAATCAACACGCTGCGCGGCAACATCAACTGGATGCACGCCCGCGAAAGCATGCTCGCCTCCGAACTCTTCGGCGACGACATCGAGAAGATCCGCCCCGTCATCGATCAAAACGGCAGCGATTCCGGCATGTTCGACAACGTGCTCGAAATGCTCGTCCTTTCGGGCCGATCGCTGCCGCACGCGGTCATGATGATGATCCCGGAGCCCTGGTCCGGCGACGAGATGATGAGCCCGCAGAAGAGGGCGTTCTACGAATACCACTCCTGCCTCATGGAGCCGTGGGACGGCCCCGCATCGATCGCGTTCACCGACGGCATGCGCATCGGCGCCATTCTCGACCGCAACGGCCTGCGCCCTTCGCGCTACTACGTCACCAAGGACGACCTCGTCATCATGGCGTCCGAAGTAGGCGTGCTCGACATCGAGCCGGAAAACGTGCTGCTCAAGGGCCGTTTGCAGCCGGGCCGCATGTTCCTGGTCGATCTCGAAGAATGCCGAATCATCGCCGACGACGAGATGAAGCAGAAGATCGCTTCGGAAAAGCCGTATGCGAAGTGGCTGAAGGAGAACATCGTCCGCCTCGAGGATATTCCCGACGGCACGACCGAAAAGCCGACCGATCACGATACGGTCCTGAAGCGGCAGCAGGCTTTCGGCTACACGGTTGAAGACGTCCGCACGCTCATCGCCCCGATGGCGAACGACGGCGGCGAAGCGATCGGCTCGATGGGAAACGATGCCGCGTTGGCGGTCCTCTCGGACAAGCCGCAGCTCCTTTACAACTACTTCAAGCAGCTCTTCGCCCAGGTGACGAATCCGCCGGTCGATGCGATCCGCGAAGAGATCATCATGTCGATGGACACGACCATCGGCCGCGAGTTCAATCTGCTGAACCCGACGCCGCAGTCATGCCGTCAGATCAAGCTGAAGTCGCCGGTGCTGACGAACGACGAACTCGACAAGCTTCGCGAGATCGAAAACACGACGCGGGGCAAGTACAAGTCGATCGTCATCCCGATCCTCTACAACCCGAAAGAAGGGGCGATGGGCCTGGAGCGGGCGATGACGGCGATCTGCCGTCAGGCCGCCGCCGCGGTGCTCACCGGCATCGAGTACGTCATTCTCTCGGATCGCGCCGTCGATAAGGATCATGCACCGATCCCGGCACTGATGGCAGTCGCCGGCGTGCATCATCATCTGATCCGCGAAGGCACCCGCACGCAGGTAAGCTTGGTGCTCGAAAGCGGCGAGCCGCGCGAAGTGCATCACTACGCGTTGCTGGTCGGCTACGGCTGCGGCGCCATCAATCCCTACCTCGCCTTCGAGACCATGGAAGACATGGTCCGTCAGGGCTTCCTGCCCAAGGTCGATGCGAAAAAGGCGATCAAGAATTACATCAAGGCCGTGGGCAAGGGGATCATGAAGGTGATGTCCAAGATGGGCATCTCCACCGTGCAAAGCTACTGCGGCGCCCAGATCTTCGAAGCAATCGGCCTGCATCCGGACGTCGTGGACAAGTACTTCACGTGGACCCCGTCGCGCGTCGGCGGCATCGGCATGGACGTGATCGCCGAAGAGGTTCGCTCACGCCACGAGCACGCCTACACCGAACGGCCCACCAACGGCAAAACGCTCGATATCGGCGGCCATTACCAGTATCGCCGTGAGGGGGAGTTCCACCTCTTCAATCCCGAGTCGGTCCACAAGCTCCAGGCAGCGGTTCGCAACGGCAACTACAAGACGTTCAAGGAATACAGCAAGCTGATCGACGACCAGTCGGCCCGGCTCGCGACGCTCCGCGGCATGATGGAATTCGATCTCGACAAGTGCACGCCGATCCCGATCGAGGAAGTGGAATCGGTCGAATCGATCATGAAGCGATTCAAGACCGGGGCCATGTCATACGGCTCCATCTCCAGCGAATCGCATGAGACGCTGGCGATCGCGATGAACCGCATCGGCGGCAAGAGCAACACGGGCGAAGGGGGCGAAGACCCCGCTCGCCGAATCCCGCTGCCGAACGGCGATTCGAAGAACAGCGCGATCAAGCAAGTGGCTTCGGGCCGATTCGGCGTGACGAGCGAATACCTCGTCAGCGCTCAGGAAATCCAGATCAAGATGGCCCAGGGAGCGAAGCCCGGCGAGGGCGGTCAGCTACCCGGGAGCAAGGTGTATCCGTGGATCGCGAAGGTGCGTCTCTCGACGCCGGGCGTGGGGCTCATCTCCCCGCCGCCGCACCATGACATCTATTCGATCGAGGATTTGGCCGAGTTGATTCATGACCTGAAGAACGCCAATCGCCATGCTCGCATCAGCGTGAAGCTGGTGGCGGAGATCGGCGTCGGCACCGTGGCCGCGGGCGTTTCCAAGGCGCATTCGGACGTCGTGCTCATCTCCGGCCATGACGGCGGAACGGGTGCGTCGCCGTTGACGTCGATCAAGCATGCGGGCGGGCCATGGGAGTTGGGCCTCGCGGAAACGCAGCAAGTGCTTGTGATGAACAACCTGCGCAGCCGAATTGTGGTCGAGGTGGATGGCCAGCTCAAGACGGGCCGCGACGTGATCATCGGGGCGTTGCTCGGAGCGGAGGAGTTCGGCTTCGCGACGGCTCCGCTGGTCGCGGTCGGCTGCATCATGATGCGGGTCTGCCATCTCAACACGTGCCCGGTCGGCGTCGCCACGCAAGATCCCCGGCTCCGCGCGAAGTTCGCCGGCAAGCCGGAACACGTCGTCAACTTCATGCAGTTCATCGCTCAGGAAGTGCGCGAAACGATGGCTCTGCTCGGCTTCCGCACTATCGAAGAGATGGTGGGCCGCAGCGACCTGCTTCGCATGAATAAGGCGATCAACCACTACAAGGCGCTGGGGCTCGATTTCTCCAGCATCTTCTATCAACCGCCGGTGGGCGCCGATGTGGGCCGCTACCACACCGATACGCAGGACCACGGGCTGGAGAAGTCGCTCGACATGACCACGCTGCTCGGCCTTTGCAAGCCCGCCATCGAGCGGAAGGAAAAGGTTGAAGCCACGCTGCCGATCCGCAATGGGAACCGCGTGGTCGGGGCCATCACCGGCAGCGAGATCACGCGCAAGTACGGCAGTTCCGGTTTGCCGGACGACACGATTCGCCTGACGTTCAACGGTTCGGCCGGCCAAAGCTTCGGCGCCTTCGTCCCGCGCGGCATGACGCTGACGCTGGAAGGGGATGCGAACGATTACTTCGGCAAGGGCCTCTCGGGGGGCAGGCTGATCATCTATCCCCCCAAGGGTTCGACCTTCGTGGCGGAAGAGAACGTCATCATCGGCAACGTGGCGTTTTACGGCGCCACCAGCGGCGAGGCGTATATCCGCGGCATGGCGGGCGAACGCTTCTGCGTCCGCAACTCCGGCGTCAACGCGGTCGTCGAATCCGTCGGCGACCACGGCTGCGAATACATGACCGGAGGCCGCGTCGTGATCCTCGGCCCGACAGGTCGCAACTTCGCGGCCGGCATGTCGGGGGGCATCGCGTATGTCCTCGACGAGCAAGGCGACTTCTCGCGCAAGGTCAACATGGAGATGGTGAAGCTGTTCAAGCTCGAGGATCAGGAAGAGATCGAGCAACTGCAAGCCATGATCCGCCGCCACGCGGACCTGACCCGCAGCGACCGGGCGTGGAAGGTGCTGGCCCTGTGGGAACAGATGGTTCCCAAGTTCGTGAAGGTTTATCCGAACGACTTCCGCCGCGTGTACGAGACGCAGCAACGGCTGAAGTCCGAAGGCATGTCGGACGACGAAGCCGCGATGGCGGCGTTCGAGGAGAACAGCCACGACGTGTCGCGCGTGGGCGGGAAGTAGCCGTCGCTGTTTAGCGGGGAGCCGTAGGCGACGCGATTGGTGCGATCGTCATCATCCGCAGGAGGAGGTTTTATGAGTCCTGAAAAAGAAGTCGTCTTGAAGTTGGTCGAAGCGATTCCCGACGACGACGCCGAATCGGAGTCGGAAATCCTCTACCGACTTTACGTCAAAGCAAAGGTAGCCGAAGGGATGAAGGATTATCGAGAAGGGCGATACCTTTCGCTTGAGGAAGCGAACACGAGGATCGATCAATGGCTAAGTCGTCTGGTCCGAAGCTGCCCTAAGCGACTTCGAACGAATCATCGAGTACATCAGCCTCGATTCGCCGATGAATGCCGAAAAGGTTCAGAAAGCGATTCAAGATTCGCCGGTGAAATTGATTGACTTCCCGCGGCTCAGTTCGAGAGTGCCGGAGTTCGACATCGATACGATTCGAGAACTGCTTGTTCATTCGTATCGAGTCATTTATGAAGTTGATGGCGACGTCTGCATCGTCGTCGCGGTGATTCACGGGAGTCGCGCGCTAAAGCGACATTTCCGGCCTAGACAGCAAATGCTTCGGGTGAGCAACAAGCGTCCGCGTGGCGCCGCCCCCTCACCCCCAGCCCCTCTCCCCCCAAGGAAGAGGGGAGCCAGAGAGTTCTCTCCAGAGGTTTTTCGATGGGCAAGCCGACCGGATTTTTGGAATACCCGCGCGAACTGCCGCTCACGCGGCAACCGCAGGAGCGAATCCACGATTGGGCCGAATTCCACGCGCACGGCAGCGAGGAGCTTCTCAAGAAACAGGGCGCCCGCTGCATGGATTGCGGCGTTCCCTTCTGCCACACCGGCACGCTTCTCGAAGGGATGGCGTCGGGTTGCCCCGTCAACAACCTCATTCCCGAATGGAACGATCTGGTCTATCGCGGCCTGTGGAAGGAAGCGATCGAACGGCTGCATAAGACCAATAATTTTCCTGAGTTCACCGGCCGAGTCTGCCCGGCTCCGTGCGAAGGTTCGTGCGTGCTCGGCATCAACGAACCGCCGGTGACGATCAAGACGATCGAATGCGAGATCGTCGATCGCGCGTTCAAGGAAGGTTGGATCCAGCCCGAACCGCCGCCGTTCCGCACCGGCAGGAATGTCGCGGTCGTCGGCTCCGGGCCCGCGGGTCTGGCGGCTGCTGCTCAGCTCAACAAGGCGGGCCATTGGGTCACCGTCTTCGAGCGAGCCGATCGCATCGGCGGGTTGCTCATGTACGGCATCCCGAACATGAAGCTCGACAAGAACGCCATCGTGCAGCGTCGCGTGCGTTTGCTCGAAGAGGAAGGCGTCAAGTTCGTCACGAAGTGCGAAGTGGGCAAGGACCTCCCGGCCGAAAAACTGATCGCGGATTATGATGCCGTCGTCCTCGCCGGCGGAGCCACGAAGCCGCGCGATCTGCCGATGGAGGGACGCAATCTCAAGGGGATCCATTTCGCGATGGATTTCCTCACGGCCAACACCAAGAGCCTGCTCGATTCGGATCTTAAAGACGGGCAGTACACCAGCGCCAAGGGGAAGGACGTCGTCGTCATCGGCGGCGGCGATACCGGCACCGACTGCGTCGCCACGTCGATGCGTCATCAATGCCGCAGCCTGGTGCAGTTCGAGATTCTGCCCAAGCCGCCGATGGAGCGTGCGCCGGACAACCCTTGGCCCCAATGGCCCAAGGTCTACAAGATGGATTACGGCCAGGAGGAAGCTTCCGCGATCTTCGGCGACGACCCTCGGCAGTATCTCATCCACACGAAAAAATTCGTAGGCGACGCGAACGGCCATGTGAAGGAACTGCACACGGTCCGCATCGAGTGGGCGAAGGACAATGGCCGATTCGTGATGAAGGAAGTGCCCGGAAGCGAACGCGTTTTGCCCGCCCAACTCGTTCTGCTCGCGATGGGCTTCCTAGGCCCCGAGGATCTGCTCCTGCAGAAGCTCGGCGTGGAACGCGACCCGAGGACCAACGTGAAGGCGGAGCACGGCAAGTTCCAGACGAGCATCGCGAACGTGTTCGCAGCCGGCGACATGCGGCGCGGGCAGAGTCTTGTGGTGTGGGCGATCAACGAAGGCCGCGGAGCCGCCCGCGAATGCGATCGCTTCCTGATGGGCGAGACGGTACTGCCGTAGCCGGGGAGGCGGCTGTAAATCGAGGGGAACGGATCGCCGCTTGCGGCTTAGCGATTCAGATGGTCGATGCGAACGCTAAGCCGCAAGCGGGGATCGCGGATTGTTGGATGATGGTTGTTCGGACGCGTCCAGTTCGGCGGAACGCCACGGAGGGCGTTCCCTACAGCGCGTCGTGTCGTTGCAAGGCAAATCAGCGATCGACGGGTTGCGGCGGAAGCGGGAAGCGGCCAGGCCCGCCGGCGTTGGGAGGCGGCGGGAGCATGTTGCGGAAGCTTTCGATGGGGAGCGTTTGGATCTTGGCGAGGTTGCCTGTCTTGTCGAACTCGTAGCTGACGCCGAATTCCACGCCGAATTGCGTGCCCCAGCGGAAGCCTGGGATCCGTTGCGGCGGCGCAATCTGCGGTCGCGGGCGGATGCCGCCTTTGATCGGCAGAGCCGGCAGCGGAACCGGACGAGCCTCGAGATCGACTCCCCCACCGTGTTGGTAGGCTCCGTCCGTGATCTTCGTCAGAAACCGCACCCGCAGGCGCTCGACGTCCGGCAACCAACTGATGTGGACCATTTCATTCGTCTCGCGCGGACCCGTGACCGGTTGGTCGGCGATTGCATCTTTCTGAGCCTTGACCAGCGCGGCATCGATGGAGCCTTGTTGCATGGCTCGCCATTGGCCGTAGCGTTTCTTGCCTTGCTCGACGGCTTCGGTGGCGTGGATCGGGTAATCGCGAGTCCCGTCGATCTGCGTCATCTTCGTCGCCACGAAACCTTCGTCGGCCGGGGCTCCGAGCTTGTCGTTGACTTCGACTTCAACCAGGGCGAACGGTCCCTTGATTCCCCAGAGGTCTTTCGCGGTGGTGGCGTTCGCCATGTTCAGGGCGGGATAGATGCGCATCTGATCCCCCTGGGCGCCGACTTTGACTTGCAGATTTTGGATGATGGCGGGCATGCCGTTGATCGCGGGCACATAGACCCAGCGATAGCTTCCGCCGCCCGAAGAGAATGCCATCGCATCCGGCGGCCCGCTGCGTCCTTCGTTCCCCATCACCTTCACGACGTCGCTGACGAGCACGCCGACAACGCGACTGGGCACCGGCTGATACTTGGCTTTCGGGATGTAGCCCACCCGGTCAGGCGCCTTGTCTTCCTGAATTTGCGGCGCAGGGGCGGCGAACACCATGCCGAACGCGGCAAAGCCGAACGCGGCGAGTGTAGACAAAAGCCGATGTTTCATTTCGCTACTCGGAATGGGACGAAGCCTTTAAGCGTGCGGAAGGCCTTCATCTTACCAAGTTGAGGAGTAGCGCCGCAATGAGGAAGCGAGCCGAAGTGAAGCAGGCGCAAAGAAAAATCGGATCGACCCAACCGCGAGGACGCTGCCAACCGCGCGATCGAAATCGACCCGATTTGGAATCCTTACGGATTCGTTAACATCAAGATACTGGGCGGTCTTCTTTTGAGCAAGTGCTTTTTGAGAATTTTCTTTCCACCAAAATCGTGCTCACACGTACGGAATCGGAACGCTCAACTTCTCGGCCAGCAACGTGAGTTGGCCCCACGTGCCGTCATCGACAGTGATCCCGGATTGGAGGCGTTGGGCTTTGGTTCGCCGTTCGGGCTCGCCGGGCAGCAGTATTTCCGCGGTTTCTTCCGCCTTGGGGCAATTCTTCACGTTGTTCGCAAGACAGGTCGTTTGTTCCAGAAAATGATCGATGCCCGCGAACTGCGATACGTCCAGCACCAGAAAGAAGACAGCGTTGGCCGACAGGTTCGGCAGCCCCGGCGTGCTGCACGGTGCACCGGAAAGGCCGCCCGCAAACATGTCGAGCAGCAGGCCGAGGCCGAAACCCTTGTAGGCCTGATCGCCTCCGAGCGGCAGGATGGTGCCGCGCGGTTCCTTGTAGAGCACGCTGGAATCCGTGGTCGGCTTGCCTTCGGGATCGAGGAGCCAGCCGGGGGGCACGTTTTGCCCCTTGTTGTAAAGCACGCGGACTTTCCCTTCGGCGACCACGCTGGTGCCGATGTCGAGCACGGCCGGCTCCTTGTGCGTCGGGGCGCCGATGCACAGCGGGTTAGTTCCGATGCGAGCTTCCTTGCCTCCCGGAGGGGCGACGCCGCGGCCGAAACCGTGGTTGTTGACCGTCGCCATGAACGCCATCTTTTGAGCGGCGGCTTTCTCGGCATATTCCCCGAGTCGGCCGATATGCCCCGTGTGCATGAGCGTGCCGGACGCAAGCCCCAGCGCTCGAGCGCGCGGGATCAAGCGATCGAGCAGCCGATGCGCTTGCACCTGGCCCAATCCCTTGCCCCCATCGACGACCAGCACGGCGGCCGTTTCCTTCACCACCTTGAACGGGGCGCCGGGCTGCACACGGCCATCGCCGATCGCGTCGACGTATTGGATGACGCGAATAAGCCCATGCGAATCGTGCCCGCAGAGGTTCGCATCGACGAGGCTCTCGGCCACGCGTTTCGCTTCGTCGGCGGGAACATGGACCGCGCGGAAAACGGCTTCGGCGAAGTGGGTCCATGTGGAAGCAGGTAAAGTCGGCATCGCAATTTCCTCGAGTCGCCGCTCGGCTGGTCACGCCGCGACGTGCGGATTACGATACGCAAATCGCCGAAGGAATTCCCCGACTTTCCGCCATGAGGGCGACCGTGAGCTTTTGGATTCGTCAAGAAACTCGTCCCAACACGCTCGACCGCGACCCGGCCGTCTGGGTGCTGGGCAACGATCAAGGCCATCGCCTCGAAGTATGGCCCGCGATGGGGTTCAACGCCTACCGCTGGGCCGTGGCCGGCGATCCGCCGATCGAAATGCTGTGGCGGACTGCGAATTTCTTCGAGGAGGCAAAGCCTTCGCGGAGCGGGTTTCCGATTCTCTTCCCGTTTCCCAACCGCATCCGCGATGGGAAATTCGCGTTCGAGGGCAAGGAATACCGTCTGCCGACGCGCGATCCGGCGGGGAAGAATGCGATCCACGGCTTCGTGCTCGCGGCTCCCTGGCAGGTCGTCTATGCGGGGGCGGACTGGGATTCCGCCTGGATCGTCGGCGAAGTCGTCGGCTCCGCAGTGGCGCCCGAGTTGGCGAACCTTTGGCCTGCCGACTTCCGCCTTCGCGTTTCGTATCGGCTGGGCAAAGGGTGCCTGCGAGTTGAAGCGAAGGCGATCAATCCAGGGACGACGCCGTTGCCGATGGGGCTGGGCTATCACCCCTACTTCCGCACCGAACCCTTCGGCGGCGATGCGGCGATCGTGCAACTGCTGACGAAACGCCATTGGAAGTTGGACGAGAACCTGCCGACGGGCGAATCGGATGGAGTAGAGCTGGGTGAAGTTGCGTATCGGGACGTGAAATGGGATGACTTGTTCTCGGGTTTCGCGGAGCGGTTCGAATCGCCGACATCATTGATTCCTGCGGCAAGAATGCGGGATGCGGCGGGCGAAAAGTCGCTGACGCTTTCCGTGTCGCCTGACTTTCCGTGGATGGTCGCCTTCACGCCGCCGCATCGGGAGGCGGTTTGTTTCGAGCCGTACACGTGTGCGACGGACGCGATCCATGCACCTGTGGGAAGCGGCTTGGCGTTGGGGTGGAGGCAGTTGGCGCCGGGGGCAACTTGGAAGGGAGCGATCGAGTTGCGCTGCGAGGCGTCAGAGTGGTCCTCACGCTCCGCGTGAGGTCAGCCGCGATGTAAAGTCAGACGATTGTGGAAACAAGTTTATGAACTTGTTTGAAATGACCTCGATGCAGCCCATTCCGACAAGTTCATAAACTTGTCGCCACGAAAGGCAGATGCGGTCTAACCTTACATCGCCGCTGACCTCACGCGGAGCGTGAGGACTACTCTAAGTTTCGATGGGTTCGGGTTCCGCCATCCTGGGACGACTCGGCGTGAGCATCACCCAGGCGGTGGGGCCGAGGACGAGGGGGATGCCGAGCAGCTTCGGTTGATCCGGACGTTCGCTGAAGAAGACGGCTCCGATCAAGAGGGCGAAGACGATCTGCGTGAGTCCGACGACCGACACGCGGGCCGGGTCCCCCTTGGTGAACGCTTGCGTCAGGCAGACCTGTCCCAAAGTCGCGGCGAGGCCCACGCCGATCAGGCGAAGCGTGTCCCATTGGTCGGGCTCCATCTCCGGCTCCCCAACGGGGAAGAGCCAATACGCGGCGGCGGCAAACGCCAGCGACACCGCGGAGAAGTGGACGACAACGGCGCGAACGTCGATGCCTTTGAGCCGATTCAATCCCATCATTGCGACCGCGGTGAACAAGGAGATCGCGAGGCCGATGAGGATCGTCGTTTCGCCCGTCACCAGTTTGGCGCCGAAGATCAGATAAACGCCGGCTATGGCGGCAACGATCGATACCCAAACTTGAGGCCGCGGAATCGCGCCGAGCATGGGCCAAGAGAACAGGGCGATCCATAGGGGAAAGAGATTCGTCAGCGTCCACACTTCGGAAGGCGGCAGGACGCTGAGGGCGTAGAAGGTGCCGATGAGGCTGCAACTCCCCGAGAGACTTCGCAGCCAAAGAATCGGCGGGCGGACGAAGACGAACGGCACGCCGGCCCACCATGTCCAAATGCCGACCACCACCAACGGCACCAGAGATCGGATGAATGCGATGGTTTGCCAGGGATGGCTCATGCGGGCCTCATGGGCAAGCGTTCCCATCCAGGCAAACGCCAACGCGCCGAGCAGCATCCAGAAGTAGGGGCGGAGGTCATTCATGAGGAATTGCAAATTGCAGATTTCAGATTGCAAATCGAAAGGCGAGTTCAAGCCCAGGGGCGAGCGTAGCGAGCTCCTGGGTTCCGCTCGCATGAATCCAGGAACTCGCTACGCTCGCCCCCGGGCTTGGGCTCCTCTTCAATTTGAAATTTGAAATTTGAAATTTGAAATCCTCCTTACGCCGGCGCCATCTTGAGCGATCGGGCGAGTCGCCAGGTTTGGCCGGCGGGGCGGACGACTTCGTTGTAGAGCGTGTCCCGTTCGAGAGGCACTCGACCCGCTTCTTCGATCAGTCGGCGAAGCTCGGCGACCGTCAATTCTTGCGGCACCTCCGAGCCGGCGTCATGGTAGATCTTCTCATGAACCACGGTGCCGTCGATGTCGTCGGCTCCGAAGCTCAAGGAGAGCTGAGCGGTCGGGATGCCGAGCATCACCCAATACGCCTTGATGTGCGGGAAATTGTCGAGCATGAGCCGACTGACCGCGACATTCCGCAGATCGACGAGCGAGCTTGGCTTCTTGAGGTTTCGCTCCGCCCCGAGCTTTGTGTTGTCGGGGTGGAAGGCGAGCGGAATGAAGGTTTGGAAGCCGCCCGTTTCGTCTTGCAACGTCCGCAGACGGATCAGGTGATCGACTCGATGGTATGCGTTTTCGATGTGCCCATAGAGCATGGTCGCGTTCGAACGCAGGCCAAGCTGATGGGCTTCGCGGTGGATGTTGAACCACGATTCCGCATCGGCCTTGTGCTCGCAGATGAGGTCGCGAACTTCGGGGTGGAAGATCTCCGCCCCGCCCCCGGGAAGGCTGCCGAGACCCGCGTCCTTGAACTCCGCGAGGATGTCGCGCGTCGTCCGTCCCGTCATGCGGGCGAACCAATCCCATTCGACGGCCGTGTACGCCTTCAAATGCAGCCGCGGACGGGCCTGGTGCACGATGCGGACGACATTGAGATACCAGTCGTAGGGCAACTGATGATGCAGGCCGCCGACGATATGCAGCTCGGTCGCGCCGCGCGATTCCGCCTCGGCCGCGCGATGCAGGACTTGTTCGTCCGACATCACGTAGCCCTTCTCGCTTTTCAGGTCGGCCCGAAACGCGCAGAAGGTGCAGCGATAGACGCAGACATTGGTCGCGTTGAGATGCGTATTGACGTTGTAATAGGCGAGGTTGCCGTTCTTCCGCTCGCGAACCGTGTTGGCAAGTTCGCCGAGGTCGAAGAGATCGGCTTTCTCGTAAAGAAAGATCCCGTCGTCGAAGGAGAGCCGTTCGCCGTCGCGGACCTTGGAACGGACCGAAGCCAAGTCGGCATTCATGAGCGGTAGCCCCGAAAAATCGATCGCCTCGGGTCATTTTAGGAAGGAGCGATCCAAAAGCCGAACCGCAGAACTGGATGGGCGGATAACTCGTTTAACGCGGAGCCGTAGGCGACGTTTTCGGGTGGGTTGGGGGACAGAATCATTTACGCACAGAATCATTCACCAAAGGCGTAGACAAAATGATGGGGGACAAAATGATCAAAGACCGCTGCTGCTCTTTGCGTTCATTATCGTGCCTTTGTTCGGACGTAGCGCAGCACGAACCTACTGGTTCGGCTCGCTGAGCAACGGCCAACGCGTGGATATTTGTTCGAGAAACGAAGGCGTCGGATCGCTGGAAGACGACATACCGGATCCCTGAAGGATCGCAGGTATTGTTGCGGAAGACGGACCGGAAGTGAAGTGCGGCACCCGGCGATGCCAGGCGAGCAGCCGCTGTTAGGCGGCTGGTAGAGCGTCCGCAGGAGTCTCGTCATGCTCAGGCGGCAAAAGCAGAATCATGAGGGTAGAATCATCGAAGACTTCGACAAAATGGTGGTGGCGGCAGACAAGCAGGATAATCAGCGAGCAGGATAATGGGAAGCGTTGGCCTTTCAGCGTCTCCGACGATCTGTGTTCCTCGTCATTTGTCGACGTCTTGGATGATTCGGCACAACATGGTTCTGCTTTTGCTGCCTTAGGGCGACGAGACTTTTGCGGACGCTCTACCAGCCGCCTAACAGCGGCTGCTCGCCTTGCGTCGCTCGCCGACTTTACTCGATGACGACCAAATTATCGCGGTGGACGATTTCCTCATAGGGGGCGGAGCCGAGGGCTTCGCCGATTTGGTCGGTGCGGAGGCCGAGGATCTTGCCGGCGTCGCCCGATGCGTAATTCGTGAGGCCGCGGGCGAATTCTTGGCCGTCGAGGTCGAGCAGGGCGATCACGTCCCCCTTATCGAATTCTCCCTGCACGCGGACCACGCCGATCGGCAGCAGGCTTTTGCCTTTCGTTTTCACGGCCTGGCAGGCGCCGGCATCGACGATGAGTTTGCCTTTCGGGCGAGCGGTGTAGCCGAGCCAGCGTTTCCAGGCGGGGATCGAGGAGCCGTGGCCGAGGAACAGAGTGCCGACGGGTTCGCCGCTAAAAATGTCGTCGAGGATGCCGGGGCGGGCTCCGTTGGCCATGATGACGGATTCGCCTGCAGCGGTGGCGAGACGAGCGGCCCGCAATTTGGATCGCATGCCGCCGGTGCCGAGCACGCTCTTGCTGGCGTTTGCCAGGCCCATCACGGAACTGTCGATCGATTCGACGAGGTCCACTTTCTTGGAGGACGGATCGCCCGGGTTGCCGTCGTAGAGTCCATCGACGTTCGTCAGCAACACCAACAACGGCGCTCGCAAGAGATTGGCGACCATCGCGGCCAGATGATCGTTGTCGCCGAACTTGATCTCGGCCACGCTGACGGTGTCGTTCTCATTGATGATCGGCAAAACGCCCCACTCGAAACAGGTGAAGATCGTGTTGCGGACATTCAGATAGCGAGCCCGGCTGTCGAAGTCCCCCGCGGTCAGCAGGATCTGTGCGGCATGGAGGCTGTGTTTTTCGAGGCACTCCTGATAGGCCCGCATCAAGAAGCTTTGCCCCACAGCGGCCACGGCTTGAAGCTGGCGCAGATCGGTAGGACGTTTGGGTAAGCCAAGCCGGCCTATCCCTGCGCCGATGGCCCCAGAACTGACGAGCGCGACCTGCCGTCCCTGTTCGCGAATGCGGTGGATTTGGTCCGCGAGCGATTGCAAGCGGGCCGGGTCCAGACGGCCGTCTTCGCTCGTGAGGACGTTGGTTCCCACCTTGATGACCACGGTCCTCGCCTGGACGAGGATTTCTTGGCGAACGGCATCGGGCATGGCGGTTGCGGCAATAGGTCGGGGAAGGAGGATTCAAACTTTTTGGACGAATCTTCCGTCTGTCAATTGACGGATGCCTCTGGGGTACTTTATAGTGAAGCACCCCACGGAGACTTGCCAAGGAGACGTCGCTGTGCGTCGCGCCTTGAATGTTTGCCTTGCTGCTGCGCTTGTTGGATGCGCCAGCAGCGCCCTCTCCGTTGTTGCCGCGCCCGATAAGCCGGACGCCGTTCATCTTGCCTCCCAGGCCGAGCTTCGCGAGAAGCAGGGGGACTGGGACCGCGCCTACGAACTCTACTCCGCCGCCTTCAAGCTGCTTCCCGCTCGCACCGATCTGCGGGACAAGCAACTTAATTGCCTTCGCCATTGCTGGCAACAGCGCCGCCATCGCGACCTCGGCTACCGCAAGGAAGTGCTCACGCTCGATTACGGCCAATCGATGCGTTTGTTCAGCATGATCCGCGATGCGTTGCTTGACCGCACCATCGACAAGCGACGGCTCGATTCGGCGAAGCTGTTCCGCAAAGGGCTAGACGAACTCGATGCGTTCGTCAGCGATCCGAGCGTAATCAGCCAGTACATCCCAGCCGACCGCATGTCTCGGGTCGAAGAGTATCGCTCCGTCCTGCGAAAGCTGGGGCGCGACCTGCAAGGGCTCGATCGCCATCAGCTTCAGCAGAAGGCGAAAGAGGCAGCGATGGCAGGCAAGCAGATTCTGAATCTGCCCCCCACGGTTTGCCTGATGGAGCAAGCGTCGGGCTTTTGCCATGCTCTTGATGAATACACGCAGTATCTTTCGCCCGGTTCCTTCCGCGAACTTAACGACGCCCTGAAGGGCGAGACCGTAGGCGTGGGGTTGACCGTCGCCCCCGCCGCAGCGAAATCGCTGATTGTGGACATTGCTCCGCTCAGCCCCGCTTCCGAAATCAATCCGCCGATCGAACCGAACGATCAACTGGTCGCTATCGATCGCAAGCCGGTCGAAGGATTGCCGGCCGATGTGGTTCACGACATGCTTGCAGGGGCCGTGGGAACGGGCGTTGATCTCGACATCCTGTCGCCTCGACTAGGCATGCGGACCATTACCCTTCGGCGCCGAGCGATGTTCGTCCCCAGCGTCTACGCCGAAATGAAAGCGGGCGGAATCGGATACCTGCAGATCGTCTGCTTCCAGGAAACCACCCCTCAGGAAGTCGATGACGCGTTGGCGCTGTTCGCCAAGTCCGATGCGAAAGCGGTCATCCTCGACCTGCGGGGCAATCCGGGCGGCGTGTTCGAGTCCGCCATCGAAACCGCTCGGCGATTTCTTTCCTCCGGCGTCATCGTCTCGACGGAACACCACGATCCGCGTTTCAACACCGTCCACCAATCCCGCAATGCCGCGGCTTTCGTCGCTCCGGTGATCGTGCTGATCGATCAAGACACCGCGAGCGCCGCAGAGGTGCTTGCCGGCGCCTTGAAGGAAAACGATCGCGCCCGCATCTATGGCCAACCCAGCTTCGGCAAAGGCTGCACCCAGGTCTTGCTGAAACTGCCTGCCGCACAAGGTGTCCCCACGGGCGGCCTTCGCATCACGATCGCTCGCTTCTTCTCCCCCAAAGGCCTCCCCTACAGCGGCCGCGGCGTGCTGCCCGACGTCGCCGTCGAACGATTCCGGCCGATGGACATGGCCATCGACGCCCCCCTCGCGGAGGCGATCAACGAACTGCAACGCTCCGCAATGGCGATGGGCATGATGCGGTAGGGTGACAGCGAACCTTCCCCTCTCCCCCGCCGGGATCAAGGGGACCCTTGCGATCGAGTCACCGCAGGGGAGAGGGTTGCCAAAGGCCGGGTGAGGGGAGCTTCGGTAAACTTCACCCCAGTGCGAGACGCCGCCTTTTCAGAAAGCACCTTTCACACGCGTGCCTGTAGGTAATTATTGCTTTAATTGGAATTGCTGCCTGATGATGTGAATTGCGCTCGCAAGAACTGACGTTCGCGCGCAGGCCATGTCTTCGGAAGCGCCCCTCACCCGCCTTTCGGGCACCCTCTCCCCCGCGGTGACTATTCGGCGAGGGCGATCGTGATCCCTGCGGGGGAGAGGGAATCGTTTTCCGCCGCGTTGGCCTTACGCCCCCTTCTTCATCTCTTCCGCCTGCGAGGCTGTTTGCCGTTGGTAGAGCGGCAGGTAGCGGTAGTAGATTTCGAGCGTCAGCAAGTTCAGCGATGTGGACATGAGCCGGCCGCCTTGGCCCGTCCAGGGATCGCCGGGGCGGGGGGACCAGCTGCCTTCATCGGCTCCCGTGTCCTGCGTTTTCAGGAGTTGCTCGCGCATCGCGTCGTTCCAGCGGGTCCAGCCGTCGCCGCCGAAGTGGAACATGACCTGGGTCGCGTAGTAGGTGTAGTAGACGTTGTTCGTCGAATCGGGGCGGTTCGGCTTGATGTGCTTGTCGATGGCCTTGATCATCCGCAGATTCTGCGGGCCCCACGATTGCATGTACTGCCGGCAAAGCAGGCCGACGGCCGTCATGGTTGGGGTGGGGCTTTCGCTTCCCACGTAGCAGTATCCCTCATCCGCGGCGACGGTGATTTCGAGATAGCGCTGGGCCTTGCGAAGGGTGATCGCGGGTACGTCCAGTCCCGCCATCATGCCGCTCTTGAGGGCCATGATCTGCCAGCCGGAAACGGAGAGATCCCCCGCTTCGCCGGGCTGATAACGCCACCCGCCGGCGTCGTGTTGGGCGAGCACGATGTAGTGCAACGCCTTTTGCGCGGGGCGTCGAAGCATCGGGTCTTGAGTGAGAGCATATGCTTCGCACAGGGCGATCGAAGCCAAACCATGAGCGAGCGTACATGCCGCCGCCGAGATAGCCGCTGTTTTTGTCTTGTTGCCGCATGAGAAAGAGGAGGCCCTTTTCGACCGGCTTGTCGTAGGGATTGGCTTCCTTCGCCCCAGGTTTGTGCGTCTTGCCGGCGCCGAGAAAGGGGAGCAGGGCGAGGGCGGTGCCGGCGGTCTTGTTGTCGATTTTTCCAGCATTCGGGAAGTTGCCGTCGAGACGCCATCCGCCGTCAGTACCTTGCTGGCGAACGAGCCAGCGCAACCCACGCGTGACGGCCGCTTCGGTTGCGGGAGTGCCGCCGTTCATGCGGAGGGCTTTTTCCCGCGTCGCTCCTGAACCACGCTGGCTAAGGTCGATGCCTGGCCGGCCATTCAGCATTCCGCCGAAGGGGCCGACTTTAGCGTTGCCGTCCCCGGCGGCGAGATGGTTGCCATTGGCGAAACCTTTGCCCGGCATACCGAAGGGAGGCGGCAAAATCTCAGGCGTTTCGACGCCGATGCCGCTTCCCAACCCTAAATCGGGTCGATCGATTTCGTGGATCGTCTTGTCGGCCAGCCGGTCGGAGAAGTTGTTGTTGTCGATGTCGCGTTCGGTCGAAAAGTCGTTGTAATCACCGGAGAGAAAATCCGCTTTGGGCGCATCGTCGATGGGGATCGCATGCAGCGGCGTCTCATCGCGCACTTCGAGTTGGAGTGCGGAATCCGCCGACGACGTCGGCGCCAAGAACATGAACAGCGCCATGAGGATCGCATGCACCGCGATGCTGAATGCCGCAGCGGGGGCGAGTCGAAGCCAGGGTCGGCGTTCCCGTTGAGGGAAATGGGCCGAAACGACGGGACGAGCCATCGGAATCGCCTCCAAGATCGATTCGTTTCCCATCGGCCGACTCGTGCCCTGAGATGGGCCTACGAAGGAGGAGTTGGCCGAAGAAACGCATGGACGTGCAACGGTTGGACGCGGCGACGGCGGAAAAAGTTCCACGCGAATGGTTCGCCGCGACGCGCGGCGGAGCGCGGACAGCGTGCCATGCGATCGCATGGCGTTCAGTCCGCGCTCCGCTGCGCGTCGCGGCTAACAGGGCGTGCGGAAGCACCTTACGCGGAGACGGCAGTCTTTTCGTGGCCCGCTTTTCGGCGTGCGGACTTTCCGAAGTCCTGAACCATTCCTGCCACCGCAGGTTGAGGCCGGTGGAGCGGGAAGATGCCGGCGGATGCGGTCTGCAAGTCGTCCACGGAGTAGAAAGCGCCGGGGTGGAGCGTCTCCACCAATTCGATCACTTCATTCAACTGCCGGCGTTTCACGATGGTGAGTACGACTTCGACTTTGCCGCAGGCTCCTTGGCCCTCCACCGAGGTGACGCCGAAGTTGCGTTCGCGCAGGGCATTCGCGAGCGGCACCGCATCGCCGGGGGCGAAAACTCGGACCATCGCCAAGCCCATGGCGAGCTTCTTTTCGATGAGAATCCCCAGGTAGTTGCCGGCCGAGAAACCGAAGGCGAACGCCAAAAAGCAAGGAACATTCGTAAGGTTGCTCATCACTTGGCCAATGGCGAAGAGCCAGGTGCTGACTTCGAAGAAACCCAATGCGGGCGCCAAGAATCGATTTCCCCGCGAGACGAAAATGATCCGCAGCGTGCCAAGGGTGACGACGCACAACTCGGCGGCGAAAATCATCAGCGGCAGCGTCCAGGTGCTTTCGAACATAGCAAGATCCTTCTCGAGTGGGCCAAACGAAGACGTTCTCCAACGTCGCGGGACGCGGTTATACCCTTCCACAGAAGGCGAGAGGAGGCTGACTTTTCCGAAAGGAAGCTGGGCAATCCACCGCGTTTAGCGAGGAGCCGTAGGCGACGCGATTGCGCTTCGGCCAGGGGGAAGGGCTATAAGACGCTAACCACCGAGGACAGAGAGAGAGGCAGAAGATCGGAGATTGATGATCGGAGATCGGAGAATGAAGAATGAAAAGAAGATCGCTGCTTCCATTTTTACTTCTTCATTCTCCGATCATCATTCTCCGATCTTCCGCCTTTCTCGGTGTCCTCCGTGCCTCTGTGGTTAGCACTTTCGAATGCGGTGTGCGTGCCGCTGCTCAATCACACACGCCGACTCAACGAGCCGGAATGACCTCCGCCCGCAGCGACCGAGCGAGTTCATCGATCTTCGCCTTGCTCGCCTTCCGGGCATCGTTGAAGCCTTGCAGGTTCGCATGGCCCGCCTTCAGATAGTCCAACACGATCGACTCGGCCGTTGCCAACTCAGGGCAGGCGTTCGCCACGGCGGAGGCGAGATGATTGGGAATCGACGTGACGCCGTTGCAGTCGCCATGCAGCAGATCGCCGGGGTGAACGGTGAGGCCGCCGACATGCACCGGCCCATGCACTTGCAGGATTTGACAGTAACCGTGAGCACAGATCACGCCATCGGAGAAGCAGGGAAAATTCAGTGCCTCCACTTGATCCAAGTCGCGGGCCGCTCCGCTGGTGATCAGTCCCGCGGCGCCGAAAGTCTTGTACGTCGTGCACATCACTTCGCCGAACGTTGCGGCGACGACGGGGCTGTCGAGATCCTGGAAGACCACGATCGGCGGCCCGGGAACCTTCTCGAATGCGGCAACTTGATCGCCGAGTCCCGCGTAGACATTGCCGCCGTGCGGCGCCCCGGCGGAGCGGAAGGTCGCGGTGGATGCGTAGCCCACCATCGGCGGCAGCTTGGGATAACAGGCGCGGATTCGGCCATCCATGTAGAACGACGTGCGCGGCACGATGTCGAACAGCTCGACGACGTTGCAGATCGTCGGCGTGTCGTACTTGCGGAGCAGTTCCAGATCGGCGGCAGGAGCGGCATGGATGGCGGACATGGCTTCGGTTCTCGGGAGTTCGAATGGAATGGCGTGAGTGTAAGGCCGCCGATCCGCCACGCCAATCGAAAACAAGCGGCTTCCGATCGCCTCTTCTTTCGTCCCAACGAACTCGGTATTCTGGGGGCGTAGCCGTAGATGCCGCATCGCGAACTGGGCTTTTCGATGGCGAAGATCAGCGAGGACGATCGCGAGATTCTGACCGCCTATCTCGATGGCGAGTTGGACGACGACCAATCTCAAACGTTGGAAGCTCGTCTGGGCCGAGAACCCGAACTGCGCACCGAACTCAACGCGATGCGGCAAGCATGGGGGCTGCTCGATTATCTGCCGCGCCCGCAGCCCTCGCCGTCGTTCACCGAACGAACGATGTCGCGTCTGTCGCTGGAGAAAATGCCGTCGTCGGTTTCCGCATCCGTCAGCAAGGCGACCCCCGTGCGTGCACCATCGCGATGGGGGATGCGGCTTACGATCGCGGCAACCGTCTTGCTTGCGATGCTGGGCGGATTCGCCGCGGGTGCATGGTTCTTGCCGCGGAATGCGGCCGAGGCGGAGGAGCCGATCGTTCGCCACTTGCATGCTCTGGAACGTTTGCACGAATACGAATGGGCCGACGACGTGGAGTTTCTGCGTTCGTTGGATCAGCCCGACTTGTTCGGCGCCGGCTCAGGACTTTGACCAAGGGACGCCATGACGCGCTCGATCGTATGGTTGACGCTCGCGCCGGCGCTCTTGGCCGTCGTGCCCGAACCGACGCCGCAAGAGTTGGAGGCGAATCGCCGCCGCTGGGCGCAGCTTCAGCAAATGCCGGAACGCGCGTCCGCCATTCGCCAGGCGGCCAAGAACTTCCAGACGATTTCCGCCGAACGTCGCGAAGCGATTCTGCAACTCGATCACGATCTGCAGAAGCCCGAAGGCCAACCGCTTCGCGACGTGCTGACTCGATACGTCGCCTGGATCGAAACATTGCCGGCCGAGGACAAGGAGAAGATTCGTCAGGCGCCGGACAAGCAGAAGAAGCTCGCCGTCATTCGGATGTTGCGCGAGCAGGACTGGGTCAAGCATCAGCCGAAAGCGACGCGGGATCGTGTGGCGGCGCTGAAGGACAAAGAGCGCAGCGACGCGATCGCCAAGCTCAAGGCAGAGGAGAAGCAGCGCCGATTCGAGTGGGCCGTCGCTCAGCGATTTTGGCGTGAGTTGGAAGAGAAACGGCTACTGCCTGCCCAGGTCGCCGACTTGTCGCCCGATGTGCAGACGTACGTCCATGAATATCTGTTCCGTTTGCTGACCGCCGAGGAAAAGGATCGGCTCTTGCGATCGGAAGGGCGGTGGCCGCTCTTTCCGATGACGCTGGTCGAACTCGCCGACCGCCATCCGCCCGCATTGCCCAGTGCCGATGGGCCACGCTTCTTCGCGGATCTGCCCAAGGGCGTGCAACTCAACATCAAGGTCAACATGGCGATCAAAACCAAATTCGTCGAAGGTCGTTGGCCGGAATTCGCGATCAAGATGACGGAACTCGCCGCGAAGCGAGGTCAGGCGTTTCCGCATGAATGGTGGGCGTTCGGCTACAAGGCGTTATCCGAGCCGATGCAGAAGTTCGTCGATGCGGAGTTGAAACCGAAGCTCGATCAGGAGCAACTCGCCAAACTCGCCCGCGCCGAAGGCCGTTGGCCCGAGTATCCCGATACGCTGCAAAAGCTCGCCGTGCAGCACCATCTCGACCCGCCCTGGTTCACGCTCCCGCGCGACCGCAAGCAATGGGACGCCTACCGATTCAAATCCGAAAGCCGTACCACGAAGTGATGCGGCGGCAGCGAACCTCTCCCTCTCCCCCGCAGGGACCACGATCGACCTCGCAGTAGAGTGGCCGCGGGGGAGAGGGTGCCCGCAGGGCGGGTGAGGGGAGCTTCGGAAGACGTGTCCTGACGCACTTCATCCCCGGCGGTTCCCGCTCCCACGTTCCCGCGAAAGCTACATCTCGGCGGGCCGCGAGTCGGCTTCCATCACGCAGATCGTCATGCAGTCGTCGTCGCACTGGAACGACACATGGTTCACGACCCGAGCATTGCGAATGGCCATCGTGTAATCGGAACCGTCCACCACGATCGGCAGACTGAGCCGGGATGGGCCGGGCATCAGCGCCTTGAGATTTCCGCCCAAAACGTTGATGAGTTCGCCCAGGGCGTCGTTCAGCAGATCCTTGGGAGCCGCGGCTGCGTCGATGCCGAACATGACGCCGGAGGCCCGCTGCACCATGCGGCGCGGACACACGAGGGTGACGACGCCGTCCCATTCGCCGGTGATGTGCACGCAGCCGGTGAGATCGTCCGGCAACGCCGTCGTGCCGTCCGCGGGTTGGGCCTCGAAACCGAGCAGCGTCGTCCACACGGACTCGATGACTTGCTGAATCTCGCCGTTGCTCACGTACATGGCATCGCTCCAAAAAACGTCTGCTTCATCTCGTTCGATAGCCGCCAAGCCCCCAGGGTAAGCGCAGCGCACCCTGGGGATTCATCCGCGGACTGACCCCCAGGGTGCGCTGCGCTTACCCTGGGGCTTGGAGTGACGCCTCTGCTCGCGTCAATTGCGCGGCTATTTGCTTTTCAGCCGGTAGCAACCTGCCCGATCGAAATCGAGGCGCTCGAATTTGTCGTCGAGGTTCAACGTCGTCTCGGCGCCGCCGAGGAAGAAGTATCCGTCGGAGCGCATCCCTGCTCGCACCTTGGCGAGAATCTGTTTCTTGGTCGGCACATCGAAGTAGATGAGCACGTTGCGGAGGAAAACCACGTCGAGCGGCGGCATCGCGGGCCAGCTTTCGATGAGGTTGAGCTTGCCGAACTCCACCATCGAGCAAATCTCGTCTTTCAGCCGCCACTCGAGTCCGCGCCGCTCGAAGTATTTCACTAGGTAGGACGCAGGCAGCCCGCGGTTCACTTCAAGCTGCGAGAAAGTTGCCCGGCGAGCCTTTTCGAGCACGTTGTCGGAGAGGTCCGTCGCGATGATCCGCACCGACCAACTCTTGAGGCAGGGAAAATCGTCTCGCAACAACATCGCAAGCGAAAACGGTTCCTGTCCGGTGGAACTCGCGCCGCACCAGATACGGAGTTGCCGCGTGCTTTCGCGCCGCTTCAGCATGTCCGGGACGACGACGTTCTTGAACGCCTCGAAAGGGTGGATGTCGCGGAAGAACGACGTTTCGTTCGTCGTCATCGCCTCGACGACTTTCTGATGCAGCCCGCTCGACGGCGACGAACGCAGATGAGCGACCAGATCCGAAGTCGTCGCCAGCCCAATGCTCTTGGCGACGGGGACCAGACGCGATTCGACCAGATACGATTTTTCCGAATCGAGCACGATGGCCGAGCGTTTGGAAACCAGCGTTCGCACGAACTCGAAATCAGCAACATTCAACGGCATGATTCGCTCCGTAACTTTTCCGATCCTGGACGGGAAGGAACCACGTGCACCGAATTGCGCGAGCGGCCTCGTTGCACCCGGCGAACGATCTCCTGCGCCATTTCCTTCAAAGGCAGCACCTTCTCCGCCAACCCCGCGCGAGCCACGAAGCCGGGCATTCCCCAGACCACGCTGCTCGCTTCATCCTGGGCCAAGATTTGTCCGCCTGCTTCATGAATGCGTTCGCATCCGCGAAGGCCGTCCCGTCCCATGCCGGTAAGGATAACTCCCAGCACGCCGGAGCCGTAGCTCTCGACCGCCGAACGAAAAAGCACATCGACTGCGGGGCGGCACGAATTCTCAGGCGGACCCTGATGCAGGGTCAGCATCTTGCTGGTGGTCGCATTCAAGATGCTCATGTGGAAATCGCCCGGCGCGATCCACGCATGGCCCGGCGTCAGCTTTCCGCCGGCCATCCCTTCGTGCACTCGAATCGCACACTGAGCATCGAGACGATTGGCCAGCAGTTGCGTAAATACAGGCGGCATATGTTGCACGATCACCACCGGGACAGGCAAGTCCCCTGGCAACTGAGGCAGCAACTCCGCAAGAGCGTTCGGCCCTCCGGTCGAAACGCCGACGGCGAGCAATTCGACCATCGAATTGCCTGCCGACGCCATACGCATGCCCCCGGCTTCTCCTTTGGGAGTCGCTGACGGGCGGATGGAAATGGACGCTGATGCTTGAATCTTCGATTTGCAGTAGAGGCGGATCTTGGGGATGAGCTGTTCGCGGAGCCGTTGCATGCCTTCCGCCACGCTGCCGACGTTGGCCGGCTTGGTGACGTAGTCGGTGGCGCCCAGCGAGAGCGCGTCAAGCGTCGCTGAGGCGCCTCGCTGCGTCTGCGTGCTGAACATGATGACCGGCAGCATCGGATGCGTTTTCCGCAGCTCCTTGAGCGTTTCAAGTCCGTTCATCTCCGGCATCTCCACATCCATCGTGATGAGATCCGGATTGACTTGCGGAATCTTGGCAAGCGCGATTCTGCCGTTCGGCGCCGTCGCCGCGACTTCGAGGTCGGGGTCGGAAGCCAACACATCGCTCACCATGCGCCGGACGACCACCGCGTCGTCGACCACCATCACGCGAATTTTCGGCATAAGAATCTGATCCGTGAATGTTCTGGCCCCCTCTCCCCTTTGGGGAGAGGTGCTGGGGGTGAGGGGAGAGAGCGGTGCTGACGCTTGTGTGCTTCTATGTAGCCCTCTCGCTCCGCGAGAGGTAAGCGGATGAACGCCATGCCGTTGCAAGCTTCGCTGCCGCTTACCTCTCGCGGAGCGAGAGGGCTACATAGAAGCGGATCCCCATCGTCCGCTGCGCTTACGGTGGGGCTTGGCGGGCGACAACACGTTTATGCACGGGCCCTTCCCCTCACCCCCAGCCCCTCTCCCCAAAGGGGAGAGGGGAGAAGGAAAAATCTCAAGCCGCTTGGTGGACGACCACGCCGAGCATCTCCAGCTTTTCCTGGATGACCTCTCGCGTGAAGGGCTTCATCACGTATTCGTTGGCGCCGGACGAAAGCGCTTTCTGCATCTGCGACATCTCGGTCTCGGTGGTGACCATCATGATGCGCACCTCGTCGTATTTGCGTTCGGCCCGCATGTTGACGAGGAATTCGTAGCCGTTCATTTCCGGCATGTTCCAATCGACGAGGACGATGTCGATTTGCTCCATCGAACGCAGCCGATCCAGCCCGACTCGGCCGTTTTCCGCGTCCGCGACCTCGAAGCCGAGTTGCTTAAGCATCCCGCCAAGAATGACTCGCATGGCACGGGAATCGTCGATGACCAAAGCCTTCATGTTCGCTCCTAGTTTTCTTGGGAAGGGGGCAGCCCTTCGCAGACGATCGATTCTCGATGAGGGTTAGCCGCGACCTGCAAGGGAGCGCGGACAGTGCGTCATGCGGTCGCGTGACGCTCATTCCGCGCTCCGCTGCGCGTCGCGGCTAACCGGCGGCCTACTACGATCGTGACGGGGCGGCGAAGCGGTGCTTGCCGTTGAGGCGATTGTGGCCGTTCTTGCCGTTGGTCGCCGTTTCCGAGGTTTCGTGCGCGCCAGCCTTGCCGTTCGTGCTTTCCTCGTAGCGGAACTTGCTGACCAGGCGGGTAAGCTCGCCCGCCATTCGAGCGAGTTCTTCGCCCGCGGTCCGGGTGTTGCCGGCCCCTTCGGTCGTGCTCTTCGCGGCGGAGGCGACGGCGCAGATGTTCTGGGCGATCTCCGCACTTCCCTTGGCGGCCTCGGCCACGTTGCGGCCGATCTCGTTCGTGGTCGCCGTCTGCTCTTCCACAGCGCTGGCGATGGTGTTGGAGATGTCGTTCACCTGATTGATGATGCCCGAAATCTGGCCGATCGCTTCGACGGCTCCGCGCGTGTCGCGTTGGATCGCTTCGATCTTCTGGCTGATGTCTTCGGTCGCCTTCGCGGTTTCCTTCGCGAGTTCCTTCACTTCATTGGCCACGACGGCAAAGCCCTTGCCCGCTTCGCCCGCACGAGCCGCTTCGATGGTGGCGTTGAGGGCGAGCAGGTTGGTTTGCTGAGCAATCGAGGTGATGACCTTGATGACCTTGCCGATTTCCGCGCTCGATTCGCCGAGCTTGGAAATCGTCGTGTTGGTCGTCTCGGCAACGCGAACCGCGGTGGTCGCAACCTTGGCGGCGTCGCTGGCGTTCTTGGCGATCTCCTTGATGCTGGCGCTCATCTCTTCGATGCCGGTCGCCACCGTCTGCACATTGCGGCTGACCTGATCGGAGGCCGCGGAAACCACGCCTGCCTGGGCGGACGTTTCCTGAGCGTTGGCCATCATCTGTTGGCTGACGGCAGCGAGTTCGTCCGAGGATAGCGACAAGCCGGAGGCCGTCTGGGCGATGCCGCGAATGCTGGCGCGGAGATCCGAGAGGAACGCGGCGAGACCGTGGCCCATCTTGCCGATCGTGTCTTCTCCGCCGACGGTCACTTCGCGGGTGAGGTCGCCTTCTTCGGCCGCATTGACGACTTGCAGCATGTCGTCCACTTTCCGGCGAAGCACCTCGGCCTGAGCCTTATCGCGCTCGGCCGCTTCTTGAATCTGAAGTTCCATCTGACGCTGTTGTTCGCGGTCTTTCGCTTCGCTGGTGATGTTGGTCGCGTATTTCACAACCTTGACCATGCGGCCGCTGCGATCGGGAATCGGGTTGTAGGAGGCGCGAATCCAAATTTCTTTGCCCCCCTTGCCGAAGCGTTTGAAGTCGGTCGAGACGAACTCGCCGCGGCCGAGCTTCGCCCAGAATTCGCGATACTCGGCGCTGTTGCGATAGCTCTCTTCGACGAACATGCCGTGATGCCGGCCGCGGATCTCGTCAAGGGAGTAGCCCACGGTAACGCAGAAGTTGTCGTTGGCGGTGAGGATCGTCCCATCGAGATTGAACTCGATCACGGCCTGCACTTTGTGGATGGCGTTGACCTGGGCCTCGAAGTCATAGAGGCGTTCGATTTCGACGCGATCAACTTTCGGGGCGTCGGCTTGCTTCGTCGTCTTCCGGGTCTGAGAGGTACGCATACGGGTTTGTCCTTTGTGTCAATTGCTTCGCGAAGGGAACACGAAACGCGGGTTTGGGATTCGGACCAGGGCGTGATTTTCGGCGCGGCGCAAGCTCGCGAGGATGTCGGAGCCGCAAAGTTCGGTTCGATCAATCGGCCGGGGGCAGGTTGGCCGCGCGGTCGCTGTCGAGGGTAAGCAGGAGCCGATCCTTCAGCTTGTAAGCCCCGCGAATCACATCACGGGCCACGCCGCGAAGCGTTTCCGGCGGAGGCTCGAAACTGTTTTCGTCCACTTCCAACACGTCGCCGATGTCGTCCACGAGCAGGCTGGTCGGCCCCTCGTCAGTGCGAACGACGACGTTCATGGGCATCTGATCCGCGGGCCGATCGGCGAATTCAAGCCGGCGGCGAAGATCAATGGCGGTAACGATTTGGCCGCGAAGATTGATCAGCCCCTTCACGACGCGCGAAGCCAACGGCACGCGGGTCATTTCCTGGTAGCGGATCACTTCCTGGACCTTCTGCACCTCCACGCCGAACATCAGCCGGTCGAGGTAGAAGGTGCAGTATTGGCGAGTCGGTTTCATGGATGGTTCCTTGTATTCGTCTTCGTCTGGCTCCCCTCTCCCCTTTGGGGAGAGGGGAGTAAGAATCAAATCTTGCTTCCGAAAAACTCGGGCTCCTGTGTGCGGATGATGCCGGGGACGTCCAGCAGATCGGTCACGCGTTGTTGGATCACGGTGGAGCCGAGGATGCCGTTGCGGCCGCCTTGGCGTTGCATCTCCGACGGCGTTTCCACGATGTCGAGGATGCGATCGACGACGAGGCCGACGCTGCGGCCTCCTTCGGAATAGACCACCACCTGCAGCAGTTCTTTGGGCGTGCCGTCGTCGCCGACGCCGAGCACTCCGCCGAGGCGGATAAGCGGCATGATTTGGCCGCGATATTGCACCACTTCTCGTTGATCGGCCATTTCGATCGAGGTGGCCGGGAGCTCTTCGAGGCGGGCGACCAACGAAAGCGGGATCGCCATGCGAAGGCTGCGGCCGATGCCGAAGATGAGGAGCGACTGGCGGTCGCTGCGGATTTCCTGCGATCGGCTCGCAAGGTCGCCGAGGCCGCGATCGCGGATTTCGGAGATGATGCCGCCCATCTGTGCGACGCCCATCACATCGAGAATGAGTGCCACCTTGCCGTCGCCCATGATGGTGGCTCCGGCGAAGAGCGGGATGCCTTTGAGTTGCTTGCCGAGCGGCTTGACGACGATTTCTTCCGTGTCGTTGATCCCATCGACGACCAGGCCGAACTGCCGATCGTCGGCCTGAAGAACGACGATGTTGATCGTCCCTTCCTCGGTCGCCTTCACGCAGCTTTCGACGTTCAACGCTTTGTTGAGGTAAACCAGCGGCAGAAGTCGGCCGCGAAGGCGGTAGACGGGGGCGCCATGGATGCGTTCGATGGCTCCCTTCACCTGATCGCCGGCGAGGCGGACCAGTTCCAGCAGGTTGACTTGCGGAATCGCGTATCGGTCGCCGCCGCTGGTCACGATGAGGGCGGGGATGATCGCGAGCGTCAGCGGGATCTTGATTTTGAGAGTCGTGCCTTTGCCGTACTGGCTCTGCACGTCGATGGCTCCGCCGATCTTTTCGATGTTGGTCTTCACCACATCCATGCCGACGCCGCGCCCTGAGATATTGCTGATCTTTTCCGCAGTGGAGAAGCCGGGGAGGAAGATGAGCTGCACGCATTCGCGGTCGCTCATGCGTTCGGCCTGATCGCGGGTGATGAGGCCGCGTTCGAGTGCTTTTTTCTTGATGCGGGCGGGGTCGATTCCGCCGCCGTCATCGGTGATTTCGATGTTGACCTGGCCGCCTTCGTGGAACGCACGCAACCGCAGGCAGCCTTCGGCCGGCTTGCCGCGCGAGACTCGCAAGTCGGCGCCTTCGATGCCGTGATCGACGGAGTTGCGGACGACGTGCGTGAGCGGATCCTTGATCGCCTCGATGATCGTCTTGTCGAGTTCCGTCTCCTTCCCCTCCATCTCGATCCGCACCTGCTTGCCGCACATGGTGGCGAGGTCGCGAACGACGCGGGGGAATCGGCTCCAGATATTGCCGATCGGTTGCATGCGCGTCTTCATGACGCCTTCCTGCAACTCGGTCGTGATGAGGTTGAGCCGTTGGCTCGTGCTCAGGAAGTTCGTGTCTTTCTGCGTGGCCGTGTATTGCAGGATCTGATTGCGAGCAAGAACGAGTTCGCCGACAAGGTTCATCAGCTTGTCGAGCAGGCCGACGTCGACGCGGATGTTGGATTCCGAAAGCTGCGAGGTGGGAGCGTCTTGCTGGGCCTTGAGCGATTGCACGAGATCCTGCGGATTGAGCGCGTGCTGTTCGACGAGGATCTCGCCGACATGGCGCGGATCGCCCGCGGCTTGCAGGCTCAAAGCGGCTTGAACATCCTCGGCCTTCACCGCCCCCGCTTCGATCAGCGTCTCGCCGATCGGTTTGCGTTCGCGATATTCATGGATCGGTTCGGGCTCGGCCACGATTGCCGCGGGAGCATCGTCGCCATCGGGGTTAAGCAGATCGGTGAGCTTTGCTTGCAGCGACGTGTTGTCGCGAGCGCCTTCTTGTCCCGTCTTCTCGATGTCGTCGAGAAGCTGGCGAACCGCATCGACCATGGCCAAGAGTGCGGTGGTAAGCGTCGGCGTCAAGAAGAGCACGCCGTCGCGCAGCTTGCTGAGCAGGTTTTCGCCCACATGCGTGAGGGCTTCGAGCTTTCCGAAGCCGAAGAAGCCGCAGGTGCCTTTGATGGTGTGAATGGTGCGGAAGATGCGCGCTAGGCAATCCTTATTGCGCGTGTCTTTTTCCAAGGAAACCAAGTCGCGATCGAGTTGGTCGAGGTTGTCGTAGCTCTCGGTCAGAAACTCGCGAACGATGTCGTCCTGGTCGCTCATCGGAAAAACCTCTCGGATACATTCTGCTCGACGGCAGGCGCGAATGCCGATCCGCGAAGAGTTGCGGATCGCGAAGATTCGAACGTGCGAAGCGTCGGCGACGGCATCACCATCGAAACGCCGGCCCGCAACTTTTGCCTAACTTGCCGAATCCGGACGATTTCGAAGAAGACCTCGCGGAATACCCCGCGGCATCCGCGAAAGGGGAAATCCCGCGCTTCGCGAGAAAGTGGATGTGAGAAAGTAGAGAGTAGAGAAAACATCTCAGACCAGTTCCAAGCCCAGGGGCGAGCGCAGCGAGCTCCTGGGTTCGCTTCGCGAGAGAGTAGAGATGAGAAAGTAGAGAGTAGACAAAGAGGGGAATCGGCCTGGTGTCGTCTCTTCTCTACTTTCTACTCTCACTCATCTACTATCTCGCGAAGCGTACCCAGGAACTCGCTGCGGTCGCCCCTGGGCTTGGCAGGGATTTCCCTTTTCGACGCCGCGGTCTGCGAAACGCTGACGGTTGCGCGACATTTTCGGTCATGTTTCCTTCGCCGCGCTCGATGTTCGCTTCGCCAAGGGCCACGCTTCGCTTACCCGCGCATCGGCGAAAGCGCCCCGGAACAACACTGATCGGCCAAGCCGAAAAGGAATCGCGATGAAGGTGAAAGCACTCGTGGTGGACGACTCCGGCATCATGCGGAAGATGGTGATGAAGACCGTGACCGAGGCGAAGTTCTGCGAGTTCGAATTCGTCGAAGCCGAAGACGGCCAGGTCGCCCTCGACAAACTGAAGGCGGCCGATTTCGACATCGTCTTCGTTGATTGGAACATGCCCAATATGACCGGCGTAGACTTCGTTCGCGAAGCGCGCAAGCATGAAAAAGCCAATGGGATCGACGCCATCCCCATGGTGATGGTCACCAGCGAAAAGACGATGGGGAAAATCCAAGAGGCCCTCGACGAAGCGGGAGCCGACGGCTTCATCTCGAAGCCCTTCACCGTCGAAGAGCTTCAGGTGAAGCTGAAGAAACATGTCGAGAAGGCGCAAGTCCTCCGCGTCCGCAAGAACCGTTTGACCGCAGCCCCCGCGGCCGCCGCTCCTGCAAGCGGCGGCTGGCTTGGAAAAATCTTCAGCTAAACCCCGGGGTTCGTCCCCTCATTCACGAAAGCGAACTCCATGAGCACCCTTACGGCTCCCGACCCGGTTTCGACCGCGGGCGCGAGCATTCACCCTGCCATCGTCGATGCCGTCCGCGCATCGCTTGACAAGACCTACTCGGCCTTCTTCACGGAACGGCCCGAGCCGATCGAATATCTCGAGCACCACGAAGGCCCATGCATCGCGGGGATCATTTCCTTCGTGGGCGACCGCTCGTTCACCTTCTCGTGGATCCTCAAAAAGGAGACGGCTCCGAATGTCGCGCAGAAGTTCTGCGGATTCGAGATCCCCTTCGAAAGCGCCGACATGGGAGACATGGCCGGCGAGCTGGTGAACGTGATTGCGGGCGAGATCATCGCACAACTCGAACGCCGCGGCATGAAGGCGTCGATGTCGTTGCCGACGGTCGCGCGTGGCGCCCCGCTTGAACTAATCCCCGAAGTGGGTCCGTCGATCGCCAATCTCGAGTACACGTCGAGCGAAGGCGGCTTTTGGCTGCGACTAGCTGCGGCGAAGACCATCGCGCAGCGATTGCCTGGCCGATAACTTTGATGCGCTGTAGGGAACGCCCTCCGTGGCGTTCCGTCGGGACTGGAAACTTTCATCCCCGACAATCACGTTCCGCGATCCCGCTTGCGGCTTAGCGATTCGGATGGTCGATCCGGATCGCTAAGCCGCAAGCGGAAGACTTGCATATGCGTCATGGGGGATGTGCGTGCCCCTTCGGGCGGAACGCCACGGAGGGCGTTCCCTACAGCTACTGATTACGCGAGCTTTTGAGCGTGAAATCGAGAAACGTTTCGTCGGTCAAGTTCTCCGCTGTCGCGGTGATGCGAAGCTTGGCGGCAAAGGGCGAAGTCCCGTAGGAAACGGTGAGGCGCATTTCGCCTTGCTTTTTGTTGCTCGGAATCCAAATCGCTTCGGAACTAAGGCCCTGCGGCAAGGGATCGAATTCCACTTTCACAGGCCCGCTGAACTTCTCACGCTCGATCTCGACGAGCAACGGCTTCGCCGCGCCATCGGTGTAGATCCGTGATTCCACCTGCTTGAGCCGCACCGCGGCTCCCGGGGTGAGGTATCCCTTCTTGGCCGGCTCGCCGCTGCAACCGACCATGCGGAACATAAGCACCAGGCCGATCAGTGCCATGACCAGTCCAGCCGCGCCGCCAATGAGCAGCGTCGAAGACGCGGCCGGGGCTTTCTCGGTCGTCGGACGAGGGCGGGAGGGAGGCGAAGCGGATGTTTCGCCGAAGCCGAGGCTATCGTCTGTCGAACTGGGCACGGAGGTCGGCGGAACGGCCGTCACGGCGGTCGCCATCACCGGTTTCGCAATGAGCACAGCGGCCGAGGGGACCGGGAGCCCCGTCGTCGGAGCTACCACCTTCGCGAGCAGCACTTGGCCGGAAGATACTGGCTTCATTTCGGCGTTTGTCGCCTTGCTCAAGGATGCAAGTGCGGCCGCGACTTCGTTGGGCGTCTGATACCGGTCGTCCGGCAGCCGCGCCATCATCTTTACCATCACCTCTTCGAGCCCCGCGGGAGCTTCTGGCCGAACTTCGCGGATACGCGGCAATGTTCCCGAAATGCGGGCGGTCAGTTTCGCCACAAGGTCCGCGCCCGGGAACGGCGGCTTCGCGGCGAGTAGGTAGTACAGCGTGCAGCCGAGACTGTAGATGTCGGAACGAATGTCGGCGCCGCGGGCGTTGTCGATCTGCTCGGGGGCGATGTAATCGACGGTCCCGAGAATCTTGTTGAACTGCGTGAGGCGATTCGCGTTGTCCTGTTCGCTGGCAAAACGGGCCAGGCCGAAATCGAGAATCTTGACGACCGGCGTTTGCTCCGGCGAGGCGGACTTCGATACCAGCAAGTTGCTCGGCTTAATGTCGCGATGAACGACGTCGCGTTCGAAGGCGTGTTGCAGTCCGAGCGCCGCTTGCCGGGCATACTCAATCGCAAGCGGAACGGGCAACGCTCCATCCTGTTTGACCCGCTTCGCGAGATCGATGCCGTCGATGTAATCCATGGCCAGGTACGGGTTGCCCTGAGCCTCGTCGGCATCCCGGACCAGAACGATATTCGGATGATCAAGCTGCGAGGCGGTGGCGATTTCGCGAAGGAACCGCTTCATCGCCTGTTCCTTGGCGACATGTTCCTTGGCGATCGTCTTGATCGCCACCAGTTTGCCGAGCCGGGTGTTCCAGGCTTTGAAGACCGTGCCCATGGCGCCTTCGCCGAGCCGACTGAGCACGCGATTGGGCCCGAACATCAGGCTATCGCCCTTGCCTTGCAGAAGCTGATTCACCTGATAAGGCGTGAGCCAATCGCGGCGAAGCAATTCCTTGCAGAGGCCGTGGGCATCGGGAAAAGCCGCGACCTGAGCGCGGACCTCGTTGCCTCGGTCCGGCGCAAGGAACTGGTTGCGGACAAGCCAGTCGAGCAGTTCGGTGGAGTTGGCCGGGGTCATGCGATCGGGGGAATAAGGCGAGGGGGACGGCTTCAAAGAGTTTATCGAATCCAGAGAAACTTGGTCCGCCGGTTCATTCTTTCCGCACCGACGACCCCTTCCATGCACGACTTCAAGTTCCAGCCGCGAAATCAGCTTTCTGGTTGCTTTTTAGGCTGGACTATAGCTGAAGCCGCGGAAACAGGATTCGCTGGCGGAGCAAAAGTTGCCGAGGATGGAAGCGCCTGTGTGCCTTGAGGCGGCATTCGGTTCTTGATATCGCTGAGGATCGCTTTATTCCCCTGATAAAGCTTGATGCCGACTAATAAGCAGATCCCACCTGCCACCAAAGCAACCAGGAATGCGCTGAAGACAACAAAGAACAGACGGTCAGAAGAAAAGGTACCTGTAGTAATCGACACCAATGTTCCTGCCGCAAATGCAAGCAGCGCAAAGCTTAAATCCAGCAGCATCGAACCAGGCGAGCCGCGCCCCAGTGTGTCGATCTCATGCTCATGCACAACGTAGACACTCAATTGCCCAAGTGGTGCGATGTTCACAATTGGTTGCAGCGGCTGTGCCGATTTTGCCATTCCGCGGTCCTACACTGGTTGCGAAGCGACAATCCTGAACCCTGCTCGAACCGTCCCTGGCGCACCACCAAGGTCAACAACCAGATGCCAGCGACCTCGCGCCGGAGCAGCGACATACGTAGGCGTCTCTTCTGCGTGCCCGCCGAAGTATTGATACGGCTTTCTCTGTTTGTACAACTCAAAATTCGCCGTGTCTAAAAGCATTACGTTTGCAGCGTGGTCGAGAGTGATTTCGACCATGTCGCCGGAGTCCAGTTGCAACTCGCTGTGGAGGTAGTTCATGGTCCCGCTCCAGATGGGCGTGCTGCGGCAAGTTGGCTTTCCTTTCCCGAATTATCGCGGAAACTCAGCACCAGTCAACGGTTCTCGATTTTTCTGACAGGTCCGTTCATCTACGCCGCTGGAACCCGTCCAGGCGCGTGCCTCATTTCAGGCGAATGCCGGTGGTGACGCTGGATCGAAGGACGACGTTGCGGTCGCCGTTCGCCCGGGCCGCTTCGATGTATTCGACGGCAATCGCGTCGTCTTCCTCCACGTTGATGAACGCCTTCTCGTTCGGCGCCTTCAGCTTCGGAATAACGCCGCCGACGAACACGCCGGTGTTGATGTTGGTCTCTTCAAGGGTGAGCTTTCGTGTCGTCCCGCTGCGGGTTTTGAGAGTGACTTCGATTGATTCCTTCAGATTCGGGTTCAGGTTATGATCCGCATCGACGACGCGCACGTAGGTCGTTTGGCCAAGTGCCGCCTTTTGCGTCGGCTGTTTGCCCATGTTGAGGATTTCGAGCGTGCCGTCCGTCCCCCCGAAGACCGCTTCGCCCCAGACGCTTGGCGTGATCGCCACGGCCGCTTGCGGATCCTTGCAGCTGGAAAGATAGAAGACGTGAGTGCCGGTATCGAGCTGCAATTCGAATCCGACATGGTTGCCCGGCTTGAGTTCGGGCCGAAACGCGGAACGCGGAATGAGCATCTCCATGCTCCAGCCGACGATGGTCTTTTTCCCGACCCGCACGATCGGCTGCGGAGCCGTCACGGGCGTGGCCACAAGGTCGTCGTCGCCGTCCTTGATCGGCTTGGCTTCGTATCCGCCGATGTTCGTCTCCCCGGTGGCGCCGAAGGGGAGGGCGACGAAGTGATGGAGGTGATCCCCTTGCCGTTTTCGAGGGCGGGCATTCAGCGTATCGACGAACACTTCCACCGCATCGTTTTTGGAAATGCCCCAGGCCTCCCTCGGCCTTCGCGATGCTTCCGGCAAGCCGCTCGTATCGATCGCGTCCACGCCGATCAGCAGACCTTTGCCCGTCCATGCGACGTGGGCGATCTGCGTTTCAGGCATCAGCACGGGCCGAATCTTGGTCCGCCCCGCGCGCTGGACGGCATGAAGCAGCAGGGGCGGGGTGTCCTTCCAGTCGGTCAGGTCGCCGTCGATCCGGATCGTTCCTTCTTTCGCAAACGGGATCACGTGCGGCTTCGCACCTTTCGCTTGCGGCGGCACGGGCGGCACGTCTTCCTTCCCTTTCGGCGGATTCTCCTTCACGACGACCTTGGGCTCGTCCTTCTTGGGATCCGGTTCCTTTTTCGGCGTCTCTTTGGCGGTTTCCTTGGGATCCGTTTTCATCGGCACGGGCGGCTCTTTCGCGATCGGCTCATCGTCGGGGATCTTGTCCGGGTCCGGAATGTTGTTCGCTTTCGGATCCTTGGTTGTCTCGGCCAGCGCAATGGTGGGCTTCGTTACCTTCTTCGCCTCGGCGACGCGATCTTTCTTGGGCTCCGGCCCTTTCGGCATGTTCTCGATGATCATCCAGCAGACGAACGCGAACAGGCCTAGCCCCATAACGCCCCAGAGTGCCGCGCGCAACAAGCCCGGCGTCGCAACGTCCGTTGGCGGCACATGCGCAGGCGTCGCCGCTACAGGTTTTGAGTCGACCTGCGCTTCGCACGAAGGGCAAACGCCGGCGGCGGCCTCGTCGGCGGTCATCGGAAGTTGGCAGGCGAGACAGCGTAGGCGGGCCATGGCGGGACTTTCATGAGCAACGGGCGGGTGCCCCGATGATACCACGTTCCGGCTCGCTTCGCCTAGGTAGCCCTCTCGCTCCGCGAGAGGTAAGCGGCAGCGTCTCACGCGATCGCATGGTTCGCTGCCGCTTACCTCTCGCGGAGCGAGAGGGCTACCTAGGCGGAGCGAGAGGGTACATAGGCTACCCGCCGGCAGGTCGCGCACGATCGCGTTCCAGGTATCGCCGCCGTCCGGCGAGCAATAGACCTGACCGCCGGTGGCGCCGAAGTAGATGCCGCAATCGTCGAGCGAATCGACGGCCATTGCGTCGCGGAGCCCAACGCCGTTGGGGGCCCCGCGCCCACCCGGGCCCCAACCCCCCCCCCAAAGTCGCCAAGTAACACACCCGAAAAAATTAAACC
>JAIEPT010000225.1 GCA_019748295.1 Gemmataceae bacterium | reverse complement strand
ACTACCTCACCTGCAAGCACTGGCGCCGCTGTATAGTGTAATTGGACCGCAAGGCTACCTGATCCTCGCTCCCTTTTAGCCGCGACGCGCAGCGGAGCGCGGACTGCGCACCCTGCGATCGCATGGCACGCAGTCCGCGCTCCGCTGCGCGTCGCGGCTAACCCGGCTTCGCAATGAAAATTGATAGGTTCGCGCAACGGCATGCGGTATAAAGGAAAGCCTGCCGGCATCCCTTCCTGATTACCGAAGATCGCCCATGCGTCTTTGTTTTCTTGCCCTGTCTGTCGCCGCCATCGCCTCGACCGCGCGGGGCCAAACTCCCGACGCCAAGGGGATCGAGTTCTTCGAGAAGAAGATTCGGCCTGTCCTCGTGGAACAGTGCTACCGCTGCCATTCGGAAGACGCGGCCAAAAACAAAAAGCTCAAAGGCGGATTGTTCGTCGATACGAAAGCCGGCCTCTTGAAAGGCGGCGACGAAGGGCCTTCGCTGGTTCCCGGCAAGCCGAAGGAAGGCTTGCTGATGAAGGCGTTGCGGCACGACAAGCTGGAAATGCCGCCTGCCGGCAAGCTCTCCGCGGAGATTATCGGCGATTTCGAGAAGTGGATCGCGATGGGCGCTCCCGATCCGCGCGAGGGGATCATCAAGTCGGCCAAGCGCGAGATCGATGTCGAAGAGGGGCGGAAGTTTTGGTCCTTTCAGCCGCTCGCCAAAATTGAGACGCCGGCCGTGAAAAACGGAGCATGGGTTCGCAGCCCCCTCGACCAATTCATCCTCGCCAAGCTCGAAGCCAAGCAGTTGAAACCGAACGGCGCCGCCAGCCGCGAGAAGCTGCTGCGTCGGGCCTATTTCGATTTGATCGGCCTGCCGCCGACACTGGAAGAACGCGATGCGTTTCTCAACGACGCGTCGCCCGACGCCTATGCCAAGCTCATCGACCGCCTGCTGCGAAGCCCCCATTACGGCGAACGCTGGGCCCGCCACTGGCTCGATGTGGTGCGCTACGCCGAGAGCGGCGGATACGAATTCGACGGCGATCGCCCCGGAGCTTACCACTACCGCGATTGGGTGATCCGCGCCCTCAACGACGACATGCCCTACGACCAGTTCGTCCGCCTGCAACTCGCCGGCGACAAGCTGAAGCCCAACGATTACGACGCCCTCTCCGCGACCGGCTTCCTCGTTGCTGGCCCGTTTCCCGGTCAGATCACGGCGAAAACGGAAGAACGCATCCGCTACGACCACCTCGACGACATGCTTTCGACCATCGGCAGTTCGATGCTGGGCCTCACGCTTGGCTGCGTCCGCTGCCATGAGCACAAGTACGATCCGATTCCCCAGATGGACTACTACAAGCTGCTTTCCGCGATCGGGAAAACGAACTTCGCCAATGTGAAGGTCGATCCGCAACCTGAAATCTTTCGCAAGGCGAAGGAGCAATACGATCGCGAACATGCCGACATCGTCGCCGCTTACGATCGCTATACGAACGATCAATTCGCGAGTCGATTCGACGCGTGGGTGAAGTCGGAGTTGAAGAAGCCCGCAGCCTCATGGCAGGTCGCCGATCTTGTGAGTGGCGCAGGGAAGACGCCGTGGGAACGCCAAGCGGATGGCTCGTTTCTCGCCAAGGGGAAAGCGGAGCCGAACGATACGTTTACCTTCGTCTTCCACACCCTCCAGAAGGATGTGAAGAACCTTCGTCTTGAGGCGTTAATTGATCCGTCGCTGCCGATGAAGGGGCCAGGACTCGGCAAGGATGGCGCCTTCGTGCTCACCAACATTGCGGTCACGGCGGCCCCATTGGATGCAAAGTCGAAGGCGAAGTCAGCGGCCATCAAACTGAAGGCGGTCCAGGCGACGTTCGAAAAGCCGGGCAATCCGCTTGCGGATGCGGTGGATGCGACCAAGAAGACCGGCTGGTCCATCGCGGGTCAGGTCGGCAAGAATCACGCGGCCCTGTTCGACTTCGGGACTGCCGTCGGCTTCGACGGCGGCACGTCATTCACCGTCGTGATGAAGTTCGAGGGGAACCAATTCGGCATCGGCCGCCCCCGCCTCGCATTCGCATCGACGCCAACCAAACTCGATGCTGCTGCGGAACTGCAAAATCGCCGCGAGTTGCAAGTGTTGCTCGACGCATCGAAGGGATCGCTCAACGACGCCAATCGCACTGATGCGATCCGTTGGTTCCGCACGCTCGAACCGGAGATGGCGAAGCTGCACAAAGCGATCGACGAACACGCCAAGCAGGCCCCGCAGCCGAAGCTGATCGATGTCTTCGCGGCCGGGCCGCGCAACAACGACATCTTCTTCCTCGTTCGCGGCGAAGTGGATCGCAAGCAGGGCAAGGTCAACCCCGGCGTCCTCCAAGTGCTCGCTCGCACGCCGATGGGCGAGGCGAAGTGGGTCGGCAAATCCGATCCCAAGATGCCGACAACCGTCGAACCACGCGTCGCCTTGGCGGACTGGATGACCGATGTCGATCAGGGCGCCGGCCAACTCCTGGCCCGCGTGATCGTCAATCGCGTCTGGAAGCATCATTTCGGCCGGGGGCTGGTCGCCACGACCAACGACTTCGGCGCCCAGGGCGAACGGCCTACTCATCCCGAACTGCTGGATTGGCTCGCCGGTGAGTTCATCAATGGGGGCTGGAAGCTGAAGCCGCTGCATCGGCTCATCATGGCCAGCGCCGCGTATCAGCAAGACACGGCCTCCGATGCCGAGCGATGGAACATCGATCCGGAGAACCGACTGGTGTGGCGCCGAGAGACTCGGCGTCTCGAAGGCGAAGCGATCCGCGATGCGCTGCTGCATGTCGGCGGTTCGCTTGATCCCAAGCTGTTCGGCCCGGGAACGCTCGAGGAAAAAACGCCTCGCCGAAGCATCTACCTCACCGTGAAGCGGAGCCGGCTGATTCCCTTCCTGCAGATGTACGATGCGCCGGAAGCGATTCAGAGCATCGGCGACCGCTCGACGACGACGGTGCCGAGCCAGGCGCTCGCCATGATGAACTCCCCCTTCGTTCGCGGCCAGGCGGAGAAACTCGCGGCACGGCTGAAGGGTTTCGCGAATCAGCCGGTGGATGCCGTTGCCGCGAAGGCGTATCGTCTCACGCTTTCGCGCGAACCGACTCCGATGGAGTTGCAGCGGGCCAAAGCGTTTCTGGACGGCGCCGGCAGCACGCCGCAAGCCCGCGATGCGGCAATGGCGGAATTGTGCCATCTGCTGGTTTGCTTGAATGAGTTCATCTACGTCGATTAGGAGGAGCAGCCTCAACCAAGGTGCGGTTGCAGTCCATGGCATTCTTCATCGAGAATGGAGTGCGACGAGCAGTCGCGACCCGAGAATGCGGCATCGCAACACTGGTCGCCGTCTTGCGAGAAGAGGGGAAACCGCCGCAAATCATCGAGTGCTCGATTGCGGAATTGCACTCGCCGAAACGCTCGATATGGGAAAGCGATGCTCGTTATCAGCGAGTGCTGTCCGCAATGAACGATCCGAAACGCCGAGCATCACTTCCTCCTTTGGAAGTCCAGCCGCTCGGCAGTTCAGGCCAACCCCGCTCGGCGCCCTTAGATGAAGTGGAACTCCAATCGTAGGGGCTCAATCCATGAACATGAAAGTTGAGTCGGATTCGCCTCCGACGATTCCCGAAGGCATTCATCAAAAGCTTTGCTACCTGCTTCATCGAAGCCTGGTTGAGATTCGGATGTTGGCCTGGAAAGGCGAATCAGCCCACATCGCCGATCTTGCGGATACGTTCGAGTTCGTGCCGAGCTTGCTGACGCAATGGCGTCCCGAAGGCTACGAAACGGTTCGCGAAGCGATCGCGCTTCATCAAAAGAAATACCCGCACGGCTTCGATTACTGCACCGCACTCGACATGGACGGCCACGAATTTGCCGCAGTTCTCGGTCGTTTTTAGGTCCGACCTACCCGGCTCCACGAGATTGCCATGTTTAACCACTACACCCCCGGCGAGCTATCGCTTCCCAATCGTCGCCGATTCCTTCAGCAAGCGGGGCTCGGCTTCGGGTCGCTCGCGCTGGGGTCGCTGCTGCACGAGCAATCCGCGGCCAACACGCCGGCGAATCCGCTCGCGCCTCGGGCGCCGCACTTTCCGGCGAAGTCCAAAGCGATCATTTGGCTCTTCATGACGGGAGCCCCTTCGCAGGTCGATACCTGGGATTACAAGCCCGAACTGCAGCGCCGCGATGGACAGCAGCTTGCCGGCGCCGACCCCAAGACCGGGTTCTTCACCACCAGCGGCCGATGCCTTGCGTCGCCGTTTCGGTGGGCCCAGCATGGGCAATCGGGGGCGTGGATCAGCGATCTCTTTCCCCATCTTTCCAGGCATGCGGACGACATGGCGATGCTCCACTCCTGCTGGCTCGCCGCCAACAATCACGCACCCGCTTCGATGGAACTCATGTGCGGCAGCGTCCGCCCTGGCCTGCCCGCGCTGGGCGCCTGGTCGCTGTACGGCCTTGGCTCGGAGAACCAAAACCTGCCCGCCTACGTCGTCATGCACGACACCAAGCCTCGCGGCGACGATGCGATTTGGTCCGCTGGCTTTTTGCCGAAGACATTCCAGGCGATGGCGATCGATTCGCGCCGGCCGACGTTGATCGACAACCTGGTCCGCCCGCAGAACCAATCGGAAACGCAGCAAACTTCGCAGCTCGAATTGCTCCGCCAGCTCAACCAGGAGCACCTCAAGGATCGCTCGACGCAGGCGGATCTCACCGCACGCATCAATTCCTTCGAGCTGGCCTATCGCATGCAGATGGCGGCGCCCGAAGCGCTCAACATCAATCAGGAAACGCAGCACGTCCACAAGATGTACGGCCTCGATCGGCCCGAATGCGCCACCTTCGCCCGTCAATGCTTGCTGGCCCGGCGACTTGTCGAACGCGGCGTGCGGTTCGTGCAAATCTTCGCGGGCCGCGGCGTCGGCGGCGACGGCAGCGTGGCCGATGTGCCGTGGGATGGGCATGACAACATCGAGACGAATCACCGCTCCTGCGCGATGCACACCGACCAACCGGCCGCTGCACTCCTCGCCGATCTCAAAGCCCGCGGCCTTCTGGACAGCACGCTCGTCATCTGGGGCGGCGAGTTCGGTCGCACCTCCGATTCGCAAGGCTCGCGCGGACGCGATCACAATCCGCATGCGTTCACGATCTGGATGGCCGGCGGCGGCGTCAAAGGCGGCGTCCACTACGGGCGGTCAGACGATTTCGGCTACAAGGCGGTTGAGAACAAGGTGCACGTCAACGACCTGCACGCGACCATCCTGCATCTGCTTGGCCTCGACCATGAACGACTGACTTACCGATTCAACGGCCGCGACTTCCGGCTCACCGACGTCGGGGGGCATGTCCTCCGCGATATCCTTGCGTAGCAAGGTAGGCCGTCTTCTATGTAGCCCTCTCGCTCCGCGAGAGGTAAGCGGCTGATTGCCGTGCCGTTGCAAGCTTCGCTGCCGCTTACCTCTCGCGGAGCGAGAGGGCTACATAGAAGAGTGCTGCATCGAGGCGCGTTCATACACTTGTTCCATGCCCCGACCTCCCGCGATTCATCACTGCACTTCGCACCCTGCCCGCTTCTTTGGCCGTGAGGCGGAGCTGCGTCTTCTCGACGATGCCCTGCATGGCGGCGACGTCAGCGTTGCCGCCATGATCGGTCCTGGCGGACAGGGCAAGACCGCCATCATGCAGCACTGGCTCGAGGGCCTCACCGGAGACTTGGCCCAGATCGATGGCCTCTTCCTCTGGAGCTTTTATCGCGGCAAGGACAGCGACCTTTGCTTGCGCCATCTGCTGGCGTATGCGGAAGGACAGGATTCGCCGCCGGACGTGTCCGCGAGCTGGTGCGTGGACAAGTTGCTGCCTCGGCTTCGCAGCGAGCGGTGGGCGATCATTCTTGACGGCGCCGAGGTCGTCCAGCACGAGCATGGCGAATGGTTCGGCCGATTTCTGCATCCGGAATTGGGGCGGTTGGTCGAAGAGCTTGCATCCGAACGCATGCCGGGCTTGGTGATTCTCACGTCGCGATTCGAGATGCCCATGCTGGCGAATCGTCGGCATTGCCGACTGGTCTCGCTCAGCACGCTTGATCCAGCAAGTGCGCGTGGGCTGCTGCAAGGAATGGGCGTTCACGGCAGCGATGCCGAACTTGATGCGGCCGCGGCGACGGCGGGCCTGCACGCGAAAGCCGTCGAACTTCTGGGCGCCTGGCTGGCGGCGTACCACTGCGGCGAAGCGGCGAAGCATGTCGAGGCCCCCAACATCGATGAGGCGGGCGTGAGCGACGAAGAGGCTCACGTGCTTCGAGTCCTCACCGCCTTTCGCCGAACGCTGCCTGCCGAATCGCAGGACATCCTGGCCCTCGCCACCGCGTTTCGACAGCCGCCGCGCCAGCAAATGCTGCTCCAGTATCTCGCCAGCGAGCCGACGCGGCGATTCCTGCACGAGGCACGCCATCGAACCTACACGCCCTTCGGCGAGCGACCTGCCGGATGGCTTGCCGCCCAGATCGATTGCCTCGTTGCTTTGCGGCTTCTGGAACGCGTCGGCCTGTCGCTGACGGCAAACGCCGACGATCCGACCGTCGTGCTCGATGCTCACCCGCTCGTTCGTCGCGGGTTCGACGATGTGTTGGACGAAAGCGCCGAATCCCGTGCAGGTTTTCTGCGGGGCAGACCCGACCGTCAGCCGCCGGCGAATCTCCAGGAAGCACGCGAGGAAGTAGAGTTGTTCCACGCCTACTGCGATGCCGAATTGTGGAACGAGGCGGACAGCACGCTGCGAGCTCTCGACAATCCGAAGCACCGCTTCCTCGCCCCCGCCTTCGAGCGCGATTTGCTGCTACGGTTTTTCCCCAACCGCGATTGGCGGCATCCGCCGCTCTGGGCAGGCTTCGGTCGACGGCGCAGTCTGGCGATTTGCTTCGAGATGCTTGGGCAGTTTCGCGACGCGATCGATGCGTATCCCCACGTGGACGCCGCTCTCCGCGGCGACGCCCTGCTTGCCCTCGGCGAGTTGCAACCCTTCCTCGACGTGGCCCATGTGGTGCATCCCTGGCAGATGCTGTGGCATTCGTATCGCGCTCACGGCCTCGCGATGCTGGGCCGTCGCGACGAGTCGCTCGCCCTTGCCCTTTCCGCCTTTCCCATCGACGTCTACGAGTGGGTTCACATCTTCGAAGCATTGCTTCGCTTAAAACGGCTTGAAGCGATCGATCTAAGCAGCCTGCTGTATCAGCGTCCGCTCGAAGGCGAGAACCAGTGGACGACGCTGGCCCGACGCCGAATGGCGGCCGATTGGAAACGGATTCTGCAACCCGATGCTGAAGGGTTGGACCAGGAATTCCGTTCGCTGATGGACGCCTACGACCAGGCCGGCCTCCCCTTCGAGCGAACGCTCGTTCGGCTCAGCTACGGCAACCTGCTTGGCCGCGCCGGCAGCGCGGCGGAATCGGCATCGATCTTGGAAAGTGCCGCCGAGTTGGCGACGCGATTCGACATGAAGCCGCTGCTGCTTGACGCGCAGGACGCACTCGGCAGCGACACCAGCCCACAGCGGAACGAATGGGGCCTGTTCGGCCTCGCTCGCCCGTAAGGCGAGCGGCAGGAGCGAGTCTACCTCCCTCTCCCTCCGGGAGAGGAAGAGTAGTCCTCACGCTTCGCGTGAGTTCAGCGGCGATGTGTTGTCAGACAGCCGCTTGCCTTCCGTGACGACAAGTTTATCCAACTTGTCGGATTGGTTTTGGGAGAGGTTTCGAACAAGTTGGATCGACTTGTTTCCACGGCGGTCTGGCCTTGCATCGTCGCTGACCTCGCGCGGAGCGTGAGGACTAATCTCGTCGTTCGTGGCGACAAGTTTATTAACTTGTCGGATTGATATTCGAAGCGATCTCAGACAAGTTCGATAAACTTGTTTCCACGGCGGACTGACCTTGCATCGCCGCCGATCTCAACGCGGAGGGAGAGGGAGAGGAAGGGAGACAAAATCAGCGTGCGCGATTTCGCAGCAGCACCTTTCGCACCAACCCGAAGCGTCAGCGAGGAATTTCACGTCGACCCTCGCTGACGCTTCGGGCTAGTGCGGGCGACTGGCATGTTTTGATCGGAATCGCGATGCTCTTATTCAACAGGCCGCTAACCCGCTGCCGATTTGCGCACGCTGATTTAGCTCCTGCCGCTCGCCTAAAGCGGCGGACGGGCGCGGCTAGGAAGCGCGGATCACGACGATGGTGGCGTTGTCGGTGGCGCCGCGGAGGTTGCACAGGTTGAGCAGTCGGCGGGCGGCTTCTTCAGCGCTGTTGCTGGTTTCGCGCGTCAGCATCTGCTCCAACTCTTTGTTGCTGATGTGGTTCGTGAGGCCGTCGGAGCAAACCAGAACCCAGTCGCCGCGTTGCAGCGTGCCGTGATGCACGCCAGGGACCACGTCGGGTTGGCCGCCGATGGCTTGCTGCAGTTCGTTCTTGCGCGGGTGGTTTTCCGCTTCGGCCTCGGTCAGTTGCCGCAATTCGACGAGGCGGTTGACCAGCGTCTGATCGCGGGTGAGTTGAATCAGCCGGCCGCGGTGGATGTGATACGTGCGGCTATCGCCGACGTGGCCGACGATCACATGGCGGTTATCGACGTAGACGGCTTGGGCGGTGCAACCCATGCCGCGTTTGCCTTTGCCCGGCGTGCGCGACGCGGTGAACACTTCTTTGTTCGCATACCGCAGCGCGGCATCGATCGTTTTCATGTATGCCTGCGGATCGACCTTCTCCGGCGGCGTGCCCCCGGTGAGGCCTGCGAACATCGGCTGTTGCAGGAAGTATTTCCGCAGTTCGTTCATCGCCATCGCCGCCGCCACTTCGCCCGCGTCGTAGCCGCCCATGCCGTCGGCAAGGAGCACCATCGCATATTCGACGAGTTCGTCCTGCCTCGAATCGGCGCCATGAAGCACGGTGAAGGCGTCTTCGTTCCCCGTGCGGATCATGCCGGTCGTGGTCCAGCATGCAATATCGAGACGCACCGTGTCGAACGCCTTACGGCAAACGCCGAGGGTATAGTGCAGTTCCTTGAAGCCCGTGGGGTCGGTCTTCGTGCCTTCATCGGTGGGAAAGCGGGTGAAGATTTCGCGGACGAACGTCTTGTTGATGAGCCGTAGGAAAAGCGGATGGACGTCGGGGAAGCGGTCGGTGATTTGCCGCGGCTGGAATTGCCGTTCGAAATCCTTCTCTTCAAGCGGGTGATGCAAGTATTCGAGCGAGTAGAGAATCGCACCGAAGCTATACATGTCGGCCCGCGCGTCGGCAGTATGCGGCGCGAGAATGAGTTCGGGAGCCGTGAAGAGCGAAGCTTGAATCTGGGCGCCGGGCGGAACCGGAACCGGCAGAAGGCCGGAGAGATCGCTGATGTAAGCCTGCCCGGCGTCGGTCACCGAGAGCATGTCCGGCGTGAGGCCGTCGAAGATTGCCCCGCCCTGGTGGACGGCATCCAGCCCCTGCACGATCTGCTGCAGCCAGGTGTAGCGATCGTTGCTGGTCGAATCAATGTCGTCCCACGCGTCCCAGATGTTGCGGCCCGCGGGGGCGGTTTCGACGAGATATTCGACGTCGTTTTCGATGAACGAATCGACGACGGTCGGCAAAGCCGGATTCCGCGCCCCTTCGAGCAGTTGCCGTTCCCAGGAGAGGCTGGGCCAAGCCGCGCCGGCCTCGCCGCCGACAACCGCTTGAGCAACGGGCGTCGCCCCAGGCATATCGAAATCGAAGCTGGGCACGATGTCGTCGTCCACGGCTTCGGCCACCGCGATCGGCTCCTCCACGGCGGCAACCGCGACGACGGGAGCCGCAACGATCACCACGGGGACCGGCTTGCCCGAAGCGTGGTCGAGGCCGCGATGCCGGCGAATGCCGTTGCGTTCGGCGGCGATCATGCCGCCGATCTCGAAGCGATGGTTGCGGACGCGAGTCGGCGTAGCTTGCGACATGGCAGCGGCCCGAGGAGCAACGGTGGGAGAGGGATTCGACGGCGCGGAGACGGCAGAACCAACCGAGACCAAGCCCGCAGCGGCCATCGGAGCGGCGATTTTCCCGTCGTTCGGGAACAAGTAGCCGCAGTCGTCGCAGTAAGCTTGACCCGGCTTGCGCGTCGCCCCGCAGGCCGCACAGGGAGCAAGTGCCGTGGACGTAGGTCGCGTTTCCGCGATCGGCGGAACAGCCGGCGCGACCGGTATCGCCTGCAAAACCGGAACCGCCGAATCGACGGCAAGGGGAACGGGAGCGGCACCCAGGGTCTCGGCAGGGAAAACTTCGACCGCGACATCCTCGGCCGTCAGTTCCTCGGCCGTCAGTTCCTCGGCCGTCAGTTCATCGATAGGGGCGGCAACCTCGACGGCATCCGCTTCGGTAATCGTCGCGTCGGCGTGATTGCTTTCCGCCTCGGGAACGGCTTCGGCAACCTCCACGACCAAAGCCTTTTCGACGCCAACCGCTTCCGCGGCAATCGACTCGGCAACCGGAACGGATTCGGCGACAGGCGTCGCCTGTTGCGGCGTTTCCGCCTGCATGCCGAACATTCGGCCCCACAGCCCGCCCGCTTTCGGCGTCTTCGATTCGTTCATGGTCATGTCCTGAAGAGCATGAAAGCCCAGGGGCGACCGTAGGGAGCTCCTGGGTTCCAGACTGAATTCTCGGCGCCGTTTCCGACACTCTGAACCCAGGAGCTCCCTACGGTCGCCCCTGGGCTTGTTCATGGTTTATCGCAGCCGATTGCCGCAATGAATGCAGAATCGGCATCCCATATGGTTGAACTTGCCGCACATTGCACACGGAGCGCTCGGATCCGTCAAGGATTCCGCGCACTTTACGCAATAGGGCGAACGCACCGGGTTCGGCGTCTTGCACTTCGCACACGGCACTTCCTTGGTGACCTGCTGGCGATCCAGGTCGTGCCGGATTTCCTTCGCGGAAAAATACCGATCGTTCACGTCTTCCGCCAAGTTAATGCGGATCATCTCGTAGAACCAGCGATGTTGCTGCGGAATCGGCGAAGCCGGGTCGGCCAACTGCGTTTCCAGTTCCTTGGCGGTGTAAAACCCTTCCGGAGCCTTCCCGGTCGCCAGGTGATACATGGTGGCGGCGAGCGAGAACAGGTCGCTGCGGGCTTCCGGCTTGCCGACGATCTGCTCGGGCGGGGCGTACCCTTCCGTGTAGACGCGCGTTTTTCCCGCCATGCGTTCCTTGACGGATCGGCCCAAATCGCGAGCGGTGCCGAAGTCGATCATCTTGATCGACTTCTTGTCCTCCAGAAGCATGATGTTGTCCGGCTTCAGATCGCGATGGATCAGCGGCGGATGCTGCGAATGCATCGTCTGCAGCACGTCGCACACGCTTTTGCCCCATTCGACGATCATCGGAATCGGAAACGGCTTGTTGCTGTTCGCCTCCATGATGTCGAGCAAATCGCGGCCGCGGATGAACTCCATCACCAAATGGGCAGTCTGGCCCTGATGAATGAAGTCGAAGACTCGCGGCACGATCGGCACCATTTCCAGCGACCGCAAAATCTCCGCCTCGCGGCGGAAGAAGTTGAGCCGGATGGCGAACTCCTGCGGATCGTTGCCGATCATGTCCTTGATGGCGACTTCGCGGTTGTTCGCCTTGGTGTCGGTCGCCTTGTAGACCGCGCCGAACCCGCCCATCTTGAGTAGCTTGTCGAGCCGATAGCGGCCATGGAGGACGGTACCGCCTGCAATCGGGAGCGGATTGCCGCAGCGTTGGCAGTTTCGTTCGCCCGGAGGATTGGCAACGCCGCACGCGGGATTGGTGCAGAGGTTCGGCGGTCCTTCCGTCTCCACGGCGCCGGTGTCGGCCGTGATCATGAAGCCGCAATCCATGCAGGCGACGGCGCCTTCGAGCAGCTTCGATCCGCAGGCGGGACATGCGGTGGGCGTTGAGGAACTGGTATTCGCGGTCGTCGTTCGATTGCCGTTGCTCAGTTCGATGCTGGGCGAGGACGACGAAAGGGACGAGGCGGTGGTGGTCGCCGGCGCTGTCGTCGCGGGCGCCGCCGCGGTCGCCGGGATGATGAACGGCGTCTTGCAGGTGGGACACGCCACCTTCTTGCCCGCGGCATTGTCGGGCACCTGCATCGATTTCGCGCACTGGGCGTTGGGACAGCGGATGATCAAGGGCATGAGAGTTCTTTTCCGTTCCTCAAAGCCCAGGGGCGAGCGTAGCGAGCTCCTGGGTTCCAGACGAGCTTCTCAATCTTGCGTCAATCTTTCCGCTTCTGTTTCTCGTAGAAGCGAAGCATGCTTTTCGTTCCCAGCTTGATCATGTCTTCCGACTTCAGCGCGACCCGTCCGTTGACGCGCTGTTCGTTGACGAACGTTCCCGTCGGCGTCCCTGCGTCTTCCACGAAATAACGGCCCGCGTCGGCGATGATGAACGCATGCGTCTTTTCCACGCCCTGGTCGCCGAATAAGGCGATGTCCATCCCCTCGGCCCTGCCAATGCTAATGCGATCCTTCGCCAAAATCATTTCGCGCCCAGGACGAAAGCCGGCTTCCACTTTGACCCACGCTTCCTTGAGGATCACCTGGGCCAGTCCCACCAGCAAGCCTACCATCACGCCGACGGCGATGAACCCGGCCACCGTCGGAGTCCAAAACGATTCCAGACTACGCCCCGTGCCGAACATGTTGTAGAAGACGGTGTTGAAAGTCGATGCCAGCAACCCGCCGAGCAACCCGCCCACACCGCCGCCGATCAGGCACTTGACCAGCTTCCCCATCGCCCCGGAGAAATTCTTACGGGAAATCAGCGCCGCGAGGAAGTCGAAGAACGCAATCGAAACGCCGACCAACAGGCCCGTCAGCGTCCAGCCGATGAAGAACAGGAAGCCATGCACTTCTTGCAGGGCCGCTCCGAGCAAGCCGCCAAGGAACCCGCCCACCGCGCCGATGACCATGGCGGTGAGCAGCCGAAGCAGGATCGCGCCGATCCGTCGCCATCCAACGCTTTGGGCCGCGTCGATCAGGCCGACGCCGAAAGCGACCGCGAGGCCGAGCCACATGCCGCGAACGCCGGTGCGGAGCATGCCGTCGGCCGGTGCCGCCATGCGCCCCAGCGCCCAGCCGCCGAGTCCGGCCCATCCGCCCAGCAACGCACAGTAGTAGATGAACAGTCGGAACGACATGATTGCGGAACGCCCTAGCCGATGGGGTCGGAAGCCATCCTATTAGATGGGGAGAGTTTCATCCAAGTCCAGAAAAAAGCGCCCAAGATCGCAAAACTCCGAAAAGGCGAGCGGCCGGCGTTAGCCGGCTGGTACAGCGAACGTGCAAGTCTCATGTTTCTATCGAGCAGCAAGAGGCAGAGAATATCGGGCATCAGCAAAAGCGCGATGAGACTTGCAAGTTCGCTGCACCAGCCGGCTAACACCGGCCGCGCGCCTTCGCTCGCCTGCTGCAATTCGCAACAACTCCGCTAGAATGACGCAAGCGAGCAGTGCTCGGTTCCAGGACGGATGGCATGCTTCTGCACAACAGCGACGCCTGTCGCATCGACATTCTGACGCCGGAGGAAATGATCCCGGCTATCGCGACGGTCGTGCGCGAACTCCAATCCAACGGCTTCCCCGACAGCGACGTCTTCGGCATCCGCCTTTGCCTTGAAGAAGCGATCGGCAACGGCATCAAACATGGCCAACGCAAAGACAAGACGAAACCCGTCCAACTTCGCTACCGCATTTGCTCCGCTCAATTCCTGGCCGAAGTGGAAGATCAGGGCCCCGGCTTCGACCCGGACAGCCTGCCCGACCCGCTGGCGCCCCACAACGTCGAACGCCCCGGAGGCCGGGGCGTCTTTCTGCTTCAGCGTTACATGACGTGGATGCAGTACAACGAGACGGGCAACTGCGTCGCCCTTTGCAAACATCGCTCCACCTAAAGTCAGAGCCCGAGCGCCAGCGCGGGTTTTCTATGTAGCCCTCTCGCTCCGCGAGAGGATGGCGGATGAATGCCTTGCCGTTGCATGGCTCGCTGCCGCTAACCTCTCGCGGAGCGAGAGGGCTACATAGAAAACCCGCGCTGGCGCTCGGGCTCTGACCGATCACTGCCCATTCGCTAGCGAGGCGGAGGAAGCACGCCCGGATTGCTTCCGGGGGCGGACGGCAGGAACGTGCGAGGATCGACGTTGAACTGCATGTTCGGCCCATTCTCGAACGGGCGGACATTCACGCTGAAACCAGGTTGCTGATTCGGCTGCGTCGTCGGCGACGGAGTGGTGAAGCCCTGCGGAGCGGGGATCAAGCCGCCGCTGCCTGGGGCCGCGGTCGGCGTCCACTGTCCCCCGTTGTCCTTGCGGAAATTGTTGACGTCGGTTCGGACCTTGTTGGTGTCCAGATCGACCGCGATCTGGCGTCTGCCGTCGGGCGTCGTGCTCGTTTGCAGCCGATACCAATCGAGATACCACCCGAGGCCGGCAAATACGAGAAGGCCGGCGGCGGCCATGGCGAGCAGGTTACGCATGTCGATTCCTCCTGAATCCGGGCGGAATGCCCCCTGGTCGCATCATCGACCAGTTCGCCGCCGCTCCATCATGGAATATGGGGTGTACCCAATCGCAGGAATGCGGTCCAGACCAAGTGATTGGCGGTGGAAAACGGGGAAGACAGGGGGCGATCGGCAAATGATCTTCCGCAAAGGCACCGCGCTCCCTGAGTTCGCGGCGTTCATCCTGCTGAAGGACGAAGCAGGAACGCAGGCGTTCGACGAGTACTTTCGCGAGTTCATCGACATTGCCGCACGTCACGGAACCGGGCTGCTCCTCGAGACCGTCGCCTGGCGAGCAAATGACGCCCTCCGCGGCGCTCCGCATGACGGGACGCGTCCGATTGCTGATAATCGCTCCCCGTCTCCCCCGCTCGCGGCTTGGCGATCGGACGCCGCGAATCGCCAAGCCGCAAACGGGAATCGCGGAATGTGAGCACTCGACGCGTTACGCGCCCAGTTCGGCGGAACGCCACGCAGGGCGCTCCCTACAGAACGCGACGTTCGTCGCTACCCCATTTGCACGCTGCTTGAGTTCATTCGCGAGCGCTTCGGCTTGGATGGCCGGATATGATGGAGTGGGCGGAAGAAGCCGCATGCCATGGGGGCGCTGATGCAGGATTCGATTCTCCAGTCCGTCGGACACACCCCGTTGATCCTCATTCGTCGCCTGGGCGTCGGCCTGGCGCCGACCATCGCGGCAAAGGTGGAAGCCCTCAATCCGGGCGGCAGCACCAAGGACCGCGTTGCCGTCGCGATGATCGCCGATGCGGAAAAGCGCGGTTGGCTTCGCCCCGGCGGAACCATCATCGAGGCGACCGCGGGCAATACGGGCGTCGGACTCGCCCTGGTGGCAGCCGTCCGCGGCTATCGCTGCATCTTCGTCCTGCCCGACAAGATGAGCAACGAAAAGATCGCGCTCCTCAAAGCCTACGGTGCGGAAGTCGTCATCACGGCGACCGCCGTCCCGCCCGATTCGCCCGAAAGCTACAACGGCGTGGCCGATCGCCTCTCGCGGGAAATTCCTGGAGCGTGGCGGCCGAACCAGTTCGCGAATCTTTCCAACCCCGACATCCACTATCACACCACGGGGCCCGAAATCTGGGATCAGTCCGAGGGCAAAGTCACCGTCCTTGTCGGCGGCATCGGCACCGGCGGAACGATCTCCGGCGCGGGCCGCTATCTCAAGGAGCGCAATCCCGAGATCAAGGTCGTCGGCGCCGATCCGGAAGGCTCCATCCTCTCCGGCGGCGCGCCGAAAAGCTGGAAGGTCGAAGGCATCGGCGAGGATTTCGTTCCCAAGACGTTCAACGGCCACATCGTAGACGACTGGGTTCGCGTGAGCGATGCCGAGTCGTTTCACACCGCTCGCGAGATGGCTCGACGCGAAGGTCTGCTGGTCGGCGGTTCGTGCGGCACCGCGATGGCGGCGGCGCTGCGTTACGCCCAACGGCTTAAGAAGGACGATTTCATCGTCGTCCTCTGCGCCGATACGGGCCGCAACTACATGAGCAAACTCTTCGACGATGCCTGGCTCGCGGCCAACAACCTCCAGTGGACTCCGGAATCGCCCCACACAGTGGGCGATCTGCTGAAGAAGCGGGGGGAACGCCATCTCATCACCATCGGCCCCAGCGCGACGGCAACCGACGCGATCGAGATGATGCAGACCAACGGCATTTCGCAATTGCCGGTGCTTGACCAAGGAAAGCCGGTCGGCAGCGTGCAAGAGGTGACCTTGGCCCGCGTGCTTCACGATCACGGCGATCCGCAGAAAGTCACCGTCAACGAAATCATGGCCCGCCCCCTGCCGACGCTTGAAGTGGGCACGCATTTGGACGAGGCGTACCGCATGCTCCTCTCGGGCCACACCGGCGTGCTCGCGATGGAAAAGGGACAAGTGGCAGGCATCGTCACCCGCATGGATCTGATCGGCTACTGGAAAGGCGACCAAAGCCGCATGCGCTGATTGGGCTCCCCTCTCCCCTTTGGGGAGAGGGGCTGGGGGTGAGGGGCGAAACGGTGCTGACGCCTGCCTGCCTCCTATCGCAAAAGAATCACATCCGCTCGAAGAAGGATGACTCATGACGCCGAATCCCACCGGTTTCTCAACCCGCGCCATTCACGATGGCCAACCACCCGACCCAACCACCGGCGCAACAGTCGTGCCGATCTACGCCACCTCGACCTATACCCAAAAAGCGCCAGGCCAACATAAAGGCTACGAATATAGCCGCAGCGGCAACCCGACGCGCACCGCCCTCGAGCTATGTCTCGCCTCCCTCGAAGAAGGCGAACGCGGCCTGGCTTTCGCCTCCGGACTCGCCGCAACAACGGCAGTATTCGCAGGCACATTGAAGCCCGGCGATGAAGTCATCGCCGCGGCGGACCTCTATGGCGGCACATTTCGTTTATTGGAACGCGTCTTCAAGCCCTGGGGGTTAGCGACCAAGTTCATCGACGACGATCAGCCGCAAGGTTTCGCCGATGCGATTACCCCCGCAACCAAGATGGTGTGGATCGAATCGCCGACCAATCCGCTGCTCGGCATCCTCGACATCGCCGCGATCGCCGAGGTCTGCCATCGCCGCAATGTGATTCTGGTCGTCGACAACACCTTCGCGTCCCCCTATTTGCAACGGCCGATCACGCTGAGCGCCGATCTCGTCGTTCACAGCACGACGAAGTATATCGGCGGACATTCCGACGTCGTCGGCGGAGCCGTCATCGGTCCGAACCGCCTGATGGATCCGATTCGCTTTTATCAAAACGCGGCCGGCGGCGTGCCGGGGCCGTTCGACGCCTATCTCACGTTGCGCGGCATCAAGACGCTCGCGGTCCGCATGGACCGCCATTGCGCGAATGCGGAAGACCTCGCCGAGTGGCTGTCGAAACATCCGAAGGTGGAACGCGTGTATTATCCGGGTCTGCCGGAACACCGCAACCATGAAGTCGCCGCGAAACAGATGCGCGGTTTCGGCGGCATGATTTCGATTCGTCTGCAAGGCGGAGACGATGCGGCCAAACGTTTCCTATCGCGCACCAGGTTGTTCAGCTTGGCCGAAAGTTTGGGCGGCGTCGAATCGCTGGTCTGCCACCCGTCCACGATGACGCACGCAAGCATCCCGCTCGCGATCCGTCAAGCTCGCGGCGTGGATGACGGCCTCATTCGCCTGAGCGTCGGCATCGAGGATGTGGAAGACTTGCGAAAGGATTTGCGCGAAGCGATCGAGTAAGTTCCTGCTTCCCCAGAGTGGTCCTCACGCTCCGCGTGAGGTCAGCGGCGATGCAAGGACCGACGAATCGTGGAAACATGAAACATGTTCATCTAACTGGTTCGAAAACTCTCCGAAAACACATCCGACAAGTTGAATAAACTTGGCGCCACGAAAGCAGTTGGCGACTGACCTTGCATCGCGGCTCACCTCACGCGGAGCGTGAGGACCACTCTAGAAAAGACTTAGTAGCGCACGCCCAGCGATAGCAGCAGGTTGATTTCTTGCATGTCGGAAGGCGCCTGGAGGATTTCGGTCCAGGTGTAGGTCCATTCGGTTCGCACGCCGACGGAGAACATGCCGAAGCGAGTCGGCGTTTCCCATTTCGCATCGCCGCCGATGTACAAGCCGTCGATCGTGTCCGTGCGATGGCGGATCTCGTTGAACCGAGCGCTCGAGCTGCCCCATCGGCCGCCGATATCGACGCCGACGCGGAAGTTGTCGCCCACGGTCAGTGCGTCGTTCCAGAGGAACCATTGCTTGCCGACGCCGTAGCTGAGGTAGGAGCGGTTGTAGTTCTTCACCGTCACGGGAATGTTCATCCGCGTCGCGGCGCCGGTGCGTGAATTGGGCTGAAGGATATTGAGAACGGTCGGCGTGCGTGCGCCGCTGCGAGCCGGGTTGTAGGTATCGCCCACGCCGAGGTCGACGATGAACGCTTCGCGGTAGTCCTGCGAGTAGAAGAGCGTGCGGGCGATGATCTCCGTCGTGAAGCCCGTGCCCAGTTCGCGGCCCAAGCGCTGGTTGCCGAACACGAATGAGGCGCCGTTTCGCCAGATGAGTTCGGTGCCGATGGCCGCGTTGCCGCCGACGGGCGAATCGCAGCTGGCACAGGTTCCTCCTCCGCCCACAAGCGGCCGACGGCAGGCGCCGTTGCCGACGGAGGCGACGCCGCCTTCATCCTGCACGATGGTCGCGTTCGGCGAAAGAGGCGCGTACCCCTGCGTCTGCGCCCGGGCATTGCCCAACGGCAGCAGGATGGCAAACGTGGCAAGCAGGATGCGGAGGTTCATGAATCCCTCGTCCAACGACGCCGGCTTAGCCTGGACAGTCCAAGCCCGGCTCTCTTTTCTTCGGACAACGAGGATGCCGAAGTTGACGAAATTGCGGGAAGTCGCGGTAGTAACGCTTGTATCGCGCGTAACGATTTGTCGGACGAGGCAAGCTAGGAGGCAAGGGAAAGCAGTTTTCAAGCCCAGGGGCGAGCGCAGCGAACTCCGGGGATCGGAGTGTCGGAAGTGCAACATGATTTCGGTCTGAAACCCAGGAGCTCCCTACGGTCGCCCCTGGGCTTTGAAGTATCGGCGCATGAGAGTATTCCCCGGCTTCCTTGCGGAAGCCGGGGAGTGCCAAGACTATCTTTGGGTCCCGTCCATCCCTTCGGTAGCCTGGCAGCCTTAAACCGTCCCCCCCTTCGGGACGGCCAAGAGCCCATAGCTTTGCGTCCCCGCCTCACGACGGGTTTGCCTTTTTCGAGGACGGCCGGCGCCGTCTTCGTGCTAGATGGTTTCGACGACAGGACCGTCGACAACCCAAATGTGGAATACGATCGCGGGACGGTCAAATCGGTTAGGGCGAATTTTCCGATTTTGCGGATCGTCATGGCGACGCCCACTTTTCGCTTGAGCGGTCGGCTGTCTTCGACGGAAAATGACGGCATGCACGAACGTCACCCCTTGGCCGCGTCTTCGTTCTGGTTCCTGGTGGGCGCCGTGGCCCTGTTGCTGGGAACGGCGGCGTTGCTTTACATCCCCGGATGGTCCGCGTACTTCTTCGCCCATCCCGTTTTGCTTCGCGTCGGCTTCATTCTGCTCGGCGTGCTTTTCGCCATGTTGGCCGCATGCGGCAGCGTGCTCGGCTTTCTGGCGGAGACCATCCCCGGCCGTCGCGACGGGTGGGTGGGCACGTTCCTGTTCTTCGCGGGGATTGCGTGCCTGGCAGTGCTGTGGACGACGCGCGTGCCGTGACTCGAATGTCGTCAGGAGATCGGCGAGCAGCCGCTGTTAGGCGGCTGGTACAGCGAACTTGCAAGTCGCGTCGCGCTTTTTCGGTACGAAACCTCGGAACTTGCGTTAAGAGACTTGCAAGTCGGCTGTACCAGCCGCCTAACAGCGGCTGCTCGCCACGTTACCGCTTCACTTTCAGCGGCACTTCGCAGAGGGGCTTGCTGGAGGTGGGTTCATCGAGGATTTCCTGCAGCGTCGTGCTGGCGAAGGCGGACTCCACGGCGGCGAGCGAATCGTCGAGCCGGCGATGCAGCGGGCAGAGCGTCGAGCCGTGCGTCGGCAATCCGAGGGGGCACGTCTTGATGCGGCGGATCGGATCGACGGCGTTCACGACTTCGAGGATGGTCAATTCGCTTGGCGTTTTCGCCAGCGCGATGCCGCCGCCGATGCCGCGTTGCGAACGGAGCACGCCGGCTTGCACGAGGCTTTGCAGCACTTTCGCGAGATAGGCCTGGGGAACAAGCGTCGCACGGGCGATCTCTTCCGTGGTTTTGGCAGCCGGGGAATCGCTGGCGAGGTGCACCACGGCGCGTAGCGCGTATTCCACGGTCTGCGAAAACATGAACGCTCCAAGCAAAGAGGCGCCGGCCCAAGCCGACGCCTCCATTCTAGACAAAGGGGCTGACGAGGTTCATCAAGCAGCGAGCCGCGGTGCGGGGGCCGCCTTGCGCGGCGCTCCCGACATGGTAAGGCCGAGCGACTCCGCCACGCGAAGCACCTCGTAGTGGAAGTCCTGGCGCAAACGATTCTCATCCGCCTTTACCGGACTGTTCAGCGTCAGGTTGACGGCAATCTCGATCCCCTTGTCGGTGATCTGATGGACGTGGATATCGAGCCATTCCTTGCGGATCAGCGCGTCCGTGGAGAGCCATGCGTGGAGCTGATCGCGCATCTGCGTCAGCGAAGCCAAGGGCGCATCGGCCGCGACGAGGAACGACGTTTTGATTCGGCGAAACGCACGGGCGCCTTGATTATCGATCGATGCGGACGCGAGCATCGAGTTCGGGATCGTCAGCAACGAGCCTTCCGGCGTCCGCATCTCGGTGACGCGGAAGCCGACGGCCTCGACCACGCCCTCCTTGCCGTCCACGAGGATTCGGTCGCCGATCTTGAACGTCCGTTCGCCGATAAGGAGGAGCGTGCCGAAGAAGCTCTTCAGCGCATCCTGAGCCGCCAGCGAGGCGCCGAGGCCGAGGACGCCCAGACCGGTGAGGAACTGGCCGACGAGCTGCCCTTCGCCGACTTGGAAAACCATGTAGGTTGCGACCAGGAGCCAAACGACCGTCTTCACGATCCGCATCGTCACGGGCACGACCAGGTCGCTGAGGCTGCGATGCTTTTGCAAGAGTTCGCTGTTCGTCGAAACGGCGGTCACGAAATCGACCATGCGGCCCGTGAGCCAGCCGATCAGGATCGACATCACGAACTTGCGAGCCGGCAGAACGGTTTCGAGCAAACCGAGCGGCAGGTCGAGCGTCACGCATCCTTGGAAAAACAGCCACACGGCCGCCACCCAGGTGAAGGGCAGGAACTTGGAGGCGACGAACGCCAACGTCAGATTCGACCCGCTCATCGCGAGCACGCCGCCGACGGCTCGGTGCAGCAGCTTCATCACAAGCCACGCCGTCAAGCCGCTCGCGAAGGCGGCGGCAGCCAACCCGATCCACTGATAAATCTCCAGCCAGCCCGCCCGAACCTGGAGAAAGTCAGGCAGCTTCAGACGGAGCCAGACGCCGGGGGCATGGTAGAACGAAGCATCGCGTAGCACGCCCTTCTCGCTCTGGATGGATTCCTCCACCGTCTGCCGCATGACGGCGCGGAAGATGGGATCGATTTGCTTCACGGTATCGGGCGTGAAAAGCCATGTGCCTTTGCCCGGATCATCGGTCTTGCGGGAAAGCACGATTCGGCCGAAATCGCCCCGATAGGCGATGAAACGCGCTCCGTTCGGCTCATCCGGAATTTCCTGCACATAGAGACGACCGAGCCGGTCGAGCGAGTACTTCAGCTTGTAGGCGAGCGAGGCTCCGATCTCGTCGCGGGCCGCGGTGGGGAGCCAGTGCAGATCGAGGCAGTTCGCCGCCTGCTCATAATCCGAGGCGTTGACGGCATTCAAGAAGGTGACGACCGCATCCCGTGCGCTTTCCAGGCGATAGGTGCGGTCCTTGTCGCTCCGCTCTTTCGCGGCGATCTGATCGAACGCAGCTTGCGCGCGCGCCACCGTCGCATCGCTGAAGCGCCAGCAGCCGTCGTATTGGCGAACGATCTCGATGGGCGTTGTCGCATCGCCGACGTTGTAGGGAGCCGCGTTCCAGTCGTCGGGGACCGCGCTCAGATCGAGACGCACCTTGCGAAGAACCGCCTCGAGCTTCTGCGCGAGCTTCGGCCCCAGCGCGACGCGATCGGTCGCGGGAATGCTGCGGAGATCCATGAACTCGAGCGCTTCGACGATTCGCGAATCCTTCGATTCGGCCCCATCCATGGCGCGGAAAAACCCCTTCAGCACGGAGCGCGGCGAGGCCAGGTGAGGCGGCACGTTCTCATGCCGTTTCTGCTTCATCACGGAGATGCCGACCGCGGGCAACGGCGGCACGATGATTCCCATCCGCTCGTAACGCGAATCGACCGGTTGCTCCTTGGCGGCTTCGTACATGCGGTCCAGCTTCGTGACCGTCTTGCGGCTGAACAGCCAGGCGTCTTTGCCGTCCGGCTGGCGCACTTTTTCCAGCGCAATGCGGCCCACGCGGTCGGCATGCCACGTGTACATCGTTCCCGGGGGCTGCGTGGGCATTTCCGCGAAGAACACGTAACCTCGGTGCTGAATCACGAATGCCAATTGCTGGGCGAGCACGGGGCCTTTTTGCGTGCGCTGGTCGTTGCTGAACGAACTGAGATCCAGGGCTCGAGCGGCGCTGTAAAAGTCGCCGTTGAGCGAATCGAGCACGAATTGCCTCATGGTTTCGCGCGGGTTCGAGAAGCCTTCGCGCCAGACGTTCTTGTCGGCTGCGGGTTTCAGCTTTTCGAGCAACGCCTTTCGCATGGCCGGCACTCGCCGCAGCGTGTCGCGCTCGAATTGCCAGGCTCCCGTCTCGTCCTGCTGCACGGCGATCCGCGCCGTCGGCGTTTCGTGAATCACGACCCGGCGTTCGTGGGCATCGACGGCCTCGGGCACGCTGATGAGCGGTATTTCGAGATCGCGAAGCAGGGCTTCGAGTTCGATGGCCAGTTGCGTTCCTTCGCCGCCTTGCAGTTGCTCGCGGTCAAGTTCCAGGCAAAGCAACGCGTCCTCGATCATGCCAGGGAAAGCATCGTAGAGCGCGACGGCGAAGAAAAACGTCTTCATCATCTCACGCGGCGAACGCAGCTTCTCCTCGCGGCACTGGCCGTTTGGATCGAGCTTGTTCATCTTCTCAAGCAGCGACGGTCGTTCCGCTGGAGTCGTCAACGACAGCGACGGGAGCTTCTTCGGCTCCACCTTCGGCTGAGCCGCGGCGATCGCGGGCGAGAGAATGGCGGCAAACGAGGCAAACAAGGCGAAGCGGCGGAGTCCGTCCATGGTGTCGCCCAACAGGAGTTGAGACGCCCGCCAATCCATCGGCGCGACAGCGTCTCAAACCAAGCGGACCAAGTACCAGAACCGCTGGGACGGATCAACCGCGGAAAAGATGGGCAATGCAGGCGAACGGCGAGCAGCCGCTGTTAGGCGGCTGGTAGAGCGCCCGCAAAAGTCTCTTGACGCGCAGACGGTTTTTTCCACGCTCCGTCTAGGATCACGAGACTTGTGCGGACGCTCTACCAGCCGCCTAACAGCGGCTGCTCGCCGGATGACGCAGCAAACCTTACGGCTCGATCTTCGCCGTCACGGGCTCGATCCAGTACTTCAGCTCCGGCTGATAGTAGAGGTACGACCGGCTTGCCGGGCCCTTGTATTCGCCGGGGAGACGGCAGACCAAATCGAGATCGAGCTGAATGTCGGCGTTGGGCGCGAGCTGACGCCAGTAGAGAACCAGCTCGCGGCCGCGGACCTCGTAGTAGCTGATTTCCCCTTCCTTCGTCCCGCCGTCGCGGAGCTTGGAAAGGTTCTTCAGTTGCTCGTGATTCTCCGGCAACGCAAGCCCGGCGGGGATGCCGACGATCGCGACGGCCATGCCGTGTCCCTTATCCGTCGTGTTGGTCACCCGGACGTTCATCTTCACCGTGTCCCCTTCATGCAGCTTCTCGCGGTCGAGCTTCGCGGTCATCTTGACCGGGACGTTGGCCGGGTTCGCGGGACGGTCGATGCGGTAGTTCCAAGTGGCCGAGAAGGGGAATGCGTTCTTGCCGGTGAGTTCCATTTTCAGGCGGTTCTTCCCCTTCTTCAGGGCGTTGGTCGGAATCGACACTTCGAGCGGATCGACGGCGCCGGCGGAAAACGTCTTCGTGAACGTCAGCGGCTGGCCGCCTTCAGCCTCGACGACCACGATCAACGCGCCCGATTCCGTCGTCTTGCGGCTCGCCTTGGCATGGGCGACGAGGGCCTTCAGGGCGAGGATCGTCGATTGCGTTTGGCCGAACCCGCCGCCTTGGCGTTGGCTCGACATCCACTGCATCGCCTTTTGAATCGAAGCCTGGAATTCCTCCGGCCGATTCGCCTTCACCCAACCGAGCATGGCGAGGGCCGTCGTTTCCACCTCGAGGCTCACGCCCATCGAACCGGTGATGCTGGTCTTGGCGCCAGGCAGATTCCCCTTTTCCGTCTGGAGACCTTTCGCCTGCTTCATCAGTTCGAGGCCTTCCGTGCTCTGGCCTCGGTTCAGATGAGCGATCCCGACAAGCGACACGAAGTAGGGATCCTTCGCATGCTGCTTGGTCGCCTGGACGTAGAGCGCCTTCAGCTCCGCATCCAGATTCTCTTCGACGTCCGCTTCGGTCAGCGACCAGACGATGTAGGCGTTAGTGATGTGATCCGGAGCCCGGCCGAAGCTGTCGAGAGCCTGGGGATTTCGCTTGAAGCCCCCCTTGCCGTCACGCTGGGCGAGCAGGTATTTCTTCGTGCGTTCCACCATCGCCTGATCGACGGGGTGGACCTTCGCCATGTCCTTGAACTGCAACAGGCCGTAGGCGGTGAGCGCTTCGTGAGGCGGGGCTGTTTGGCCGAACCACTCGTAGCCGCGTTTGATCTTGCCGGTGGCCGGTTCGATGCACTCGAACGACGTCAGTTGCTGATATCCGCGACCCAACAGATCGCGGGCACGTTTCTCGACGTCGGGCCGAATCGTGTCGATTTCCTTGAGGTAGCTCAGGATCATCACGTTCGGATAGTTGCTGGACGACGACTGCTCGAAGCAACCGCCTGGTTCCTGGAGCATCGCTTCCATGCCGCTTTGGATTTGAGCGAGCGTGGAGGGGAAGACTTCGATCTTGGCCGCGAGCGTGCCGGAGATCCACGCTTCGTTGAGGTCGATGGTGGTCTCCGCGAACTTCTCCAACATGCCGCTGTTGCTGCCCGAGCGCGGCAATCCGTCAGGCACGATGCGGAAGCTGCGTTCCACGCTGTCCTGACCGCCTTGATCGAATCGCCCATGGATCCGGAGCTTCGCCATCGCGGCTCCCCCATCGGGGATCAGTTCGATCGGCTGCTGCACGCGATTCTTCGCTGCGACCGCCACCTCGAAGTAACGATCCATCGGACCCGCGGGCGGCACTCCCGGCGGCAGATCGATGCCGAAGGGAGGAGCCGGGGCCTCGTCCTTCAGGCGAAGACCGGTGAGGGTCGTCTTCAGGGCGACAATCCCTTCGCGATCCGTTTCGTTCGTGATCGTGACGGGGACGACGATCCGATCGCTGGCCGTCACTTCGAACGGAGTCTTCGGGTCCAGACTGAACGGCAGCTTGGAGACGATTTCGAGCTTGTCCTGACCGAGTTGCCCCATGAGAGAGTGACCGGCCACCGTCACTTGGAAGCGAGTGATCGACTCGGAAAGATCGAACGTCACTTCGGCTTTTCCGTCCTTGTCGAAGACGACGACGGGATTCCAGTAGAGCGTCTCGGCGAAATCGCTGCGAACCTGCACGGGCACGCCCGCAGCCCCGCCAATTACATCTTCCTTCACCTCCTCGGTTTTGTGTGCGTAGACACGGACAACCGAGGGCGGCAGTTCGAGCGGCACATTGACGTCGCGGCCAAGACGCGCCTGAATGAGCTGACGGAATCGGCCCTGCCGGCGAAGCGTCGCTTCGTCGAAGAAGCCGGGGCCGATATCGCCCATCGGACCACCCGGGAACGCCATTCCCGCGCCGCCGAAGCCGCCAGGCATCGGCGCAACGCCGATGGCCGGCGCCACCATCGGTTCTTGCGGCGCCATGATCCCCGGGGCCTGAGGAGGTCGGGCCAGACCGTCGCCGCCAAACTGCGGCGGAGGCATGCCAGGCATGCCGCCAGGTCCGGGCATCGGGGCCGGCATCGGCTGGGCGGCGGGAACGATCATCGGCACGCCGGGGGGTGCGAATTGGGGCTGCATCACGGGCTGGGGAGCAACCGGAACGGCGACTCCAACTGGGAAGACGGGATTCGCAACCCCCGGTTGACCCGGCACGCCGCCGCCCATTCCGCCACCGGCGCCGAAATTGGGGGGGCCACCGATGCCGGGCTGAAGTTGATCGATCGCCATGGGAGGCGGCATGTTCGCCATGTCCTTGGCCATATGCTCTGCTTCCGCACGCTCCGCGGCTTGCATCGCAACGCCCGCTTCGTGTCGCACGCTGACCGCTGCGGTGAAAAGAACCAGGGGGACGGCGAGGAACAACATGCCGAGCATGCCGCCGCCGAAAGCCAGATGCAGCGCGGCGGGACGGCCGTCGCGTTGGCGAAGCATGCCGAAGACGAGCAGCAGGATTCCGCCCACGAAGGCGAAGAACAACGCGAGCCCGATCGAGAATACGATCATCCTCTCGATGAAGGTGCTGAGTCGGACCTGGGCCATGCGGGCTTGCTGTTCGGCATCCCGCGCCATGGCGGCCATCGCCTGAGCCTGAACCGCTGCTTGCTGCACATCGGCCGCCTTGTTCTCCTCGGTCGCAAGTTGCTTTTGCATCTCGACGAATTGAGTCGCAAAGCCCTGATCGATCTTTTCGGAGATCGCTCGCTGAGCCGTCTCGATTGCCCGCGGCGGAGCCATCGCCAAGCGCGGCGCTTCCACCGGGTGATCCTTGCGGAACTTCGCAGGCGTTTGCTCCGCGAACCGGCGCCAGCCCTGCGTGCCGAGCAACAGATCAACCGCCTCGCCCGCCTTGGCATGATCGCCCAGCAGCACATCGACGTTTTCCAGATCGTCGGGCTTCTGGATCTCGCTCGTCAGCAGGAAGCTGGTCGGCATCGAGCGAAGCGTCTTGTCGTCCGCCAGCTTGAAGACGCTGAGATCGACGACGGAAACCAGGGCGATCGCGGGGACCGCTTCCTTCTTCGCCGACTTGGCGTGAATCGTGATCTTCGCGGTTTGGCCGGGCAGGTAGGTCTGCTTATCGGCCTCGATCGCGAAATGGATTTTCTCCGTCCCTTTGCGGCAAGTCAGCCGTTCGGAAAGCGGGGTGAACTTCGCAACGCCGTTTTCTGTGGTTCGCTCGAAGACGGTCACGCGATACACGCCCGTGATGTTCGGCGTAGTCCGCAGCGTCACCTTCTCGGTTTTGCCGTCCTCCACCGTCGCCTGCACATGGTCGAGCAGACGGCCTCGGCAGTAGGCGCCGACGAGCAGGTTGCGTTGTTTGCCGACATTGCGAATCTCGACCTCGAACGATTCGCCGACAACTGCGTCGGGAATCCGCATGGCCACGCCTTCGGCCTTCGCCTCGGGCAAGCGATGCTTCCCCTCGGTCTTCGCCGGGCTTTCGATCTTCAACTCGTAGATGCGGCCCTTTTCCGGGGTGAACTCGAATCGGCCCATGCCTTGATTGATGCCGGGTTCTTTCGCATCGGTGAGCGTTTCGATTTTCTCGACGACCGATTTGCCTTGATCGTCCACCAACTTCGCGAGCAGATCGGCCGGTTTGCCGATGGCGGTCTTCGCGGAGAAGTAGACGCGATTGGGCACGCCCTGAACCAGTTCGCCTCCTTCGGGGAAGAAATCGACGAACAGTTTCTTGAGCAGGATGGGAATCGGCCGAACGATCGTTTCCACGCCGGCTGGGTCGAGGATTTTGAGGGACAGCGAGCCGCTGCCCCGTTCCATTTGGTCCGCCTTGGGCAGCGCGAACGAGACTTCGACACGCCCCTCCGCGGACACGGGGAGCAGGCCGGAGTAGACTTCTTTGCCGTCCACATTCGCCTTCGCCTGAACCTGAAGTTGAGCAGGCAACGCCCCGCCTTCCACACGGGCGATCTTGAGTTGGGCGCCGACTTTCTCGCCGGGGCCGAACGAGCTGCGGCTGAAATCGAGTTCCTTGTTGAAGCGCGGCGTCTGCCAGACGTTGACGAGGAAGGGCCGTTTTTCCGCCGGGAACCGATCGCTCGCTTCTTTGATGTGGAGGACATATTGCCCGCCCGGAACTTCCGGCGGCAGCATGAACTGCCCCGACGCGATGCCGACGACCGGCTTACTGTCCGGGCCTTCGATGTTTTTGCCCGCGGGCTGCAGTTCCGGAACCATGGGCGGACCACCGCGACCACCCATCGCAGCGTGTTCGTCTTGCGAAGCCGGCTTCAGGCCCGATTCCTGCTTGAAGAGTTCCTGCCCATTGGGAGCGGCGATCACGAACGTGACCTTCAGATCTTCCGCAGTCGGCTTCAGCGTGAAGCGGTCGAGCGTCAGCGAGCGGAAACGAACCGTCTCGCCGGGGCGATACATGGGGCGATCGGTTGCGAGGTGCGTCATGTATTCGGGAACGACCAACGCGAGATGCTCGCGAACCTGCGCGGGCATGCCGTCCTGCCCCTCGGTGTGAATGACCAGCGCCAGGTTCATCCCTGGCTTGATCTCCACGTCCTGCGGCAAATCGAGTTGAACCTTATCGGTGTCGAAGGGTTTGCTGAGCAACACTTTCTTCGACTTCTCATCGACGATCTGCACCTCCGCCTTCTTCGGCCCCTTCCCCTGCCGGCGCATCTCGATGGCGAACTCGTTCTTCGCCCCGGCCTGCACGCTCTGCGGGGCCGTGATGCGGAACTGCGCGTCTTGCTGCTGGACGACCTTCTCGGTTTTCGTCCGCTCGCGATTCCAATCGCCCACGAGCCGATTGATCTGCTCCTGGATCGCCCGAATCTCTTCCTGGTTTTTTTCACGGTCCTTGCGGGCGCGGTCATCCGCTTCGCGCTGCTGGGCCGCCAGATCCTGAGCCCGCGCCTGCGCATGCTGAGCTTCGCGGCTATGTGCGAACCAAGTGACGCCGCCAATGGCGCCGAGACCGAGCACCATCAGCCCAACGCAAGCCGCAACCGCCCACTTCCACCCTGCCCCGCTCTTGCCGGGAACCGCAGGACGCTGCCTCGGTTGCGTCGGCTCGACCACGCGGGGCCGAGTTGCGACTGGGGCCTGGAAGCGGACTTCGGGAGCCGACGACTTCGCCGCCTGTGCGATCAGGGATTTCGCCCCCTTCGCTTCATCCAGCTTGCCGCGGCATTCCGCGCATTCGGCAAGATGCCCCTCGACCTGCCGAGCCTCGTCGGGCTCCAGCAAATCGAACAGATAAGCGAGCAGGCTTCCTTGCGACCGGTTGCAGTCGAACATCGACATTCCCCCTTATAGCCGTCAGCTTTCAGCGGTGAGCTCTCAGCAAGAGACGAGTGCCGTCATTGCCGAGCTGACCGCTGATTGCTGACCGCTGAAAGCTAATTCAGCACGCGCCGCAGTTTCTCGATGGCGGCGCGCATTTGCGTTTTGATCGTGCTTACCGGACAGCCGCGCATGAGCGCGATTTCGTCGTAGGTCAAGTCGCCGTTCTGCCGCAGGAGAAAGACCTCCTTCTCCTCCTCGCGAAGATCGAGGATGGCGACGCGAAGGCGTTCGAGCGATTCCGTTCGTTCGAGTGCGACCATGGGTGCAGACTCCCGTGCGACCATGACGTGCTGCTCCGCTTGCAAAGGCTTGGCCCGGCGATGCCAGGCGCTGCGTTGCATGTCCTTGGCCGTGTTGAAGCAGACGCGGAAAATCCAGGCCTTGAGATTGGCCACGCCCGGCACTTGCTCCCGAGCGTTCCAGCACTTCACAAAGGATTCCTGGGCCGCGTCGCGAGCGTCCTCGCGGTTTCCCAGCACATAGGTCAGCGTGCCGATCAGTTCATCGCGCAAGTCGTTGAACAGACGCACCAAGTCCTCAGCCGAAGACGCATGCGTCTCGCCGTTCGAATCAACGGACGCCACCCGGGCTGGGACCTGCTGGGTCATACGCCACCGAAAAGACGAGATGCCGAGCAAAAAGTTTGGACGTGTTCCGCCGACGGTCTCTTTTGGCGCCCGCCGAAACGGATGCCTGCCGAACAAGGTGATGTGAGTGTATTCGTTTTGCCCGCCGATTGCCGCACGTTACGATGTTTCCGACTTCCAATGCAAGGCCGTGGCGAGCGAACTACCCAGCAGGCACCTCTTCAGGAGACATGCAATGACCATCGACCAGCTGGTTTTTATCGGCCTGAACGGCTACTGCGTGGCCCTTGATCGCGATTCGGGCGAAATCGTTTGGTCCAACAACGAAATGAAATCCGGCTACGTCACGCTGCTGCTGGACGGCGATCGATTGATCGTCTCGACCAACGGCTACATCTATTGCCTCGATCCGCTCACGGGGCAGATCGTTTGGAACAACCCGATGCGCGGCTACGGAGCGGGAACGCCGACCTCGCTGCTTTCGGTGCGCGGACAAAGTTCGCAAAGCGCGGTGCAGCAGTCGGCGGAAGCCATCGTCGCCGCATCGCGGTCGTCGACGGCGTACACCGGGTCGTAATTGGAGATGCGGCATTTGCTGGGCAGCACGCATGGCAAGCGTTCTCTGGCATTGAGCCAAAGTCTTCAGAACGAATGGGCGATTTAGCGGCTAATGCAATAGCGGCACATGATTTGCATTCAACCCTGGCGGGTTGTACGGTTCGTTCCCATCGTTGGGGGGCGTTCCCATCGTGGCGGGCGTTCCCATGACGACCAGGCAGGAAGCCGCTTGCTCGAATACGCGCGGCACGATTATACCGCCAGACGCAGCAGCTTTCGCCCGGAGCCTGGAATGCGAGGGACTCGCGGCGCCATCCTCCTTATCGACGACGATCCGGACAATCGGCTTAGCCTGAGTTGGATCCTTCAATCCGAAGGGTTCTCCGTCATGGAAGCCGGAACCGGAACGGAAGGCCTGCGGCTTGTCGCGCAAGGCGTCGACCTGGTGCTGTTGGACATCGGCCTGCCGGATATGAGCGGCCACGACGTTTGCAGTGCGATCAAGACGAATTCTTCTGCGTCCACGATTCCCGTCATTCAGCTTTCGGGCCATTTCGTCAGCAGCGACGATCGCGTCCGCGGTCTGGAAGGGGGCGCGGACCTCTATCTCACGAAGCCGGTGCAGCCGCGGGAATTGCTGGCACACGTCAACGCGCTTCTGAGATTGCGCGGCGCCGAGCAGAATTTGCGCGAAAGCGAGCAGCGCTTTCGCTCCGTACTCGAATCGTCGCGAGATATGATTTATCGGCTCAATCTGGGCTCGCAGACGTACGACTACGTGAGCCCCGCTTGCCGCGACATTCTGGGATACGAAGCGGAGGATCTGGTCGCCGGCGGACTCGGCTTCATGGTCTCGCTGTTGCACCCGGCCGACATTCTCGTCCTCCAAGAGCACTTGGAGCATTTGCAGGCCGGACGGGTCGAGAAACGTTTTGCTTCGGTCGTGGAGTATCGCGCTCGCCATCGGGACGGCGAGTATCGCTGGCTCAGCGACAGCCGCGTGCAGGTCGCCGCGAACGATGGGCATGCGGGGGCGATCGTCGGCAGCGTTCGCAACATCACGGATCGAAAGCGAGCGGACGAAATCCTTCAGGAACGCGAACGGCAACTAAGTGCGCTCTTCGAGGGGGCCCGCGATGCGTTGCTGATCGCGGACGACAAAGCCCGGATATGCGACGTCAATCCCGCAGCCTGCCTCCTGTTCGATATGCCGAGCGATCAGCTTGGCGGCCGCGCGATTGCGGATTCGATTGAAGGAGGGGAAGACCTCGCCGGCACGTGGGCCTTGTTCTTGGGACAGGGGCGCATGTCGGGCGAATGGCGGATCAAGCGTGGAAAGCAACCGCCTCGCGACGTCGAGTTCGTGGCGACTGCGAACTTCCTTCCGGGTCAGCATCTGCTGATTCTGCGCGACGCCACCGAGCGCCGGCATCTCGAGGAGCAACTTCGGCAATCGCAGAAGATGGAGGCGGTCGGCCGTCTCGCGGGCGGGATCGCTCATGACTTCAACAACCTGCTGACGGTGATCGGCGGTTATGGCGAGATGCTGATTCGCCAGCTGCCGCCTCACGAATTCGCGCATGAAATGGTGCGCGAAATGAACAAGGCCTCCGAACGGGCAACGGCGCTGACGCGGCAATTGCTCGCGTTCAGCCGCAAGCAGATCCTCGCGCCGCAACCGGTGAACCTCAACAAGTTGATTCGAGAGTCGGAAGAGCTGCTTCGCCGTCTGATCGGTGACGACATCGAGTTGATAGTCGAAATTGCGAATGATTTGGGAACCGTCCGCGCCGATCCGCCGCTGTTTTCGCAGGTGCTGCTCAATCTTGCCGTCAATGCTCGCGACGCGATGCCGACGGGCGGCAAGCTCTGTCTGGAAACCAAGAACTCGACGGTGGACGACACCTTCGCCCGGACGCACGCGGAAGTCGTGCCGGGCGAATACGTCATGTTGACGGTCAGCGATACGGGGACCGGCATGGATGAGGCCGCGAAGTCCCACGTCTTCGAGCCGTTCTTCACCACGAAAGAGCAAGGGAAGGGGACCGGGCTTGGGCTGGCGATGGTCTACGGCTCCATTCGCCAAAGCGGCGGGCACATCGCGGTCGAAAGTACCGTAGGACGGGGCACCACCTTCCGCATCCTGCTTCCCCGCGTCGATGAACGGGCGGTTACTAAAAGTCCTAGCCTCGACTTGCCGCCCACGCGAACGGGCTCCGAGACCATCCTGCTCGCCGAGGACGAAGACGGCGTCCGCGCCATGGCGGCCCAGGCGTTGCGAGCGTGCGGCTATACCGTTCTCGAAGCACGCGACGGGGCCGATGCGATCGGCGTTTCGCAGCAATATCACGGCACGATCCACCTTCTGCTGACCGACGTCGTGATGCCGCGGGTGAGCGGCCGACAACTGGCGGACTGGTTGCGGCCGCATCGGCCTGAAATGAAGATTCTGTTCATGAGCGGATACGCGGACGACGCGGTATTTCGCCACGGCGTCCTGAAGGCGGAGACGAATTTTCTGCAAAAACCATTCAGCGCCGCGAAACTTTCCACCTTCGTCCGCGAATTACTCGATGGCGTCGCATCTCGCGGCGCGTGACCGTTTCGCCTGGCGAACGTTCGTCGGCCGCCTACAATTCCGATGTTTCCCCCATATGGCGAAACCCGATCCTCGTTGAGAGAAGCAACTCATGAAATTCGAACGAATGTGGATGTGGACCCTGCTGTGGGTCGCCGCGGCCGCCGCCTCGGTTCGCGGACAGGCGATCGACGTGCTGAAAGCCGTGCCCGACGACGCCGACGCCTTCGCCGTGGTCGCCAAATTGAGCGACCTCGACAAGAAGGCCTCCGCGCTGGCTCAAAAGCTGAATGCGCCTGCCGTCAGCTTCCTCGATCTCGCCGGCAAGATGCTCGGCATCGGCAAGGGCGTGGACGTCCATGGTTCCGCCGCGTTGGCGGCGTATGTAGGGGACGGCGAAGCTCCCGGGGCCATGGCCATCATTCCGGTGACCGACTACAAGGAATTGCTTGCCTCCGTGAAGGCCAAGGAAACCGAAGGCGGCGTCAGTTCCTTCCAGATCGTCGGCGGCAAGGAAATGCTGGTCGCCAAGAAGGGGAACTACGCCTTCGCGACTCCAGCTCAACATCAGCATCTTCTCGTCAAGGTTCTTAAGAACGACAAGAACGTGACCAGCAAGATTTCCGCCGTCGAAGGATGGCTGAAGACGCAGGACTTCGCGGTCGTCGTGCTCGAAAAGACGCTGAAGTTCGGCGCGAAGATGGCGGTCGAGAAAATCCCCGATGAACTGCCCGGCGTGCCGGAAGAGCAGGCCAAGGTCGTCAAGGCGCAACTGGATTGGGCCCGGAGTTTCGCCAAGTCGGCGGGCGAAGAGATGACCCACGCCGCTTTGGGCGTCCGCATCGACGAGGCGCTGAATGCCGGCGCCACGGTGCATGTGGGCTACAGCGAAAAGGGCCGCTTCGCCGCCTGGGGCAAGCAACGCACGAAAGAACATCCGCTCGCGGGCCTTCCCGCCGGACCTTATGTGTTTGCCTTCGGCGGCATGTTTTCGCCGGACACGATGAAGTCGCTGATGGGTTTCAGCCTCGAGGCCAGCAAGGAAGCCTACAAGCTCAGCGACGCCGAAGCGAAAGAACTTCAACAAACTTATGTCGACATGATGTCCGGCATGGACACCATGAGTATCGCGTTGCGGATGCCGAAACAAGGTGAGCCGCTCTTTGGAGCCACGGTCGGCGTCATGCGGGTCAAGGACTCGGCCGACTATCTCAAGCGCTATTCCGAGTCGGTGAAGAAACTCGACAAGATCATGAAGACGCAGGGCGAAGCGAAGCCAGTGAAGGTTGCCGGCAAAGACGCAGTCGAAGTGACGATGGATATGAAGGCGGTCCTTCAAGGCAACAACGATCCGAATGCCGAGATGATGCTGGAAAAAATGTTCGGGTCCGGAACGAAGATGACGGTCACGATGGCGGCGGCCGATCCGCAGACCGTGATCTTCAGCTACCTGCCGGCGTCCAAGATGAAGGGGATCGTCGAAAGCTTCGCGTCGGAGAAGCAACTTCGCACGGAGGGCATCAACGAAAAGACGCTGAAGAACCTGGTTGCCGATCCGTTCTTCACGATCCTGTGGAGCCCGAAGGAGACCGCGGAACTGGTGCGTGCCGTCGCCAAGGATTTCGGTCAAGAACTGCCGATTCCCGCCGTGGGTCAAACCCCGCCGATCGGCATCGCGGGCCGAGCGACCGCGACCACGACGGAGATTCAACTTCTGGTTCCGGTCGAGGTGATCGAAGAGATCGGCAAGCTGTACCAGAAGTTGTTGACGCAGTAATCGTCTAGGGCGGGTGTTGTTGGCAACGAGGAGGGCAGACTCAGGTCTGCCTTCCTTTTTCGATCTAGGCATGGAAAACGCCTAGGCGGCGACTATGAATGGCGAAACATTTCGGAGGTTCCGTTCATGCGACTATTCCTTGCTGCTTTCCTCGTGCTTCATGCCGCGTCCGTAGGATACGCTCAGCAGATCGCGGAATCCGATTGGCCGCAATGGCGAGGTCCGACGCGCGACGGATTCGTCCGCAACGGTCGCTGGCCGGAGCGATTGAAAACGGACAACTTCAAGGAAATCTGGACGAAGCCGCTGGGCCCAGGTTATCCCGGGCCGCTAGTAATGGGCGACAAGGTCTTCGTCGGCGAAACGAAGGACCGCAAGGTCGAGGTCGTGCGGGCGCTTGATCGCAAGACGGGCAAGCAACTCTGGGAAGCGTCCTGGGAAGGCTCTCTATCCGTTCCCTTCTTCGCCAAGGCGAATGGGGACTGGATCCGCTCCACGCCGGCCTGCGACGGCGAATCGGTTTTCGTCGGCGGCATTCGCGATCTGCTGGTATGTCTCGATGCGGCCACCGGAAAGGAACGATGGCGCTACGATTTCGTGAAGGAGACGAAATCGCCTGTCCCCGCGTTCGGCTTCGTCTGCTCGCCGCTGCTGGATGGCGATTACGTCTTCGTGCAGGCCGGCTCGGGGTTGGCGAAGCTCGAGAAGAAGACCGGCAAGCTCGCGTGGCATGTCCTCAAAGGGGGCGACGCCATGATGGGAAGCGCGTTCTCCTCCCCCTCATTCGCCACCCTCGCCGGCAAACGACAGTTGCTGGTGCAGACGCGAACCGCACTGGTCGGAGTCGATCCCGAATCGGGCGACAAGCTCTGGTCGCAAGAGATCCCCGCGTTCCGCGGCATGAACATCCTCACGCCGGTGCTCTTCAATGACGGCATCTTCACGAGCGCCTATGGGGCCAAGTCGTATCTCTATCGGCCAAGCGCCGACGGCAAGGTCGAGACCGCTTGGACGAACAAGCTGCAAGCTTACATGTCGTCCCCCATCATTCATGACGGCCACGCCTACGTCCACCTTCGCAATCAGACGGCTGCGTGCATCGATCTGAAAACCGGCGAGACGAAGTGGAACACGAGCGAGCGCTTCGGCCAATACTGGAGCATGGTTGCCTCCGGCGACCGCATCCTCGCGCTCGATGAACGAGGCATGCTCTTCTCCTTCCGGGCAACGCCGGAAAAGTTCGACCTGATCGATCGTCACGAGGTCACCAAGACTTCAAGCTGGGCCCACCTCGCCGTCAGCGGCGACGAGGTCTTCGTCCGTTCGCTCGACAAGCTGCATGCGTTCCGCTGGTCGCGGTAAGTTGCAAAACGTCCGAATATTGGCGCCAACCTTGCTCAATGCCCTCCCATCAGTCCAGAGTGGGAGAGGCCATGTCGAGCATTGATGCTTTCGTATTCCCCGCAACGCTGGCGCCTGCGGAAAAAGTCGATCGTCGCGGCTCCGCCAACCTGCTTGCCGTCTGCTGGCGTCAATGGCGTGCGGAATGGGCATTGGCCCGACGGGGCATTCGCTTTCGCTCCACCGATCCGGATGCCGTGGCCGCGGCATACGCGGCCATGTCGGAAGAAGAGTTCGAGGCCATCAATGGCCGGCAGCAGTGGGCGAACTGGCGAACGATCCCGCGTGCTCTGCGGAATAGGCTTCCGAATCGACCACTGCTGGTCGTCGATCTCGGTTGCGGCGTCGGATCCTCGACCCGCGTGTTGACGCGATGCTGCCCTGAAGGTTCCGTTTTCCTCGCCTTCGAATGTGCCCGTCCGTTGTTGACGCACGCCCGCCGTCGCCGTTACTTCCATTCCGATGGATCGCTCGCCCGAGTTTCGTTCGTCTGCCAAGGGGTTGATGAGCACCTGTGCTGGCCAGACAGCCGGCCGTTGAAGGACCGCAGCACGGACCTTGTTCATGCCAGCGGACTCTTTGGCCATCACTTCGATGTCCGCACGGCAGTTCCCGCGATTCGGGAACTCCGCCGCGTGGTAACGCCCGGCGGGTTCGCACTATTGGACGATGGTCCAACGCTTTCCGCCGACGATTTGCGTCGCCTCATGCATCACGCGGGGTTCGAACCGCTTGAAAGGTACCGCTCCTGGTTCGGCGCCCCCGTTGGGCAGACCCTTTTCCGCCGTCGAGGCGGTTCTTCGAGTCGCCTCAACCGACCGCACGTTTGATGTAGAGGAAAATTTGCAGTATTTTTCGGAAAAAGGCACAGCCCTTGCGGCAGAGATCTTGGCGTTTCGGCACAATGCCCAAGAGACAAATCCATGACGATCACGCACGGCGTTTGGTATCAGGATCGCGAAACCGGCCTGGGAGTCATGCCCCTCCGGCCGCACTTCGGGGCATCCGCATCGGAAGGCTTATGGCTCTGCAAAGATGAGTTCGGCCTTCTGGGAAACTACCGAGTCGAGTATCTGGAAGACACAGGGGATGAGGCGGCGTACATGAGCGAAACGTCGCTTATAGCAGCCTAACCCCGGCGGGAGGACGGTCACACCCGTCGGCGCCGCCTCGTTTTACTTCCGCCATGGCGCTTGGTGGTTCTACTTCCGCGAGGGCAGGAAGGCGGTTCGCCGCGAGGCGTCCGCCAAGCGCGACGATGCGGAGCGCATCGCCGCTCGGATCAATGCGCAACTCGCGTCGTCCATGCCAACGCTTTTAGGATTTCTGCGCGGCAAGGTAGCGGGCGACGAAAAGCCCTCCGCCAGAAAAGGTCCCTCACCACGACCTCTCCCTGAGGGAGAGGGAGGTAAACTAACTCCTGCCGCTCGCCGAACGAGACAAAGGGGCCGGCTGAATTCAACTCCGAGCAAAGACGTTGATACGCGGCGAAAGCGATGTTTGCGTCCGCGGTCGCCTGCTCCGTCGCAGATCCGCCAAGCAATGTTCGAAGCCGGGCACGGTCGTCAGCGTCGAGGGGCATGACGAGAAAACCTAATGGCCAGCGACTTGGGTCGCTGGCCAGTTGTGCACAGCGGAGGGCCTTGCTCCCATCTCCTGTAGGTTTTCCGCAAAACCGGCTCGGCAGGAGAACTCGCCGTCGCAGTCTCCTGCCGGGCTTCGAAACGGCCCTAGAGGCCGCCCGCGCCTTTGGGCAGGATGGCCATCAGCTTTTCGAGGTTTTCCTGGGTGATTTCCGCACGCAAAGTAACGCGATCGCCGCTGTCGCCGATGCGGACGGAGTTGAGCACGTCCACCGCGGGCTGGAGCTTCACGTCTTCTTTCGCTTTTTGACCCGCCATGCCCTTGATGAAGAGCATGCCGACGTTGCCCATCGCGGACATCTTCTTGGCCGAATCATTGTCCTTGGCGATGAGGGTGCCGGCAATCTCAATGGTCTTGCCGAGCGTGACCGAGAAGCTGATCGCGTCGATCTGCTTCAGCGTGTCCGCCGCGTCTTGATTTTGCGGGATCGGCGCTTCCTTGAGGCCATTGTTCAGCACGTTGCTGGTGAGGGCCATCGAGAAGCTCTGCTTGTTGCTGATGGTCGGCAGAATCGACTTGAAGGCGGGGCTGAGTTTCGAGGTCTTGCCGCCGCCGAGACGGGAAATGCCGTCGGCGAGGCCGTCCTTGTTCGAGGCAGCCACGAGAGTCGTCGGGCTGATCAGGCTGGCGAACACGGTCTTTTCGCCGTTCGGCGTGATTTCGAAGACGGTCTTGCCGCCGATCTTGTGGACCTTGGCCGCGTCGCCGTTTTCCTTGGCGGCATCTTCGGCAGCGGTGTTGAATTTTTCGACGTCGAACTTGCCTTCGACAACGACAAAGCCGCTATCGAGATCCTTGGCCGCGGGGCCGGCGATCGTGATGGAGTGAAGATCCTTGAGCGGATCGAATCCGGCCTTTTCGAGGTACTTCTTGGCCGGCGATTCGTCGATCTTGGCTCGGGCCTGCTCCATCGCCTTTTCGATGAGGGCCTTATTCGACTTGGCCAATTCCGATTCCCTCATCTGCTTGAGATTGAGCTGGATGACGACTTCGGTGTCGTTCGGCAGGATCTTGGGATCCACCGCGCGGGCGGTCGAGGCCGAGAGGCTCACGGCGAGCAAGCAGCCCGCGAACGCGATACGACGCAACAACATGCTATTCTCCTTGGACAGAGGTACCCAACGGCTTCGCCCCGACGGCGGACCGATTGCGAACGAAATCATCCCAAACAGGGATTTCTGCATCCTATGAATCGCTTGGGAAACGGACGCAAAGAATACCCAGCCGCGGTGCAAAGGTTTCATTTCCCGTTTAGCGAGGAGCCGAAGGCGACGCTTGCATTTCTCCCCACGCTCTACACCAACCCGAAGCGTCAGCGAGGGATGACTTCAACCTCGCTTACGCTTCGGGTTGGTGCAGAAACTTCCTCACCTTATTGCTCCAAAACCACTTGCGTCGAAGTACGCAATCCACTCGCCTTTACTTTTCACGCCACCCGGCAAATGATGCATTTCAAGTAATTCGTCTCCGGACACGTCGCCGACACCGGATGATCCGGGGAAGGCCCGCGCATTTCGAGCACCTGGATCGTCCGTTTGCTGTCAGCCGCATTTTGGCTGAGAAGATCGAGCAGATTCTGCATGGCGATCAGGCCGGAGCAGCATGAAATGGCGAGGATGCCGTCCGGTTCCAGCAGTTTCAAAGCTTGCGTCTGCAATCGCCGATAGCCGCGAAGGGCTTCGTCCACTGCTCCGCCCGATCGGGCGAACTTGGGCGGGTCGAGCGAGATCACGCCGTATCTTTGCCCGGCAGCGACTTCGCGATCCAGAAACGCGAAGACATCCGACTTCTCGGTTCGGATCTGGTCCAATTCGTTGAGCGCGGCGTTGTCTCGAACCAACGACGTCGCGGCTTCGGAGCCATCCACGCAAACGACTTCGCTCGCCCCGGCTTTCCGCGCGTGCAAGCCGAATCCGCCGGAATAGGAAAACGCATCGAGAAACTTGCGCCCGCGCGCCAGCTGTGCCACGGCGACGCGGTTATCTCGCTGGTCGAGATAGAAACCCGTCTTTTGGCCTTCCGTCAGATGCACGCGGAATCGAACGCCGTGATCCTCGATGACGATCGGTTCGTCGGGAATGACCCCAAGCAAAAGACCGTCCTGCAGCTCAAGCCCTTCGAACTGCCCGATGCCCCGTTCCGTGCGAAGATAGATGCCCTCGGCGCCGGATGCTTCCTGGAGCATCGCGGCAAGACGATCGCGGCGCTGAGCGAGCGCCAAACTGGTGAATTGGACGACGAGCCAGCGGTCGTATTGATCGACCACCATGCCCGAAACGCCGTCCGATTCGCTGAAGACGAGACGACACGCTTTGCCCAGACCGCCCAACCGCAGCACATCGCGGCGAAGTCGAATGGCCGCTTTGATCTTGGCGCGGAAGAACGCATCGTCGAGGGATTCGTTTTCCTTCCACGAATAAAGGCGAACTCGAAGCTTGCTGTTCGAGTTGTACAGGCCTCGTGCGACGAATTGCGCGGTGTGCGAAACGAGATCGACTTCGCCGCCGTCCGCGGGTTCGCCTTCGGTCCGTTCGATGGCTCCAGGGAAAACCCATGGGTGCATGCCGTAAAACGGCCGAGCACGCTTCGGCTTGAGAATGACGCGAGGGAGAGGCATGCGGAACCAGGTTGGATTTCGTGGGAACAAGTTTATTAACTTGTTCGTTTATTCAACTTGTCGAAAACTCCCCGAAAACAAACCCGACAAGTTAGATGAACTTGTCGCCACAACGGCGGAGCCGTTACGGTTCAACGTTTGAAATTCCAACGATCGCTCGCGTATTTCTCGGCCCGCAAATGAGCGATCGTCGTTTCCTCGTCATGCGACCATGTCCCAAGCGACAGGGGGATGCTCGCCAACAATGGCCAACGTCGAAGCAGTTCGTCCACCGCCTCTTCCGCGGCAAGCTCCACTCTCGCAAGCTCGCGAATGCCGGGGAGCAACGGTGCATGCTCGCTTTGGCGCAGCAGGATCGAGCCATGTTGGACAAGCGCTCCGCGATGTTTGCGCTGAGCGCTGCCGACGATCTTGAACCCCGCCAGCGTCAGGTCGCCGACCGTTTGCTTTTGGAAGCACAGCACACTCCCGAGAATGCGTTGGTCCGCCACGGACTCGACCAGGGGGCGGCCGATCAATGTGTTGAGCGAATCCGCGATCCAGCCATGCGCTCGGCGAATCCACGACGAAATATCGCGGCCCGCAATCACAGCCGGCAACGCCAAGGCGTAGGTAAGTTCATGGTGATGGACGAGCGTGGCGCCCCCCGAAGGACGGCGAACCCAGGGCAACGGCGCGAGCGATGGGTCCGCTTCGCGAACGGCGGCGTGTTGGAAATAGCCCAGGCTGACGGTCGCGGCGGACCAACCGTAGAAGCGCAGCGACGTCAAACCGTTCGCGGCAGCATCGGCCATGGCCTCGTCGGAGGCCATGTTCGTCGGCCCGTCCGCATCGGCGTAGGGGATCAGCCTTGCTGTTTCCACCGCAGGATCGGCTCCTTTGCCGCTTTGATTTCGTCGGGCCGGCTGATCGTCAGCGTGTGCGGCGCGTCGTGCAGGTAGTTGGCGTCTTCGTTTTTGATCTTGATCAAGGCGTCGGCGAACGCGTCGAGCGTTTCCTTGCTCTCGGTTTCCGTCGGCTCCATCATCAGCGCTTCGGAAACGACCAGCGGGAAATAGACGGTTGGGGCGTGATATCCGTAGTCGAGCAGTCGCTTGCCGATGTCCATGGCCGTGATCCGCTTCTCGCGTTTGATGCCGCGAGCGCTGGCGACGAACTCATGCATGCAGCGGTCCCCGTGCGGCACCTCGTATTCGCCCTTGAGAAGAGCAAGCAGGTAGTTCGCATTGAGCACCGCATGCTCCGTCACGTCGCGAAGCCCCTTGGCGCCCAGCGTGCGGATATAGGCGTAACCACGCAGAAGGATGCCGACGTTGCCGAAGAAGCTGCGCACTCGGCCGATCGCTTTGGGGCGATCATAGTCGAGGCGATATTCGCCGTCTTTTCGAACGACGACCGGCGCGGGCAGATACGGCGCCAGGTAATCGCGAACGCCGATGGGGCCCGAACCGGGCCCGCCGGCGCCATGGGGGCCGGTGAAAGTCTTGTGCACGTTGTAGTGCATCATGTCGGCGCCGAAGTCGCCGGGGCGGGTGATGCCGAGGATGGCATTCATGTTGGCGCCGTCGAGATACACGAGTCCGCCGACATCATGCACCGCCTTGGCGATCTCATGTATCTGCGACTCGAACAGACCCAGCGTGTTCGGGTTCGTGATCATGAACACGGCCGTCTTGTCGTCGAGCTTCGACTTGAGATCGGCGAGGTCCACAAGGCCATTCGATCCGCTCTTGATGGAAACGGTGTCGAAGCCCGCGATGGCGGCGCTGGCGGGGTTGGTGCCGTGGGCGCTGTCTGGGATAAGCACGCGCGTCCGTTTCTGCCCCTTGTCACGGAAATACGCGGCGGCAACGAGCAGCGCGGTCAGTTCGCCCTGAGCGCCGGCCGAAGGCTGCAACGACATCGCGGGCAGACCAGAAATTTCGGCCAAAAACTGCTGCATCTCGAAGAGCATGCGAAGCATGCCCTGGGCCGAGGCATCGCTCTGCAGCGGATGCAAATTCGCCATGCCGCCGAGGGCCGCGAGGCGTTCATGCCGCTTGGGGTTGTACTTCATCGTGCAGGAGCCGAGCGGGTAGAAGTTCGTGTCGATCGACATGTTCCGCTTCGACAGGTTGACGAAGTGGCGGATGAGATCGATCTCCGCGACTTCCGGCAACGGCGGCGGCGCGTCGGCGAGGGCTTCCTTCGGCAACAAAGTGCTCGCATCGCCGATCGGCACATCGCAGGCGGGCAGCAGATGGCAGCGCCGGCCCGAATGGCTCATCTCGAAGAGAAGGTCGGTCGATTGGTGGTTGAACATCGTCATGTGCTTGAAACCTGGTTAGCCGCGACCTGAAAGGGAGCGCGGACTGAGTGCCATGCGGCGAATGAGTTTCCGACCGTGAATACTGCTTCCGCGCGGCGCCAAATCCGCGCTCCGCGTTGCGTCGCGGCTAACCAAGAACCTTCTTGACGGCGTTCACCAAACCTTCGATCTCGGCCTTCGTCCGTTTCTCGGTCACGGCAATGCTGATCGCATTCGGCAGGTTCGGATACCAGCGGGCCATGGGCAGGCCGCCGTGGTAGCCTTCCTCCAAAAGAGCGGACAACGCCGCATTCGCATCGCCCGGAACATTGACGACGAATTCCTTGAAGAACGGCGCCTTAAACGGCAACGACACGCCCTTCACCTTCGCCAGCTCTTGGGCGAGGTAGTGCGACTTTCGCACGCACAGATCGGCAGTTTCCTTCAAACCTTGCGGGCCGAGTGCGGTCAGGTAAACGGCGGCGCGAAGGGCGAAAAGGCCCTGGTTCGTGCAGATGTTGCTCGTCGCTTTCTCGCGGCGAATATGCTGTTCGCGGGTTTGCAGCGTCAGCACCCAGCATCGCTTGCCGTTGCGATCCGTCGTCTGCCCAACGAGTCGTCCAGGGATCTTGCGGACATACTCTTCACGGCACGCCATCAGGCCGACATAAGGCCCGCCGTACGCCATCGGATTGCCAAGGCCCTGGCCTTCGCCCACGGCGATATCCGCTCCGTATTGGCCAGGCCGTTTCAGCAGGCCAAGGCTGATCGGATCGACGCTGACGATGAACAGAGCCCCCTTCGCTCGCGATACCGCGCTGAGCTTTTCGACGTCTTCCAGGCAGCCGAAGAAATTGGGATGCTGAACGATGACGCAGAGCGTCTTGTCGTCGATCGCCTTATCGAGTGCCTCCGGCGACACTGTCCCGCCGGTCGTCGTCAGCGTTTCGATCTGCACATCGAGGTTGGCGAGATACGTCGTCAACGTCAGTCGATACTCGGGATGCACCGTATCCGCGACGAGCACCTTGTGCTTTTTCGGATGGATGCCGAACGCCATCAGCACCGATTCGGCCACCGCGCTGCCGCCTTCGTAAAGGCTGGCATTGGAGACGGCCATGTCGGTCAGTTGGCAGATGAGCGTCTGATACTCGAAGAACGCCTGCAAGCTGCCCTGGCTCGCTTCCGCCTGATAGGGCGTGTAGGCGGTGTAGTACTCGCTGCGGCCCGAGATCGCATCGACGGCGGCCGGGATGAAGTGGTCGTAGCTGCCGCCTCCCAGGAAGCAAACGGCATTGTCGGCCGAGCGATTCCGGTTGCAGAGTTCGGCGAAGTGCTGCTGCAGCTCGATTTCGGTGAGGGCCGGGGGAATATCGAGCGGGCGATCAAGGCGGAATTCGCTCGGAATCGACTTGAAGAGTTCCCCGATCGAGCCGACGCCGATCTTGTCGAGCATCGCCTTCTGGTCGGCGGGGGTATTGAGCAGATACAAGGATTTCTCCAGAACGAGCCGACGAATCACAAGGCCGGACATGGGGTCCGGGCGGGAGGAGGCGGCGATGTTTTATGGATAGGCGCGCGCTGCGGGAAGGCGAACCCCAAGCGAAGGCGAGAGGCGTTTGGATTTGCAACGCCCGGCATCCTCACTTAGTGTCAGGTCTTCGCCTGAGGGAAACGGATGGGTCGAACGATTCTTTGGTTGGCCGGGGGAGCAGTTGTGCTGCTGACTGCTGCTGCACTATCCACCGTCTATTGGAACGTCATTTGGGATGCCAGTAATCGGTGGGGCAACTTCGCGAGCGTGCTTGGTCTTTTTCTGTCTGTTGCCGGTTTCCTCGGGACTCTCGCCGCGTTATGGGCGACCCGGAACGAGCAACTCAGGACACGAAATGCAGTGTTGGAAGCAATTCGCCGCGCCTCCTCGGTTACAATGGCAATGACCGCCGAGGAGCTGGAACGAGACATCGAAGACTTCGAGCGAGCAATTTACGATAAGTCATGGGTGCGTGCAGCCGAAAAATGCAGCGATGCGATTCGCCGTATTGGCGACCTCCAGGAACATTCTTTTTTCGACGAGAACGAAAAATCCGAACTACCGCGCGCGTTCGATGATCTTGGAATCGTTAAAAAGTACGTTGTCCGTTATAAGATCAGCACCGCAAGCCCGAGCGGATCGTTTGATAGCGAGAGGCTTGACAAAATCACCAAGGGGCTGGAGTTGGCACGCCGATTCCGTCGCAAGTTCCGAATGGTGGGAGTCGAATATGAGCAACGATAACTTCAATCAAATGATGCAACGTCTCGTTCGCTTGCTGATCGACCGAACTGAGAACGGAGAGCAAAAGTGGGAAGATACCGCCGACGAAGATGCGTTCCGGTCGATGTTGAGAACAGGTTTCGTTCGAGTAAACCAGAACACACGGCACTCAGAGGACCAATACGAACCGCAAGTCGGGTATTCGATTACTCTTCTGGACAAAAAAGGTCGTGAGGTGGATGTCTATGCCCCTGGACCACAAGAACGGACCGATGATGTAGTCGAGCTTTGGCGGCTCGCGCGGAGATCCGCTCGGCAAGGTGATGAGCTCGTGAAGAGCTTCCTCAAAGAGTTCGATTGAATCACGTTATTGGCCCGCAGCGAGCTTTACTTCCAGCTTCACCGACTTGCCGTCGCGTAGCACTTCCAGCGGCAATGTTGCGGTCACATCGGCTTTCGACAGCGCGATGAAGAGATCGGAGACGCTGTCGGTCCAGCGATGGTCGAGCGTCAGCAGACGATCGCCGCTCTTAAGACCGGCCTTCGCGGCGGGGCTGTCGGCGTACACATGTTCAAGCGTAATGCCGGACTCCATGTCGGCCGAATCTTTCATGGGCCGAACGCCAAGCAGTCCGCCGGGGGCGAGGACCTTCGCCTTGCCCTTGGCGTTCTTGGACGACAGCATCGATTCCATCATTTTTTCCATCATGTTCGCCGGGACGAACGAAGTGGGAATGAAGGTCATCTCCTTCGCCTGGTAGTCGAGCGTCGAGCGAAACTTCGCGAAGACGTTGAAGCCGACGATGCCTTCGATCGGTCCGACGGCAGCGGCGAGGGCGCCGACCGTTGGATGATCCATGACCATGGCATCGATGTTTTCGACCTTCAGGTCGCCCATCTCCAGTTGCTTGACCTTGAACTGCCCCGCCGACCCGAACAGGGCGAAGCCGGGCTTGTAGTTCTTCGGAAAAACGCCGGCCTCCCTCGCGACTTTGTTGCTGAGCAACGTAACCGGAGCGCCGGTGTCGAAGATGACGCGGTACGGACCCTTGCCGTTGACTGTGATTTGCACCATCATGTGCTGGGTCGGCAACGTCTGAAACGCGACCTTCGCCGGCTTGACGGGATCATCGGCGACAACAGGCAGTGCAACGAACGTCAGGGCCGCTGCAAGAATGAATCCAACGCGCATTGCCAACTCCAATGATCAGGCGACGGGTGCTGCCGTTGCCGATTGCTTCAAGGTGCATCCCAACAAATCCCGAGCAAGGCCATGCGCGGGAACGACGAAGTTCACGCCTTCGCCACCCCCCAAACCCAATGAGCATCGATTCGCTTCGAGCCAGGAACCTAACGGCCGAAGCCGTTTGCTTGACAGCCGACCTGGACCAACAATACTCGAACCTTCCGGCTTGTCCTCGAGCGGCTCATCCGGGAACAACCAGACTTCATCGAAACCAAAGAACAGGGGCGACTGGCGATTCGCTTCGAAAAGCGATTCCGCCCGGAGCAGCAACGAATCGCCCAGGACGGTGATCTGCTTGGCGAGCTTCCGAAGTTCAGGACTCTTCTTCAACAAGGAGGCCGGATTCGGTTGGCTGTCGAGCGTCGAAATCACGGCCCATCGGGTTTCATGAGAAACATCGATTGAATCGAGCAATTCGGGAAGGCTGATATCCAGCCACCCCGCGACGAATCCTTTGCAGGTCACAATGCGGGCGCTCATCTCGCGTTCCGTTTCTCGCGGGGCGTCAATCGTCGGCCCGGAAGCCGCTGCGGCGGGTCTTGATTCCAATCCCAATCATGTGCATGCGGTCTGCCGGCCCCGTGGTCATGATCATAGTCGATGTTCGGAATGGCTCGGCCTTCGCCGTCGTAGTGCCGTCGTTGGACAATTCTGCCTTCTTTGTCTCTCCGTTCCTTCGAGGTGTTCGGGCTAGCGCTGGTAGGCAACTCGAGATTTCGCGGCACGTGCTTACGCTCCCTGGCCCAGTTTCACCTTCGCCTCGATCTTCTCTTCCCCGCGGCGGACTTCGATCTTCACCTCGGCGCCGATCGGCAGCGAGCGAGTCGCCCGTTGCAGTTCCGCGAGATCGCCGACCGCTTTGCCGTCGATGGAAGTCACGCGATCACCCGATTCGAGACCCGCTTCGGCAGCCGGACTGCCGGCGAGGATCGTCTTGATCGCGACTTGCTTCTCCTTCTGCTCGAACTCCAAACCCATGAAACCCCGCGGCACGGGCGGCGGCGCGGGCTTTAGGCCTGCGATAAACGTGAGCATCTTCACGAGTCCAACCATCATATCCATGCCCGCTCCGCCCCCACCCTTCATCGCCAAGCCTTGGGGAGCGGCGGGTTCGAAGGCGAGAGGCGTCCATTGCATGCGGTCGCGCGTGAAGTCGAACTCCATCTTGTACTTGGCGATCACCGTGTAGCCGAGCAGACCGTGCAGTTCCACGCCCGGCAAACCCATCTTGTTCATGCCTTCGATCTGAAACGGCGTTTCGATGCGGGCCTTCACCTTCTTCTGCGAAAGGCCCCCCTCGATCTGCAAATCGTCAATGGTCGCCCAGCCGTTGGCGGTCTTCAGACCGATCTTCTCCGCGATGGGCGTGGCGATGATCAGGACCGGGCAGCCGGTATCGACGACGAAGTTGTACGGCCCTTTGCCGTTGACCTTCATGCGGACAAGGACATGCTGCGTGTCGGTAAGGCGATACGGCACCGGATGCGGCTTGCCGACTTCCTGGGCAACGGCCCAATCCGGCGCCAAAGCGAGAAGGGCGATGCAGAGACTGGTACGCATGGAGTGCACTCGAAGCAGGCGGATCATTCACCCATTGTACCAAGGAGCCAAGCCGCGAGTTTCGACATCAAGACTGGTTGCCACCGACTTTGTGCTCCGTGGGTGCTCCCGTTATAATGCATTGTTGACGCTCGCCGAAAACAGCCGAATCGCACCGATAGCAAACGGTAGTTTCAGGTCGAACTCACCGGAAATTGTCCGGAAGTTTACCAGGTTGGTGATTCTTTTTGCGATTTCTCGAACTTTCACAGACGCCGTCACCAAACGGCTTTTTCATCCCCATGACGCCTGAATATCGCCGGATACGCACGCATCTCTCTCGCCGCGACAGCATTCTCCGCGGAGCCATCAAGACGATTGGCCCCTGCACCCTGGCGCCGCGGGAGGACTATTTCGAGACGTTGGTTCGTGCCATCGTCAGCCAGCAAATCTCGACCAAGGCCGCCGCTTCCATCTTCGCCAAATTAAAAACCGCATTGGACCGACGCGGCGTGAAGCCGCGTGCTCTCATGGAGACCGACGACGCATCGCTGCGCGGCGCCGGCCTTTCCGGCAACAAGCTGAAGTCTCTCCGCGATTTGGCCGAGAAATGTCTCTCCGGCGAAGTGCCGCTCAAAAAGCTGGGGGAGATGGACGACGAGGCGATCATCGAAGCCCTCATCCCCGTCCGCGGCATCGGACGGTGGACGGCGGAGATGTTCCTCATCTTCTCGCTGGGCAGGCAAGACATTTTCCCGATCGCGGATTACGGCGTGAAGGCGGGCATCATGAAGCTCTATGGCCTGCCCGAGTTGCCCAAGAAGGAAACGATGCTCGAAGTGAGCGAAGCGTGGAAGCCGTATCGCTCCATCGCGTCGTGGTTTCTGTGGCGATACCTCGAGCACAAGCCGAAGGCCTGATTTCGTGGCGACAAGTTTATCTAACTTGTCGGAATTGGACAGAAAACGGAGACGTTCAAACAAATTACAAATTAGATCAATTTGTTTCCACAAAAGAATCGTCAACGCAGCACGATCTCGTGGTTGCTGAGGCGTTCGTAACCGCTGGCCGTCACCAGATAATTGTGTTCAATACGGATGCCGCCGATGCCGGCGACGTAGACGCCGGGCTCCAGCGTGACGACGTCCCCTTCCAGCAACGTCTCCGCGGAATGGCGGACGATGAACGGGTTTTCCGGATGCGTTAGCCCGAGGCCATGCCCGGCGTGGTGCGGGAACTCATCCGCGAGGCCGAACTTCGCGAATCCGCCGCGCACGGCGTCGTAGACGGTTTGGCAGGTTGCATTCGCCCGGAGTTGGGCTTCGCCGTCCTTCATCGCCGTCATGCAGGCATCGTAGAGCCGTTGCTGATCGGGTGTGGGATCGCGGCCGACGACGAGCGTGTTGGTGAAGTCGCTGCGGTAGCCGCCGAGGATGACGGAAAAATCGAGGATCAGCATGTCGCCCGGCTTGACGACGCGCGAGGTCGGCGGACCGCCGCGGCGCTCGGGACCCGGCGAAACGGCGAAGTCGCCGTAGACGATGACGGGCATCCCCGCGGACTTCACGCATGCGGCATGCATGCCGCTGTAGACGTCGAGTTCCGTCATGCCGGGTTGAACGTTCGCCCTTGCCCATGCATGTCCCGCGTCGCCGGCCCGCATGCATTGCTTGAGCAACTCGATCTCATCCGAATCCTTCTGCCGCCGCTGTTTCGCGATCTGCTGGATCAGCGTGGCCGCATACGGATCGCCGGGCCGATCATGCACGCGGAGGCCATGCCGAGTGGGATTGACGTCGGCCAAGCATGCAAGTTGTCGTGGGCCGGCGGAAGGATGCTGCCCGTCGTACCACGGAATGACGATGCGTTCGTTCACCTGGGCTGAATCGACGCTGTGCGGCAAACGATTGTCGTGCAGCAACTTCGCATGGCCGTCCTTGCGAAGCAGAAGGTAGCCGCCGAACCCGCCGCCCAGGCTGATGGGATCGACCCAAAACCCGGCAAGGTACGCCAGGTGGATCGGATCCGACAGCAAGAGAAAATCCTGATCCGGCGGCGGATTCAGCGCAGCCCACAACCGCAGCCTGCGAAGACGGCATCCTTCAGCGCTTAACATGGGCGAGTTCCTGCGGGGTTTGCATCGGCGAGCAGCCGCTGTTAGGCGGCTGGTACAGTGTCCGCAAAAGTCTCGTCGCCCCCAGACAGCATGATGTCCCAGCGTCTGTGCATTACGTGACTTCTTCCGACACTCTACCAGCCGCCTAACAGCGGCTGCTCGCCGACGCACATTACTTCGCGATGTCGACCCATTGGCCGCTTTTCGCGCTGTCGAGAATCGCATCCAACACGAGTTGCGTTTCGTACGCGTTGCGGAAGTCGGGTTGCGCCGGTTTGCCGGTCCCGAGACCTTCGATGAAATCAGCCACCTGGTGGACGAACGAATGTTCGTAACCGATCTGCAAGCCCGGCACCCACCATTTGCCCATGTAGGGATGATCGCTGTCGGTAACATGGATGCTGCGCCAGCCGCGGAGTTGGCCTTCATCGCGGTGATCGAAGTACTGCAAGCGGTGCAGGTCGTGCAGATCCCACTTCACCGACGCCTGTTCGCCGTTCACCTCGAACGTGTAAAGCGCCTTGTGGCCACGCGCATAACGGGTGGATTCGAAGAGGCCGAGCGAACCGTTGTCGAATCGGCACATGAACGTGCAGGCGTCGTCGATGCCGACCTTTTCCATCTTTCCGGTGAGCTGATGCTTGCGTTCCTTGACGAACGTCTCCGTCATCGCGCTCAGGTTGTGGATGCCGCCGTTGATCCAGAGGGCGGTGTCGATGCAGTGGGCGAGCAAGTCGCCGCTGACGCCTGAGCCCGCCGCGTTCACGTCGAGCCGCCACAGGGCTGCCCCGCCCTGCGGCAGATCCGCCGAAATGGTCCAGTCCTGCAGGAAGTTGGCCCGATAGTGAAATATTTTACCTAGCCGGCCTTCCGCCACCAGGTTCTTCGCCATGGTGACGGCGGGCACTCGGCGGTAGTTGTACCACACCATGTTCGGCACCTTTGCCTTCTCGACGGCTTCCGCCATCTTGAGGCCTTCGGGTGCGTTCATCGACAGCGGCTTCTCGCACAGGATCATCTTCCCGGCAGCGGCGGCGGCGAGGGCGATCTCGTAGTGAGTGTTGTTCGGCGTGCAGATGTCGATCGCGTCGATGTCTTTCCGCTCGATCAGCTTCCGCCAATCGGTTTCGGTCGATTCGTAACCCCACGTATCGGCAAACGCCTTGACCTTGTCCTTATCGCGCGCACACGCCGCCTTGAGGACGGGGCGATACGGAAGGTCGAAGAAATCGTTGACGCGATGATACCCATTCGAATGGGCTCGGCCCATGAAGCCGTAGCCGATCATGCCGATATTCAGCGGTTTCGCCATGAGACGCTCCTGGTGGGGTAAGGCAGTTGCGGAGTAGTCTAACGTGGCGATTCGCGGGCGGCGAGGGCGAGAAGGGAAAACGATGAAGGAGGAAGGATGAAAAAAGAAGGTCTGCCGCTTGCGGCTTAGCGATTCTTTACCTGCACCTCAAGCGCGGCCAGGTATTCGCGGATCGCGTCCTGAATGTTCTCGAGGGCTTCGTCGAGCGTGTCCCCTTCGGACCAACAACCGGGCAGCGCGGGCACGCTGATGCTGATGCCTTCTTCGCTACGGTAAATCGCGACTTTGTATTTCATGGCTGCCTCCCGCAGTCAGGATATCGCATGGACGAGCCGCGAACGAGGCTCACTTTGCCGGCGGACGGCGTCCGAGATTCAGGGTTGCGTACAGGTCCGCCACGGTTCCCGTTCCACGCGGGGTGGCGTCGAAGATCTCGTCGCGTCGGTGCCAGAGGCCGAGGGATACTTGGGCGGTAAGCAACTTCCAGACGACGCCGAAGAACCCGGCCGACACGAGCGGATACGCCACCGCGTAAGCGAGGATCGCCATCTCCCACATCGCCGTTGCCGACCCATCCGTCTCGCGAACGTTCGCTTGGGTTCCGAACGCAACGAGTACGGCCGACACCCCGGGGATCGCCGCAGCGCCGAGGGCGCCGAGGTACCAGATCCGCGGCGTCAGCGAAGCCATCGTCAGTGATGCCCGGCGCTGGATGTAGAAGCCGAAGCACGCGAAGAATCCGCTCAGGGCGGAGAGCATCCAGATCCGCATCGTGGCCGGCGTATCGCCCACGGTGAGCACCATCACCATCGAAAGGCCCGCGATGCCGAGGCAGACCCATGACCCACGCAGGTCGCCCGCTTCGGTGTATTCCTCCGCCATGGCGAACGAGCGAAAGCAGGCTAGCATCAGGCCGAACAGTGCCGTCGAAGCAATGCTGCCGACAACCCAGCTGGTGATGGACCCGCCCGGCATGTTTTCACCCAAAGACACCGCCAGCATCAGCAGAAAGAAGGCAATGTTCGCGAGGGCCAGAAAGCCGAATCCGTTCCGCAGCGACATGGCCTGCTCTTCCTCGAACGGAATCGCATCGGCCGACATGTTGTCCAAGGGGCTTCGCATAGGTGTTCTCCAAGAATAGCCGCACTATCCCTATCTACCACCCCGCCTCGCCCAATGAAAGAAAATTCCGGAGATTCGATAGTTGCCCTCCTGGTTCGAGTGGCACGCCTTGGATCGAGTGGCACGCCCTGAACGTAGTGAAGGGCGTGGAAGCGGTGCTGACGCAGTATTCAACTTGCAACAAGGTCCCGGAAGCTTCACCACGCCCTTCACTACGTTCAGGGCGTGCCACCCAAACCGGAAGCGATCGAACCCTTGACACACATGACCTGCGCACTGATGCTTTCCTCCTTCATCCTTCAAGCCCATGCTCACCCCTGCCCTCATGCTCGATCTCCCCGCGTGCGAACGCAATCTGCAACGCATGGCCGACTTTTTCCGCGAACGGCCCGCCAAACTGCGGCCGCACTTCAAGAATCACAAGTGCATCGCGCTCGCTCGCCGACAACTCGCCGCGGGTCGGCTGTGGGCATGACGTGTGCCAAGTTGGGAG
>JAIEPT010000187.1 GCA_019748295.1 Gemmataceae bacterium | reverse complement strand
ATGCGGGGAAAAGTAACGTTCTCTTTGTCTACCTCAGGCTCTTGCTTATCACTTTCGACTCGGTGGCACTCTCCCCAAGCCATCGACCCCTCGCGAGGACGACAGCCCATGAAGCGTGCACCATGAAAATGCAACTTCCTTCACTACCTAATTGTCAAAGAGCCGAACCGCAACAACGTCGCGGGACTTACAGTATTAGGGGGCGGAAACGATTCGGCAACCGCTCGACGATGTTTTTTGTCGATGCGATGAAAAGGATAAGAAGGATAAGGGTTTACGCGCCATCTTTTTTGCGAGACCCACCCCTGGGGCACTGGGAAATACCTTCAAACGCCGCTCTGAATTCGGCCGTCTTCCATGTGCAAAATCCGGTCAGCCACGTCGAGCACTCTGCTGTCGTGCGTCACCATCAGGATCGGGCACCCGCGCGTCCGTGCCAGGTTGCGGAGAAGCTCCACCACATCTCGGCCGGACTGGCTGTCGAGGGCGGCAGTGGGTTCGTCGGCAAGCAGCAGCTTCGGCTCCGCCGCCAAGGCTCGCGCCACGGCGACTCGCTGCTTCTGCCCACCCGATAAGCGATCGGGATGGTAGTCGAGCCGATCGCCCAGTCCAACGCTTTCGAGCAAATCGCTCGCTCGCCGGCGTACCTCCGCCTTGGGGATCTCGGGGTGCAAATCGAACATCAGTTCGACGTTGGCTCGAGCCGTCAGGAAGGGTAGAAGGTTGTGCTGCTGGAAGATGAAGCCGATCTGCCGGCGGACCAACATCAACTCGGTCGCGGTTGCCTGATGGAGGGAACGCGAAAGGACGCTGAGTTCCCCTTCGCGGATTTGGCGCAAGGCCCCGATCAATGTCAACAGCGTTGTCTTGCCGCTGCCGCTGGGGCCTGTGAGCAGGACGATCTCGCCAGCCTCAATCTGGAACGACACGTCGAACAGGATCTGCTTCCGCAGCTCGCCTTCGCCGAACGCGAACTGGATGTCCTTCGCCCGAACAACCGAATTGCTGTCGCCAGATTGGATGGATGTTTGCATCAAAAGACGTCCGCAGGGTCGGCCGTCCAGGCTTTGCGGATTGCGATGATGCCGGACAAGCCGCACATGAACACGGTCAGCAAGAAGACGGCCACGGCCCGTTCGAGCGTCATGTCGAACTCCATTTGGATCGCTTTCGTGGAAATCTTGTAGATGCCGAGAGCGAAGACGAAGCCGGGGAAGAACCCGAGGAACGCGAGCATGAACGATTGGCTGAGCACGACGCCGAGCAGATAGCGGTCGCTGAAACCCATCGCCTTCAGCGTTGCGAACTGGGGTAGGTGATTCGTCACTTCGGTGTACAGAATCTGATAGACGACCACGAAGCCGATGAAGAACCCCACTGCGGCGCCCATGCCGAAGATGAAGTCGAGCGGCGCGGTATCGCGGAGGTACGCCTCCTCGTCAGCTACGAGCCGCTGACGAGTGACGATGCGAGCTTCGTTGCCGACGTAGGGCTCCAACTCCTTTCGCACAAGTTCGGGATCGAGGCCAGGCTTCAGGCGAATCAACCCGAGGTCGGCATTGCCGGGATCGCGCGCAGGAAAAAGGCGATGGAAGTTCGCGGGAGACATGTAGAGATTGCCGTCGGTGCTGATCGAGATGCCGACATTCACGGTCGCCACGATCTTCACCTTGCGATAGTTGATTTCCGCCATCAGCGGTCCGACTTCTTCCACATGCTTGGCCACGGGCCCGTAAGTCTTGCGGCTGCGACGATCGAAAAGCGTGCGGTCGGCGAGTTCGAGTTCGTTCGCATGAGCGAGGAGGCCGGGCAAATCCATCATGGGATCGCGTGGATCGACGCCGTAAACGCTGATGGGGAACTCTTGGTGGTCCCAGGGACTGCGGAACTTCGCCTGGGACATGTAAGCGGCTTGAACGCGATCAATGGCTGGATGGCCGGGGATGCGAAACAGCAGTCGGCGAGGGAACGCAGAGGATTGAAAGATCGTCTTGGTGCGAGGGCTGACGACGACGAGGTCTGCGGTAATTCGGCGAGCGACGGCCACGCTGTTGTCGATGGCGCCTTGGCGGATGCCAAGCTGAACGAGCATCAACATGACCGCGACGACGACGCCGGCCGCGGCGACGGCGAGTTTCATCTTGTGGTAGCTGAGTTGTCGCCAGGCGACACGAAGGATGGAACGCATGGGACCATCGGAAAAGAGTGAGCGATCCAATCTTCCGCTTGCGGCTTAGCGTTCGGGGAAAGCCCTGGGCTCGCTAAGCCGCAGCGGAAGACATTGAACAATCTCTTAGTCGCCAACGGCGATCGATACCTCGACGCGGGCGTTCGACAATCGGGCAAGTGCGACGCTATCGGCCGACGCGAGCTGCACACGTACTTCGACGATGCGTGCATCCGTGTCGCTCACCGGGTCATTGGTCAGCACTGCCTTTCGCGCGACCGCATGGCCCAGTTCGACGACTTTCGCGGAGAATCGCTCGCCGCTCGATTCCAAGATCACCACGGCATCTCCGCCGAGGCGCACCTTGCGGACATCCCCCTCGAAAATCTCCGCGACGGCGTGCATGCAGCCAACGTCGCCGAACTTGAGCAACCCCTGGTCGGTGACGCGTTCGCCTTCGCGCATCAGCAACGCCAGGATGCGGCCGGTCGAAGGCGCGCGAACCTGAGCGGCTTCGACGTCCGCCATGGCTCGGGCGGCCACGGCTTTGGCGACGGCGACTTCCTGCTCCGCCGTTTTCAAGTCCGTTTCGCGAATTTCGGCAATGCTGGTCAGCACATGGTCGGCCTGCCTCCATTCCATTTGCGCTTTGTCATGCGACCAACGGAGCTTGTCGAGTTCCTCGGGAGCAATCGCATTTCGGCTGAGCAGATTTTGGCCGCGTTCATACTGCCGGCGCGCTTCCTCGACCTGGCGTTTGGCAATGGAAACGACAACACGCTGAGCTTCGATCTCACCCGCCTTCGCTCCCGCTCGAACTTGTGCGAGCTTCGCTTGGGCAAGGAGCACGCGGGATTCGGCTTCCGCCAGCGCCGCTTCGCGACGCGAATGGTTATCGAAGATCGCGAGCACTTGGCCTGCCGAAACATCGTCCCCCTCGGCGACCATCAGTTTGCGGACACTGACGCCGTCATTGCCGGAGGGCGCTGCGACGACCCGCATGCGTCCGCTTGGTTCCAAACGGCCCAGCGCATGAATACGCGTTGCACCCTCTTTAGGTTTCGTCGGCGCCGACGACGGCACGCTCGATTCGGCGGGACGGGAAAGGTAGAAGCCGATGGCGCCGAGAACGGCGGCGATCACGACGCTTTTCCCCAACCAACGTCGCTTCAGCGGCTGCAAAACGCTCATGCCACGCCTCCCTTGCTCGGGCGTTTCGGCTTGGTCTTTTTCTTAGGCTCCGTTTTCTTCTTTAGTGCCGTCCCAATGTCGGCGAACAGCGGATCTTGACGCCGGATCAATCCGAGAAATTGCCAAAGCATCAAGCCATCGACGGCGAGCCAAATGAGCAGTTGCTCCATGCCGTCGCGGCGATCGCTTAGCACGCGATCGCGGATTTTCGCGACTTTTCCGCGAAGGGGTTCGATGACGTTCGGGTTGTTCGCAACTGCCGCGATCATCGCCAACATCATGCTCTCGAGCGCCTCGCGCTTCAGGTGATCAGGCGCATCCCGGTCCTCCTCGCCGTCGCCGAACACGGACGAGAGAAAGCTGCGAGCGAAGCGGAATCGAGCGCCGGGATCCTCGGCCATCTTGCGGATCAGCATCTGCTCCGCATCGTCGCCGAAATATTCGAGCATGGCCCGAATCAGGTCGTCCTTCGTGGGGAAATGGTACATCAATCCCCCCTTGCTGACCTGAGCTTCCTTGGCGACGTTGTCGAGGGTCATCGACAGCAATCCGTCGCGGCCGGCAATGCGCAGAGCCGCTTCGCAAAGCAGGTCGCGTGGGTTCTTCGCTTTCATGATCACCTTCCATCTGGATGCTTTTACTATACCAACTGGTCGGTTTTTTCTCAAGCACAAATGGCCGCACTCTGGCGGTTGGGAAAGTTGGAAGGGGCACGAGGACGAGGATCGGCAAGAAGTCGTTTCAGAACTTGGCCGGAGATTTGGGAGGGGCGAGGCGCCTCGCCCTCCCAAATCTCCGCCGGGTTTCGAAATAGGTTCTGAGCTAAGCCGCGAGCAGCGAAATTACGCGGCGAAACGGCTCATGACGAGCGCGGCGTTTTGACCGCCGAAGCCGAAACTCGTGGAGAGGCCGACGCTTGTCCGCTTTTCGCGGGCGGTGTTCGGCACGTAGTCGAGGTCGCAGGCGGGATCAGGATTGGTCTGATTGATCGTGGGGGGCAACGCATTCGTGTGCAACGTCAGAGCAAGTGCAACTGCCTCGACCGCTCCCGCGGCGCCGATCAGGTGACCCACCATCGACTTGATCGACGACATGGCCAGGGTTTTGGCTCCTTCGCCGAAGACCCGTTTGACGGCCGCGGTCTCCATCAGGTCGTTCAGGCGAGTGCTGGTGCCGTGAGCGTTGATGTAATTGACGTCGCGCACATCGACGCACGCTTCCTTGAGGGCGGAAGTGATCGCTCGAGCGGCCCCCTTGGCATCGGGGTCCGGCTTGGTGACGGCATAGGCGTCGAAGCTGGTCCCCATGCCAAGCACTTCGGCATAGATGACGGCGCCGCGTGCTTTCGCGCGTTCGAGTTCTTCGAGAATGAGCACGCCGGAACCTTCGCCGAGCACGAAGCCGTCGCGGCCGCCATCGAAGGGGCGCGAGATTTCGGACGCGGGACGATCGGAGGTGCTTAGCGCCCCCAGGGCGGAATAAGCGAGGATCATCAGGGGATCGATACGGCTGTCGGCTCCTCCCGCGAGGATCACATCGGCATCGCCCCGCGATATGAGGCGAAAGGCTTCGCCCACCGCTTGAGTGCCGGCGGCGCAGGCGGTGGTGATCGTGCTGTTCGGTCCTTGTGCGTTGAAGGCCATCGACACGTGCGCCGCGACCATGTTGGGCAGGTACTTCAGGATCCAAAGCGGGAAGAGAGCGCCGTTCTGCTGGCCCAGTTTCACGACGTCGAGCTTGCCCTCTTCATCGCACGATTGGAAGACAGCGGGCGCGATTTCAGGGATGTCGATAGGAACGAGCCCGGTGCCCATCACGACGCCCAGGCGTTCGGGATCTTCCTGGTCCCAGTCGATGCCGGAGTCTTTAATGGCGAGGCCCGCGGCGCCGACGGCGAAACGCATGGCCCGGCTCATGATCTTGATGCTTTTGCGCTGGGAGGCGGAAAGGAAGGTACTGACGTCGAAGTCCTTCACTTCGGCCGCCACCTTGACCGGATGACCGGAGGCGTCGAAGCTGCGGATGGGCGCCACGCCGCTCTTGCCGTTGAGGCAAGCGTTCCAAAAGGCATCTTTCCCAACGCCGTTGGGGGCCACCACGCCAAGGCCGGTCACGACCACTCTGCGCATGTCCCTCGTCCTCATGAAAAGCGGGCCGGAGCGCCAGATTCCGGCCAACGGTGAACATCTCGCGCGTTAGCGATCCTTATAAGTGCAAACGACGGACCAAAAACCAGGATAGCTAGGCAGAATGGCGCGCCAGGAGCGTCATCTTCCCCAGGCATGCCAGACGGTCCAATTTTACAACCTTGACATATCTCTAGCAATGTCAGGCGTTATGTTCGAGCAAAGGTTCCGATTTTTCGGGTTGGGTAAAGCCGAACGTGCCGTTTGTCCGGCATCGCGAGGCCGAACCAAGAGGGATCCGGTTCCTGGTTGATTTCAACTCCTTGCAATGTGCTGGGAAACTTGCACGATTTTTGAACATGTTCAATCGAGAATTGGGCATGTCATGGACTCCTTGCATCGACACTTTTCGGGCTGGGCCGGATGATCAACTGTGTTCTGCAAGTTGGCGTTCGACCTTTTCGTTAGGATTTCCCGCTCAACCCGTTTACGCTGAAGAGACCTCCCGCGTCGCCTTCTGTTGATGGATTCGGCCCATGTCGCTTGCCGCCCTTCTTTTGGTTTCACCGCTGCTGCTCGCTCAGGCGAGTCCGGGCACAACGGATGATTTCGATCGCCAACTCGTCGAACGGCAGTTGAGTTCCACTGAGGACGCGGCCCTCCTCCGCTATCTCAAATCGCGCACCCTTTCCGCCAAAGACGCGGCCGACTTGGAGGGATTCGTTCGGCAATTGGCGGACAAAGACGAATCACTGCGACAAAAGGCCCAAGCCGCCCTTCTTGAGCGTGGGGCCTCGGCGTTGCCTTTTCTCAAGTCCCCGCCCAAGGACATTCCGGAAGCATCGATGCGGGCGGCCGAAGTGATCCAAAAGATCGAGGCGAAGCGAGACCACGATGTTGCGTTGGCGGTTGTGCGGCTTCTGACGAATCGCCCCGCGCTGAAGGACAATCTTGCGACACTGATGGGCTTCATCCCCTTCGCCGGTGAATCGCAGGTGGAGGAAGCGGCATTCCGTGCGATCGGCAAGCATGCTCGCACCAAAGAAGGAATCGCCGCTGAGGTGATCAAGGCGCTCGAATCAGCACAACCGCAACTGCGCGGCGCGGCTGCATACATCCTGGGACGCTACGGTCGGCTGGAAGATCGCGAGACTGCTCGGCAAAAGATGGCCGACGATTCCCCCATCGTTCGCAAGCTGGCGACGGAAGGACTCGTCGGACGCCGAGTGATGGCGCCCCTGGGCGATATCGCCGCGCAAGACGCGGCCTTGTTGACCGCCTCGAATGTCGGAGTCGAAGGGCGGCAAGTGCTGCAATGGCTGCGCGATCGAACGCTGTCCAAAGAGGGCATGGCGCGGCTCAAGAAGATGGCCGCGGAACTTGGAGCGGGCGACTTCAAGACCCGAACGAAGGCCACGCGCGACCTCATCAAGGAAGGAAATGCGGCCATCCCCTTCGTGCAGCCGTATCTCGAAGACGGAAACGCGGAAGTTCGCCGACGCGCGAATCAAATCATCGACGAGATCCGCCAAGGCCCTGGGCCCGCGCTTCCGGCCGCCGCGATTCGGCAGACGGCTCGACAAGGCAAGTCGCCCGAAGCCCTGCGAGTGCTGCTCGCCTACCTGCCCTTCATCGACGATCCGCACAACGTGGAGGAAGCACACAACGCGCTGACCATCCTTGCTGCCGCGGACTTGAGTTCGGACCCGATTCTTCGTGAAGCACTTAGCGATGCGATTGCAGCCCGACGCGCCGCGGCCAACATCGTGCTTGGCCGCATCGGCAACAAGGAAAGCATCGATCTGGTTCGTCGCAACCTTCAGGACAAGGACGCGATCGTCAAAGTGCGGGCGGCGCAAGGCCTGATCGCCGCCCAAAAGCAGGAGGGGATCGAGTCGCTCGTCGAATTGTTGCCGCTGACGCCGAAGCTCGTCACCTGGCAGGTTGAGGAGGATCTGCACCGCCTTGCGGGTGAAGGCGCCCCGCCCGAATCGCTTGGCGAACCGGGCTCGGACCAACGCAAGAAGGCTTCGGCAGCGTGGCAGAAATGGGCTCACGCTAACGCCAAGCGCATCGACCTTCGCAGCATCGGCGACGAAGGCATCCTGGGCCTGTTCATCGTCTGCGAGCACGATACGCCGCGCGGCACGGGCCGGGTGTCGGAGTTCGGCCGCGATGGCCGCGTCCGCTGGTCGCTCGAAGGGCTCTCCGGCCCCATGGACGCGCAGATGCTGCCCAACGGCAACGTACTGGTAGCCGAGAATTCCGCGAATCGCGTCGTCGAATACGACATGCAGAAGCGCATTATCTGGGAGCATCGCGTCACGGCCAATCCGATCTCATGTCAGCGCCTTGCCAACGGAAACACGTTCATCGGCTGCTACAACATGCTGCTTGAAGTGACGCCCGAGAAGAAGGTCGTCTACCAATACGCGCCGGGGCCCGGCTTCTATTGCTTCAGCGCCCACAAGATGGCGGACGGAACCATCGTGTGCATGACGGCTCAGGGAATGGTGCAGGAAGTGGATTCGTCGAACGGGAACATCAAGAAGTCATTCCGCTTGCCGCAACCTGGAGGCTGGGGGAGCGCGACGCTGCTGCCGAATCGCAAGTATCTCGCCGCCACGATGTCATCGAATCAGGTGCAGGAGATGGACGACGCCGGAACGATTTCCTGGCGCATCAATGTGCAGGGAGTTTTCCGAGCGATGCGCCTGCCGAACGGCAACACGATGGCGGTAAGCATGACCAGTCGCAAGGTATCCGAACTGGATCGCGAAGGCCGAGTCGTCTGGGAAAAGACGATGGAAGGCCGCCCCTGGAGCGTCCGGCACCGCTAGGCCGTTCCCCGGGTTAGCCGCGACGCGCAGCGGAGCGCGGACAGCGCACTCTGCGATCGCATTGCAAGCAGTCCGCGCTCCGCTGCGCGTCGCGGCTAACCCGCGCACGTAATATTCGTTCACCTCTTCCATTCCCCAGGCGGCGGGAAGTTCTTCGTCGCATCGTCGAGCACCAGCACCCAATCCAGTTGTTCCCCCGCGTCCGGCGGGCTGAACGTCCGGCTTCCGCTCGTCTCGAACTCGCCGATCCGCGTGGCCTTCCCGTCACGCGGGTTGAACCACCATGCGTTCGCTTTCGCTCCACTGATCTTGTCCATGCGAACTGCGAACGGCCTCCCCACCGGAGCGTAAACCATCGCGTAGCTCCCCTTCTCATCCCGCGTCGCAACGAAGCGACGGATGCCGGCCCCCGGAATGGATGTGGCCGCCTCCGCGGGAACGATGAGGCCGTCATCCGGGATTCGCGTGAGATACGGCCGAGATTCAACCAACGCTCGACCATGCTGCATCTGCTGAGCGCCCGGTTGCTTCAACGCGTCCTGCCACGGCATGAGTGGGTTGTTCACGGGTTTGCGTTCCTTCGTGTACATCTGCCAAACCGAGTGATGCCCGTAGGTGTGGCCGCAGGCTCCGCTGAATACGTCCCAGTAAAACGCCCGACGCGCGTCCGCGGCAATCGAATGGCCCAGTTCCTTCGCCTTGAAGGAGACGGGGTGATCCTCGTAGATCGGTTCGCCGTCGAGCACCGGCTTGGTCGGCGTCAGGCGGTAGTCGGCAAGCGTCTTGTCGTAGCGGCCCGTGTACTCGGCCTGATGGCCATTTTGGCGCATGTTGAAATCGAGCCACGGCTCGGCATGGAAGTATTGCGACGAACCCGCCCCGCCCGAAGGGTGAAACGTGATGAGATGCGAGCGGCCGTCCCCTTTGCGGACTCCCGCGGCCATCGCCTGGATGATCTCGCGATGGCGATCCGTTTCGACGGGACGGTCGCCGCCGAGGATCCAAATGATGCCCGCGTCCTTGTATCGCTTGCTAAGCCATTCGCCGTAGGCGGCCGCATTTTCCGGCGTGAAGATCTCGGGCCCCTGCCCCCACTTCTTGTTCCACTTGTCGCCCCAGGTGGGCAACATGCCGACGTAGAGGCCGAGTTCGTTCGCCTTTTTGACGATCCAATCGACGTGCTCGAAATACTTCTCGTTCGGCTTCGTGGGATCGTCGTCCGTCAGCGGAATCTGGCCATATGCGTTCGGCTCATGCAACCCGTCGAACTCGGCGAGGACGACAGCTTGGATCACGTTGAACTTCTTGTCCGCGCGATCCTTCAGGTAATGTGTCGCATCCTCGCGGTTGAGCCGATGGAAAATCTCCCAGGCGGTGTCGCCGAGATAGAAGAACGGCTTGCCCGCTTCGGCGACGAGAAATCGCTTGTTGTCGCTGACTTTCAGCCGCGGCAATTGCGCTTGGGCGGATGTCGCGAAGAGACCGAGAATCGCCGCCAGGGAGAGGAGAAATCGCATGTGCCACCTTGAGAGAGAGGAATCGCCATCAATGTATCCAGGCCCGTTCACGGGCCTGGCGGAATACTTGTTTCGCCGCTCGTTACCCGCCGTCAACGGCGGGCCTAAACGCTTCGCGAAAGCCCCGTGAACGGGGCTGGGAAGCCGATTCCGTCCCACGCCAGTTCCCTTCAACCGTTGTGCACAGGGGAGGCCTCGCCCTCCCTTTCTGGATTAGTTTTTGCATTGTGGCGTCTCTCTACAATGGCCCCATGCTCGGATTCCTTCGCAAGCTCCAGTATGGCGCCCGCGTCTTCCTCGCATCCCGTTACGGCGAGCCGCAGACGATCGACGTTGCCGGCTACCCCACGCAAGTCATGCATGGCGGCAAAGGGGAGCCGTTCGTCTACTTGCACAGCACGCTCGGCGAATCGATCCGCTGGCTGCCCTTCCATCAGGCGTTCGCGAACAAGTATGAGGTGCTGGCCCCGACCCATCCCGGATTCAACGACAGCCCGGCCCACGAAGGCATCGATACGATCGAAGACCTGGCTTTCCACTATGTCCAGATGTTCGACGCTCTCGGCTGGGACCAAGTCATCCTCGGCGGCGTCAGCCTCGGCGGATGGATCGCGGCCGAGTTCGCGGTGCGTTGGCCCGAGCGCATCAAGAAACTGTGGATCGCCGATGCCCCGGGCCTCAATGTTCCCGAAACGCCGTTGCCCGATCTCTTCCGCGTCATGCAACACCGCGAGGCGATGCGACGGCTTCTGTTCCACGATCCCGATGGCCCCATGGCCTCGCTGCTCATGGGCAGCGAGCCGGACGAAGCGACGCTCATCCGCGGCTATCGCAATCTCGCGGGCTTGGCCAAGCTCATGTGGAAGCGGCCCTACGATCCGAAACTCGCATCCCGCCTTCGCCGCGTGACATGTCCCACGCTGCTGCTGTGGGGAGCCGACGACAAGCTGGTGCCGCCTGCGTACGGCGAAGCGTACCGCAAGCATCTGCCGCATGCGGAGTGGAAGACGATCCCCGGCAGCGGCCATCTGCCGATGTTCGAGAAGGAACGCGAGTTCGTGGACGCGATCATGCAGTTCGCGACGCGCCCTGGGTAACGTTCACCGTAACGATCACCCAACTGATACCCGACTCCCCCGCTTGCGGCTTAGCGATCCGGATTGTGCCTGCGAACGCTAAGCCGCAAGCCGAAGACCTGCCGAGGAACACGTGGGACGTACGCGCCCGGTCCCGCGGAACGCCACGGAGGGCGTTCCCTACAGCGCTTTGCCGTTGCATGTTTTGGGTGCAGCAAACGATTCCCACTGGAAACGCGCTCGAACATCGACGACAATGCATGTCCCCCACCGTCGCCGATGCCACCGTGAGCGTTCCATGCGATTGATCCCTTTGGCGTTGCTCGCCTTCGTCGTCCCATTCGCCGTATTCGCCGACGAGCCGGAAGCGCCCAAAACCGCTCCGGAAGCGAAGAAAGACGAGGCGAAGAAGGACGGCGCGAAGAAAGAAGAGCCGCTGGATCCGAACAAGCTGCCGATGACGAAGCTCGATCCGTCGAAGCTGATTCCGAATCTTTGCACCAGCCGCTATCAGATCACGACGCGTTCGCCGGAATGCCAGGCTTATTTCGACCAGGGGCTCGGCTACTTTCACTCGTATGTCTGGATCGAAGCCGCTCGCTCATTCGAGACCGCGACGAAGCATGACCCCGAATGCGCTCTTGCCTGGTGGGGCCTCTCTCGGGCGATCGAGAAGTGGGGCAAGGGCAATCAAACGGCCGCTCTCAAGAAAGCGCAAGAGTTGCTCGCCAACGCAAGCCATCGCGAATCGTTGCTCATCAAATCGCGGCTCGCTGAAAAGGGGATGATCGAGGGCGTAACGCCGGAGCTTCGCAAGAAGGAAGCGATGAAGCATCTCGACGAATTGCTGACCCTTTTCGACGACGATGAAGAAGGCTGGTTCGCTCGCGCTCAAATCGCCGAAGGCGCGAATGCTGGAGTGCCGTACTACAAGGCGTTGCTTCGGGTCAACCCGCTGCATGCGGGCGCTCATCACGAGTTGGTCCATCATTACGAGAACATCCGGCGCCCTGCTCTCGGTTGGCAGCACGCGGTGAAATACATCGAATCGACGCCGGGCATTCCCCATGCGTTTCACATGCAATCGCATCTCGGCATGCGTATCGGCCGATGGGACAAGACGACCGACTGGTCGTGGCATGCGATCGAAGTGCAGCGGAAATACCACAAGGACATGAACGTCAAGCCCTCGGAGGATTGGCAGTATTCGCACCACCTCGAAACGCTGACGATGGCGCTGACGCATGACGGCCGATACAAGCAGGCTCGCGAAATCCAGAAGCTGAGCCGCGACGCGAAATACGAGCACCGGCTCCCCTGGTTCCGGCTTCACCTGGTCGAGGGATCCTACGACGAAGCCCTGGCGATCGCGGACCTTCACAAGAAAGAGAAGACGACGCGAAGCTGGTTGCGTGCTCTTGTGTTCTTGAAGCAGAAGGACGCGGATCGTGCGAAGCATGAGATCGATGTGCTCCAGGAAGCGTTCCGCGCCAAGCGGGAAGACAAGGAACTCGAACTTCGCCTCTGGGAAACGCAAGGCCAGCTGCTTTGCCTGCAAGGCGGCGGCGAAGGCGGGCTGAAGCTGCTCGAGAAAGCCGTCAAGAAGACGATGAACGACTTCCGCCACCACGCCTGGGGCCACGGCGCCTACTACATGGAAACCTGGGGCCTCGCCGCCCTTGCCTGCAATCGGCTCGAGATGGCCGAGGAAGCGTTTCTCGAGGCGCTGGCTCACGACAGCGGCTCCGTCCGCGGAGCGCTCGGCATGCAGGTCGTCTGCGAACGCCAGGGCCGCACCGAGGAATCGATCCGCTTCTCCGAACTCGCTCAACGTTACTGGAAACGGGCCGACGCGGGCCGACTTCAGGCGGAACTGGACGCAATGCGTCGCGACAACACGCCGACGCCTGCCGGACCCGCGGTGTCGTTGGCGCCGGAAGCGGGACAAGTAGGAAAGTGAAGGCCCCTCACCTTGGGAAAGATATTGCACCTTCGAGCGAAGGCGTTCCAAAGTCGACCATTAGGCTGTGACGCGTGCCATGTCGTGCCATGCTTCGGCGGGTCCCCTGGCCGGGCTCCCCAATGCTTCCGCTTCCACCGGCGAAGCATGCGGAGCTTCCGAGCGTCCGGTCTGGGGGCATGCTTGGTGAAAGCGGGCAGTTCGCTGGCCCCAGCCAGGAATCCGCCCAAGCATGGCACACCACGCCCGGTTCCAAGGATCCAAACGATGTACGTCGAAGATGCAATTTCCTCCCTCCGTGAGTGGGGAGAGAATAGACGCGCCGCTCCCCTAATGCAATAAGCGGTTGCGTCGCTTCGCTCACACCGGCAGTCGGCGTTGCCTTCGTTGGAAGGGGAAGCTAAGATTGCAACGCCACTGAGCCGCGGGAGTTGCCGGCTTCTGGACCTCGGAACGTCTACATGTCGGCCTCGGATTCCGCAGATGACATCTTTTGCCCGAGCGGTCAGGTCGATCCTGACTGCCTGAGCGAATCCGCTCGATTTGCCCTAGGCGAAGGTCTCCGCTTCGCACGGGAAACCCGTTGGGACAGCGTTCGCAGCCCGCACATTTTCATGGGCCTGCTCGCCTCGCCGGACGACAGCATCCGCGCCTGGGGCGATCGCCTTGGGGCCGACCTCGGCAAGCTTTTGGGCCAATTCCAGGAACTCTTCCATCAGGAAGCGGGCGATGGCGAACCGTTCCTTCGACTCAATCGCGAGTTCCTCTCCGACAACGTCATCCGCCTGCTTCGCGACGCCTACCATCGCGCCGTCGGCGCCCAGCGCTCCGCGGTTACGCCAATGGACCTGCTCATCACCCTTCTGACCACCTCCAACAGCATCGTGGCCGAGTGCTTCGAACGCATCGGCGTCACAGCTGCGAAGCTGACCGAACTCGCCGTCATCGCCGAGCAGAAGCCAGGATCCGCCTGATCCAGTCGGCATAATCGGCGTCTTCGTTACAGCCTGCATCGCGAGACTTGAGTTTATGTGCGCGAATGTTTTTCCGTGCGTCTCAAGCCGTTGATTCCTCCGCTACAATCGGGATGGACCGACCCCGGTCCCTCGATTTGGAGGGCCTACGATGCGACTTTCTCCTGCTTTGCTGATTCTCCTGACCAGCCTAACCTTGGCCGGTTGCCATCATAGACGAACGGCGATGAGCAACCGCTTTGGCTGTCCCACGGGGGCATGCGCCGTGCCCGCACCGCCGCCGCCGGGGGCATTTGGTTCGCCGGGGCCGACGTTCCCGACGGCTCCTGGGCCGGTTCCTTCGCAGCCCTATCCGCCCTCGCCTTACGGCAGCTCGATCCCGCCGGGAGGTTTTGCGCCTCCGCCCCCGCCGAGTCCAGGTGGAATTCCTGGTCTGCCGCCGCCTCCAGGCGCTCCCCTGGATCGCGCCGCTCCCCCCGGCCCCTCGGCTTCCGGTTTCGCCCCTGGTCCCGTCGATGTGCGCGAACGACCCAACTACAAATGGGAGCCGGGCGAACTGCCCGCTCCGCCGAAAGTGGAAGCGAAATCCGAAGTGAAGGCGGAACCGCCCGTCGAAGACCGCGTGCTGCTGTTGCCGCCGGAGTTTGACGAAAAGCGCGAACCTGGGAAGAAGGACTCGATTCGCCTCTATCCGCCGGAGCCGGAAAAAGAGAAAGACTCTCCCGAGCCGCCGACGCAACGTCTCCCCGTAGGCATCCCCGACTTCGCAACGGCGCGCGACCAGGTGTCCGTCGGCCGACGCCCCTCGCTCGACGATGGGCTGGAGTGGCTGCAAAGCCATCGCTACAAGACGATCGTCCATCTGCGATTGCCGGGCGAGACGGGGGATGCCGACCGCAAGCAAATCGAGAAGCGCGGCTTCCGCTACGTCGCCATTGAAGTGAACCCCCGACTGCTGACGCGCGATGTGGTCGAAGACTTCATGAAGACGGTCGGCAACCGCAAGGATCAGCCGGTCTTCGTCTACGACCAGAACGGAGCCCTCACCGGGGCCATGTTCTACCTGATGTTCCGCATCGTCGATCAAGACACGCCGGACGTCGCCCAGGTGCGAGCCGGCCGGCTTGGCCTGCAACCCGAACGCAGCGAGCTGCACCGCGAGATGTGGACTGCGGTGCAGGGCTACCTGCGCCCCTGATCACGCACAGCCGCGCACGCAGTAAGCGGTTCTGGTGGGTATCAAGCGAAACCGCTTACTGCGTGCGCGGCTCCTTTTGGCCCGCCGTTCGCACGTCTGGACGTCATGAAGGTCGATCTCCCCGAAGACTGGCACGACCTCCTCGCGCACGAGCTGCATCAGCCCTACTTCCGCGAACTCGGCGATTTCGTGAACGAGGAACGCCGGCGCCATGACGTGTTCCCGCCGCCGGAAGACGTCGTCAACGCATTCAAGCTGACCCCCTTCGCATCCGTCCGCGTGTTGCTCTTGGGACAGGATCCCTATCACGGGCCCGGACAGGCGCATGGCTTGTGTTTTTCCGTCCGCCCTGGCGTTCGCAAGCCGCCTTCGCTCGTCAACATCTTCAAGGAACTCAACACCGACCTGGGCGTGCCGATCGCCAAAGACGGCAATCTCGATGCGTGGGCGAAGCATGGCGTCATGCTGCTCAATGCGGTGCTGACCGTGCGAGCGAACGAACCCAATTCGCACAAGAATCAAGGATGGGAACGCTTCACCGACGCCGTGATTCAGAAGCTCAACGAACGCGAGAAGCCGGTCGTCTTCGCTCTGTGGGGCGGCTTCGCCCAGAAGAAAGAGAAGCTGGTCACGAACGACCGGCACGCCGTCGTGAAAGCCGCCCACCCCTCGCCGCTGTCGGCGAAGAAGTTCCTCGGCAGTCGCCCCTTTTCCGCAATCAATGCCGCCCTCGAAGAACGCGGCCAAGATCCGATCGATTGGAGCGCATAGGGTGTGTCGAACTCGACACACCCTACAACTTTCAATGAACCGCTTACTTCACATCCAACGGCTCGACATTGATCTCTACCCGCTCGCGGGAACCCATCACGCGGCGGACATACCAGCGGATCGCTCCCTGCTGATCGAATAGCCCGCGCGTGAAGACCTTGGGCCGATCCTTTTCCGCATCCTGTTCCATGAAGCGTTCGAGGTCGTCGTAGAGGCGATTCATGCCGTAGTAGGTGAAGCGATCCTCGGGGAGCGGCAAACCGTTGGCGAGTACTTCGTAGGTCTTTCCATTCCGCACTTTGACGACGAAGTGATCCGGGTTCTGCTCGTCGTTCTTCAGCGTCCTGTACACCATGACATAGCTTTTGGGCCCTTTCTCCTGCCACTTCTTGTGAGCGGCCTCGAACTGTTCGGTGGTCAGCTGCTGCTTGACGTTGAACGCGATCAGCGTTGCCGTCGCGATGATGGCGAGGGCGAAAACGATTCCGAAATAGAAGGCCCAACCGGCATTTCGACGTGTAGTGCTCATGTCCGCATTGTAGTTATCTCGCTTCCCTTCTCCTCAGCCCCTCTCCCGGACTCTCCCGGAAGAAGTGGGGAGAAAAGCAGTTGCCCTTCCAGTGACCAACAAGCCAATCCTGCCGCCTCTCCGAATTTTGCGATTTATTGCACTTCCTCCAAGTACGCAGCCTATAATGTATGTCGGTTCACTAGTGATCGCCGATCCACCAGCCGAGTCCACGGATGACCTCGCTTCATACGCACAGCTGGTACTCGCTTCTCGAAGGGGCGAATTCGCCGGAAGCTTTGGTCGAACAGTCAGTTCGGCTTGGCAACACCTCGCTCGCGCTTACCGACACCAACAACTTGTATGGCATCGCCCCCTTCCTTGCCGCCGCACGTAGCCGCGGCATTAAGCCGCTCCTTGGCGCCACGCTTCGCCATGCGGGCCAGGAAGCAGTCGCTCTCATCGGGGATTCCCTGGGCTACACGAGCCTTTGCCGGATTTTGAGCCGAGTACATCTGCATCCCGGCGATACGACGCTGGCGGACATGCTGACGAACGAACCCGCGGGGCTGCATCTTTTGGTGCGTGATCCGCAGTGCGGGGCATCGCTTCGGGAGGCGTTCGGCGACCGCGTGTGGGTCGAGGTCGTTCGGCCCAACGTTGGTACGACGGAAGGCGAACGCCGGCAGCTGGAAGAAGCGAAACGGCTTGGTCTGCCTGTCGTCGCAAGCACGGCGGCCCATTTCGCTGAAGCAGATGATTATCGCATCGCCCGGGTAGCCGCGGCCGTCCGTCTGGGCAAACGGCTGGATGAACTTCCCGCGACGCTTTCCGTCGGCCCCGCTCATCGCCTTGTGAGCGGTACGTCACTGCGTTGGCGGTTCCGCGATGTGCCCGATGCGGTCAACAATGCCGAACGTCTCGCCGACCTGCTGACAGGCGACCCGCTGCCCCGCGATCGCGCGATGCCGGGTTCGATCGCTCCGAAAGGCGTGGACGAACAGGCGTATCTCGCCTCGCTGTGCGAGCGTGGCCTACGCAAGCGAGGGCTCGACACGAACTCCGAAGCGCGTGCCCGCCTGAATCAAGAACTTCTGCTCATCGCGGAGCGACGGCTCGCCGCCCACTTGCTCATCATTGCCGACATTGCCCGTTTCGCGCGACGTCGCCGACATCCGAGCGCCCTGCGTGGGCCGGCCGCCAACTCGCTCGCTTGTTATCTGCTCGAAATCACCGACATCAACCCGCTGCGCTTCGGCCTCGCCATCGATCGCTTTCTGCGTCCCGGTTCGATGGATCGGCCGGACATCGCCCTCGACTTCGATCCCAAGGTTCGCGATGAGGCGATCGACTATTTGATCCGCGGCTATGGGCGCGAGCGGACGGGCATGATCAGCTCGCATGTTTTCTTTCAGCCGCGCACCGCGTTTCGCGAGTCGGCAGCGATCCATGGCCTGAGCCCTGGGCAAATCGAGACGCTCTGCGAATCGCTCGGCCCACGAGTCGAGTGGATGCTCCGGGCGGACCCGAACGATGTACGGCTACGCTCGGCGCCGCGGACGTTTCCCTTCGATTCGGGTCGCTGGGGCCGCATCCTTCACGATTCTCGCCGACTCCTGGATCGTCCGCATCACCTCGGGGTCCGTCCGGGCGGGATTGCGATTGCGCCGGATCGGCTCGATGGCCATGTGCCGCTTGAGCCGGCGCCCGAGGGGGGCGTCGTCACTCAGTTCGACCAAGACGGCGTGGTCGCGGCCGGGCTTGTGAAGATCGACCTGCTGGCCAATCGCGCCCTCGGCATGGCCGACGAGCTGCAAGGTTATGGCTTCCGCGCGCCCAGGATCGAAACGCCCGCCGTCTTCGATTTGCTTCGCCGCGGCGACACGCTCGGCATTGCTCTGCTCGAATCGCCTGCCATGCGGCATGTGCTGGTGCAGACGGCGCCGGATCGCATGGAAGATGTGGCCGCCGCGCTCGCATTGGTTCGCCCTGCGATGGGGGATGCCAAGTGTGCCTACGTCCGCCTTCGTCGCAGCGGCAAATCGCCGACGCTGCATCCGCGAATGCAACCCGTGCTCGGCAAGCAGCGAGGCGTGATGATCTTCGAGGACGATGCCATTCGCACGATCGAGGCTTTGACCGGCATGTCGCTGGACGAGGCGTATGCGTTCTTCGATCGCCTGCGTAAGTCCGACAGCGACGCTGCGGAGGGCGTGCTGGCCGACGAGCTTTTTCATCGATGCGGCGAGCAGGGCGTCGCGCGGACCATCGCCGACGAGCAATTCGCCCAGATGCTTCGGTTCCGCCAATATGGGCTTTCGAAGAGTCAGGCGGTGAGCTACGGCATGTTGGCGATGCAAGCGGCGGCGCACAAGGTTCGGCATCCGGCCGAGTTTTGGGCGGCGGCGCTCAACAATCAACACGAAGCCTACCCCCGTCGCGTCTACATCGAGGCGATCAAGCAAGCGGGCATTCGCCTACTGCCCCCCTGCGTCAACCGGTCGCACGAGGGTTTCACGGTAGAAGACCGCGCCGTCCGCGTTGGCCTCGATGCGGTCGGGGCTCTTCCCGCGGAGATGCGCGAACGCCTTCTTGCAAATCGGCGTGATTATGGGGCGTTTCGCGGACTGGCGGATTTCGTGGAGCGAGTGAAGCCGACGCGTGCCGTTCTATCCGCCCTCATCCGCTGTGCGGCCTTCGATTTCGCCGACGTATCTCGCGATTGCCTCTACGCCGAAGCCAAGAAGGCGAACCCGCCCGTGCAGCTTCGTGCTGTCCCAGGCAGCCTCTTCGGAGACGACGGGGAAGACGAACTGTGGACCACGCCCGATGCGGTTCGGCGAGCGCAGCTCTTCGACGAGTTAGCCACGCTCGGCTTCGTCCTCGGCCCGCCGATGTTGTCGATGTTCGCGGACCTGCTTCCCGAGCAGCGGATTCGGGCGAAGGAATTGCCGTGGCATGCCGGCGAAACAGCGATCGTTGCGGGCGTTCCTGCATCCGTCCGCGAAGGTCGCTCGGAGGATGGCCGGCTGCTCCACATCGTCACGCTGCAGGACGAAACCGGCCTCATCGATCTCAAGGTGAATGCCGACGCGCTCAAGGCGCCGAGCGTATCCGAGGCCGGACCGTACTTCGCGACAGGGATCGTTTGCGAGGAGTTCGATGTGGTGACGTTGCAGGTGCAACAATTCGAGAAGTGCCGGGCGGCGGGGAAGAAGAAGCGGAAGTCAAACGCCCAGCATCTTCCCAATCTCTTCGGCGAGACCGTCGGCGGCATGCCGGGTATCGCGAGCTAACCGCAGCAGTTCGCCGAGAAACGTGGGCCGGCGGATAAGCGTCCAGAGAAATCGAAACGGCGCGATCCGCCCGCCCGCCATCAGTGCGACGAGATCCGGCGACAATGTCGCGTTCGCGGTATCTGAGACGGCACGGACGCACGTCCATGGAAGCCGTCGTGCATCGCACCATTCCGCAAAAGCGGCGGATTCCATATCGACCGCCGCCGCGCCATGCGAAGCATGCAGCGCGTGTTTCTCTCGCGGGGTGCCGATGATTCGATCCGCGGACAGCATGCACTGCGTTGGGGATGTGGATTGCGGCGAACGCCAGCGATGGCTTTGTTCGTTCATCGCTTCATGAGCGACGACCACTTCGCCGATCTTCAAGGCCGGATCCAATCCACCCGCAAAACCCGCGAAGATCAGTTGTCGCGGCTGAGTGTCCCCCACTGCGGCTTTCAAAGCTTGCAGCACGCGTTCTTTGCCGACGCCCGTCTCCAGCACAAGGCATTCGCCCTTTGCGGTCCGTCCCTTCCACGCTCGGCACGGCAATCCGCGGACTTTTTCCAGCGAGCCCAGCCGCGGCAGAAGCCGCATGTGTTCGCGAGCCAGGGCGAAGAGGACGACGGAATCCATTGAGCAAACCGCCTAGACGAGCAGCCGCTGCTAGGCGGCTGGCAAAGCGTCCGCAAGAGTCTCATGTTCTCAGACGGCAAGGACAGAATCATTACGTACAGAATTATGAAAGACGCAGGCAAAATGATTTGGAACAAAATGATGAAGAGAGTAAGGCAGGATAATGATGAGCAGGATAATGAGAGCGAGTTGCCTGAAGTCGTACTGCTGCGTCTGAGTCCAATCTAGTTCTGCTTTGATCATCCTGCTTTTCATCATCCTGCCTTGTTTTCTCCTTCATCTTGTCCGGGATCGTTTGGTCTGCGTCTTTCATGATTCTGTACGGAATGATTCTGTCCTTTCCGTCTGAGAACACAAGACTCTTGCGATACTGTACCAGCCGCCTAACAGCGGCTGCTCGCCGATCGCCGCGCTGTCTAAATGCGAAGAAAGACGCGGTTGCGGTAGAGCCAGTAGAGGATCAGCCACCAGATCAGCAGCACCGCTCCGCCGAGCAGCAAGGGTTCGTACGCCTCGCCCAATGCTTGAAACGTCGATGATCCGAAGTGACGGGTCAGGTTTTCGCGGAAGAACGACTTCGTCAATCCCGCAAGACAGTAGGCGACGATCGAGTTCATGCCGATCACGACCAGCGGAAACGCCCATGCCTTGAAGCCGGTGACGTCGATGCAAAGGTAGAAGACCGCCAGCAGCAGCAAGCACCAGCCGCCGCTGTAGAGCACCCAACTCGGCGTCCAGATGCGTTTCACAACCGGGACGATATCGAACTCCCCTAAAGCCCATCCCACTGCGAGGCTCACTCCCCCCGCGACGGCGAACATCAACGTTCGGCGAAACGTCGGCGCATGGCCTTGCAGGAACGTGCCGGCAATGAGCCCGAGAATCATGGTCGCCAAGGTGGGAATGAAGTTGAGCGTCTGGTATCCGCCGCGGTTGAAGCGATACGCCGTCTCACCCTTTTGGGGGACGCGCGGGAGTTGATTGAGCAGCCAGACGTCGACGTCGTGGGCAAGGTTGGCGTTCTTGCTCCAGTGCTGCGCGAAGCCCTCCAGGCCATGCTTGTCCTGCCATTCCTGCGTCACGCCGCGAAGGGGCGAGACCAGGTTGTCCGGCACTGCGTATGTTGCAAACGCGGCCCAGTATCCGACCAGGATGCCGACAAACGCCAGCCAATGCACCCAGCGCGAAGCCATGCCGACGAGGAACAGCACGAAATAGCCGAGGCCGATCTGCGAAAGCGTGTCTTCGAACACCCAGTTCGTCGCCGCGCTGTTTTTGGATCGCAGAAAAACACCGAGCATCACGAGCAGCACCGAACGCCAGAGGGCGTGCAGCAGCATGACCGGCGACGATTGCCCGCGTTGCCGTCGGCTGGCGATGGAGAATGGCACGGCCACGCCGACGATGAAGGAGAACGACGGCTGGATGAGGTCATGCAGCGTGCAGCCGACCCATTCGACATGCGTCTGATGCCATGCCGCGAATTGCCACGCGCTGCTGTCGGGCAACTTTTTGGCGACCGCGCTCAGCTCGAGCACTTCGGCCAGCATGAGCAGCATGACGAAGCCGCGATACGCGTCGAGCGACACCAATCGCTGCAACTTGCCGGCGGGAGCGTCTGAGGAAGACATGGCGTTTCACTCGCGGCGGAAGAAATCCCGGCCCGTAGTGTACCCGGCGGTCAGGACAAATCCACCGTCAATGCCGCTCAAAGCCCAGAGGCGAGCGCAGCGAGCTCCTGGGATCGGTGCGTCGGAAGAGCGATGTGTCTTCGGTCTGGAACCCAGGAACTCGCTGCGCTCGGCCCAGGGCTTTGAGCGGATGTTCCTTCGGCCCGGTTCTTGCACGTATGATGGATTCGAACGGCTTTGCCGGAATTCGCGCGAACCTTCGTGCGGCGAACGGTCTCCTTGAGGCAACTATGCCATCTCTCGAACACGCGATTCTCGCGGCCATCGCGGATCACCGCTACAAGCCGCTCAAACCCAAAGTCCTCGCTCGCAAGCTCCGCATCGACGATTACGACGCCTTCAAAATTGCGCTCAAAAAGCTGCTCAAGCAGGGCCGGATCGAACTCGGCAAGAGTCAAACCATTCAGCCGGCCGGGCCTTTAGGAACCATCGTCGGCGCCTTCCGCAAAACGCAAGGGGGCTTCGGCTTCGTCCGGCCCCAAGCCGAAGCAGGGAAGATCGGCCCCGACATCTACATCCCGCAGGAAGCCGTCGGCGATGCATCCACGGGGGACGAAGTCCAGGTCCGCATCACCAAGAAAACCACCACGGGAAAGCTCGGCCCACGCGGGCAGATCGTCCGCGTCGTGGCGCGGGCCACGCGAAACTTCGTCGGCGTCTACTTCGAGCGCGAAGGCGAAAGCTTCGTCCGCGTCGACGGCAACGTCTTCTCCCACAGCATCTTCGTCGGCGATCCCGGCGCGAAGGGGGCCAAGCCGGACGACAAGGTCGTCCTCGAAATGGTCCGTTTCCCCTCGCCGGAAGAACGGGGCGAAGGCGTCATCGTCGAGATCCTCGGACCCAAGGGGAAACCCGGCGTCGATACGTTGTCGATCATCCGCGCCCTCGGTTTGCCGGACGAGTTTCCGGAAGACGTGCTCGAAGAGGCGCGCCTCGTCGCGAAAGAATGGGACGAGAAGAATCTGACCGGCCGTGAGGATTTCACCGACTGGCTGACCATCACGATCGACCCGGTCACCGCCCGCGATTTCGACGACGCGATCTCGCTGACGCAGGACACGAAAAGCAAACACTGGATCCTCGGCGTCCACATCGCGGACGTGGGGCATTTCGCTCCGCTCGGCAGTGCCCTCGATCGCGAAGCCCGCAAACGGGCCACGAGCGTCTATCTGCCGCAGCGCGTGCTGCCGATGTTTCCCGAGATCCTGTCGAATGGCCTCGCGTCGCTTCAGGAAGGGAAAACTCGCTTCGTGAAATCCGCCATCATCGAATACACGGCCCAGGGCCAGGTCGTCGGCACGCGCTTCGCCAATGGCGTCATTCGCACGACCAAGCGGTTCGCTTACGAGCAGGTTTCCGAGATTCTCGGAAAGCCGAAGGGAACGACCGCGGAGGACCTCGGTGTTCTCCCTGAGGTGCTTGATCTGCTGCACAAGGGCCGCGAGCTGGCGATGATTCTTCACGCCCGCCGGCTCAAGCGAGGTTCGCTGGAGTTGTCGATGCCGGAAGTAGAACTCGAATACGACAACGAAGGCAAAGTGAGCGGCGGCCATTTCCGCGTGCACGACGTCAGCCATCAGATCATCGAAGAGTTCATGCTCGCCGCCAATGAAGCCGTGGCGACCGCGCTCGACGAACGCGAGGTCTACTTCCTTCGCCGCGTGCATCCTTCGCCGGATGAAACGAAGCTGGAAACGTTCGCCGAGTTTGTCCGCATCCTGGGTTACAAGGTCAAACGCGAGACGGACCGCTTCACGCTGCAGCGCGTCTTGCAGCAGTCCGCGGAAAGGCCCGAGAAGCATGCGGTGCACTACGCGTTGCTCCGCAGTCTGAAGCAGGCGAAGTACAGTCCGGAGAAGGACGATCACTTCGCCCTGGCGATGGAAAACTACTGCCACTTCACTTCGCCCATTCGCCGTTATCCCGATCTCACGGTGCATCGCCAGCTCGACCAGCTCATCAAGCGAGGTCGAGTTTCGAGCAACTTCGATGAGATGACGTCGCTGGGCGATCATTGCAGCAAGATGGAACGCCGCGCCGAGACGGCGGAGCGCGAGTTGGTCAAGCACAAGATGCTGGTCTACATGAGCAGCCGCATCGGCACGCAGCTTTCCGCGATCGTCACCGGGGTCGCCGACTACGGCTTCTACGCCCAGGCCGAGGATTTGCCGGTCGAGGGACTGGTGCACATCTCGAACTTGCCGGACGATTACTATTACTTCGAGGACGCCTCGTACTCGCTCGTCGGCCAACGGCTCGGCAAGCATTTTCGGCTCGGCGACAAAGTAAAGGTCGAAGTCGTCCGCGTCGATCTGACGCGTCGGCAAATGGACTTCCGCGTCATCAGCAGCGTGGCCCGCACGGTTCCGCCGTTGCCCCCGCAAGAACGCCGGCCGAAGAATCATCGCCGACGCGAGGAAGACAACGGTTCCGCGGATCGGGCACGCAAGCGCAAGGGGAAACGGCGTTCGGAGTGAGTGGAATTTCGTGTGGCAAGGCTGGGTGGCACGCCCTGAACGTAGTGAAGGGCGTGGTGAAGCTTCCGAAATCTCATTGCAAATGGATGCTGCGTCAGCACCGCTTCCACGCCCTTCGCTACGTTCAGGGCGTGCCACACAACCCCTGCTAGTTGTCCTTCTCTTTCTCTTTTTCCTTCTCCTTGGGCGCGTCCTTCGGCGCGGGTGGAGCGACGCCTTCGAACTGCAGCATATTTCGGCCGGAGCCGACGACAGTCGGGCGGAGGACGCTGAACATCAGTGCGACTTGCGATTTGATTGGCGGGTCGAGTTTGTCCGACTTGTACGCGATACGGAAATGGTCGATCTGGGTCTTCGGCAGCAATAGGCCGTGCTTCTGCACGTGGCGATTCAGCTCGATCGCGGCTGGGAGCCGCATCTTTTCGTGCGCGGGATCGAGCACGAAATCCGCGAGCTTTATCTGAGCCGGAGCGCCGGGGAGCCTGCTGAGGATTTCCAAAGCCTCAGGAGGCGGTTCCGGTTTCTGCAGAAGCCGAGTCACTCCCTCCTGCGCGGGGCGAATGTCGTAGCCCGCGATTTCCGCACGAGACATCCGCCAAAGCAAATCGAGTGCGTTCTTCTGCACCACCTGGCGTTCTTCCGCGGTGAGTGGCGGGCCGGACGACTTCTGCAACGCCGCGAACACGGCGTTGCGCAGTTCCTCGGCCATTTCGAGCCAAATATCGGGCAGCACGCGGACATAACGATGCCGCTCGGCCGTGCGTTCCATGAGCGGGATGTTTTGTTTGGCGGCGAAGACGAAGATCGGCAGACGACCGAAATCGGGGTCGGCCCGCACCTGGGTCACGCCCATATTGAGGTCGGCCGGCTTCACGCTTTGATCGACGAAAATCGCATGAAATTCGCCCCCTTCGCGCATCTTCTCGAACGCCTTGTTGAGCGTGGGTGCGAAGACGGGCTCGAGGCCCGTCTCTTTCAGCCCTTTGCGATACTCGATGTTGCGTTCGCCGGGCGCGCCGATGACCAGCGCCTTGGGTGAACCTTCCAGGGCGACCTGACGCGCCAGCACTTCGACGACGCGTGATTTCGCCGCGGCGGCTTGAGTGCCCGGCATCTTGAGGAAGGCCCGCACGGCGGCCGTCTGCACGCGCGTGTCCGGGTAATAGAGCGCCCGCAGCAAACCTTGCGGGGCGCCGGAGGCGGACAGCCGAACCGCCCTGCCTTCGCCGCGGTCGCCCAGGGCTTGCACGATCGGCAGGATGATCGGCACGTTGCGATCTTCGAGAGCGCGGTCAAGCGTCGAAAGCAGCAGTTCCGCCTGGATCGTTGCCAGCAACTGCTGAAGCTGAGGCGGAGACGGTTCGATCAGGAACTTGTCCCAGCGCGGCAGATAGGTCCGCTCCAGCGTGAAATTGAGGAAAATGGTCTGGGCAGGCACATACGTCGGGTCCAGTTCCAACGCCTCGCGCGAGTAACGCAGTCCGAAAAACTCCTCAGCCTGATCGGGACGCAATTCGATCGGCGTGTTCGCGACGGATGTTCCGTCCCACGGCCACAGGCGAACGCCCTTCGGGTCGCGGAAGCGGACATTGTGCGTGAAGTACTTCTCGGCCTGCTGCACCAGCATGACCTTGGCGGGCGCGAGATTCTTGGGATCGCTATCGAGCAAGAGGCCAAGAGCTTCCTTGGCTCGCTCGCGGACGATCTGCGGGTACTTCTTCGATTCGGACATGTGCCAGAGGTACGGCACCACTCGTTTTTCGCCGCGGCGAATCGCGATCTGAAGGAGCGCGAGCCGGAGGTCCACTTCGTTCGCATCATCGGCACTGCGGGCCTTGAACACCTCCAACATGGGCGCCATCACTTCGGGCCCAAAGCGGACCATCGCGTCGATCAGGTTGGGATAAAGCGGCTTGCCGACGTTTTTCCGCAATGCCTCGACCAAATAAGGGGCGACGCGCTCGCGCGATTTGTCGAGTTCCGCAAACGCGAAAGCCCGCTCCTCCGGCGTCTCCGCATCGAGCCGACTGATGAATCGGCGGATGCGTTGAGCATTCCCCAGGTGCTTATCCACGGCCGCCGTTACGCGATCGACCAGCTTCTCGACGTTTTGCGTCGCCTCTTTTTGGAACGACAGAACTTCGGACCACTTCTGCACGCGTTGCAGTCGAAGAAAGGCCGACATGCCGGCGTTTTCGTGGATCTTCACGAGGTCGGCGTCGATCGGTTCCTTCGGTTCTTTTTCGAGAAGTTGCTTGAGATGCAGAGCCGCGAGATCGAACTTGCCAAGTTCCATCTCGAACTGAATGGCGGCCCAAAAATCGACCCCCGACTCCGGCTTCTTGAAGAAGACGCGATACTCCGTCTCCGCCTTCTCCATCAATGCCTGGAAGGCGCGTTTCTCATCGACGTTTTTCTCTTTCGGTTCATCCTGGGCTCGAGCCGCGGTGAACACGAAAGCAGCGAGGCAAAAGGCGCCCAGGAGCATCGATCCGACATGTCGCAGAGAACGCACGGGAACCTCACATGAAATTGCAAATTGAAGATTGCAAATTGCAAATTGAGGAGCCGAATCCAGTCTCCTCGATTTGCAATTCGAAATTTGCAATTCGAAATTCTCTTAGGTTTCTACTTCCGGCCGCACCAAATCCTCGTAGGTCTCGCGGCGGCGGATCAATCGGTGCGTCGCTCCATCGACCAGCACTTCGGCGGCGCGGGGCCGACCGTTGTAATTCGAGCTCATCGCCATGCCGTAAGCCCCGGCGCTGAAGGTAGCGAGCAGGTCGCCTCGGGTCAGGCGGGGGAGGGCACGGTTCTTGGCCAGGAAATCTCCCGATTCGCACACGGGGCCGACCACATCGCATTTTACCGTGTTCGGAATCTCGGCCTCATAATCGGCCGGCGGACACGGCACATTTTCGGCAGGCTGCACCGGCCAAATGCGATGGAACGAATCGTACAGGGTGGGACGAATGAGGTCGTTCATGGCGGCATCCTGAATGACGAAATGCTTGCCGCCCGAATCCTTCGTGTAAATGACTCGGCTCACCAGGATGCCCGCATTGCCGACGACGAATCGGCCCGGTTCCAGGATCAGCTTGCATCCGGCCTTCTTGACCCCCGGGACGATCGCTTCGGCAAAAGCGGCCGCGGGGAGTGCCTCCTGCTTTCGGTAATGGATGCCGAAACCGCCTCCCATGTTCCACCACTCTATTTTATGCCCCTGCTGGCGCAGCTTGTCGATCAGAATCAAACCTTTTTCCACGCCTTGGCGGTACGGTTCTGCCGAGAGGATCGGTGAGCCAAGATGCATGTGCAGCCCAACCACCCGGACCGAAGGATGGCCCACCATTTTCTGGGCGAACTCGAGCACCGTATCGATGTCGAGGCCGAACTTGACGCCTTTGACGCTCGTATCGGTCTTGGCATGCGTCTTCGGGGGCAGGTCAGGATTAACACGCAGCGCAACCTGGGCCGTCTTCCCCATCGACTTGGCCACGTCGCCGATGGCCAGCAGCTCGCCTTCCGATTCGACATTGAAGAGAAAGACGCCGTTCTCCAGCGCGGTGCGGATCTCCGGATCCGTCTTGCCGACGCCGGCGAACACGATCTTCGACCCGACCCCCCCCGCCTTGAGAGCGCGATACAACTCGCCGCCGCTGGTGACGTCGAACCCCGCCCCTTCGTCAGCCATGAGCTTGGCGAGATGAATGTTGCCGTTGGTTTTGATCGAATAGCAGATGGTCGGTTCGAGTTCCGCGAACGCCGTCTGAATCTCGCGCAGATGGCGTAGCAGCGTCGCCTTGCTGTAGACATAAAGCGGCGTCCCGTAGGTTTCGGCGAGGTCCGGCAGCGAGACGTCTTCGCAATGCAAAACGCGGTTGCGGTAAGCAAAATGATCCATGGCATATCCGAAGGTTGAATGCGGCAAGGTCCGAAGGTCGGTGTATCGAGCAAACGCCGAATGGCGAGCGGACGGGGTTGAGGCGGGCGCGGTTAAGAGGGTAGTGCACCTGAAACAACGGCTGCCGGCGTCAGGACGGTGATGTTGGGGAATCGACGAAAGTCCGCGTCGTTGGAGGTAAGGACATGACGGACTCCATGAGCGATCATGGCTGCGGCGAGGCGGGCGTCGTGAGCAAGTTTGCCCGAAATTTGGCACGTCGAAACGAGGCGCTTCCATTCATCGAAGATGCGGGCCGTATCGGGCAGGACTTCGAAGTGCGCCTCGAGAAAGGCGATTTCGATGGCCACGTCATCCGACTTGCGCCCCCGTCCGTTCTGTGCCGTCGGTCGAGTCGATACGACCCAGTACTCGCAGAAAACCTGCGGCACGATGCAAAGTCTTTGCTTTCGCATTCCCAATAAATGGACAGCTTCCGTTGCCGCTTGATGAAAAAGATGTTTCGGTTCGACAAGGCCGACGAGGACATTGGTATCGAGGAGTATTCGCATTATTGCCGGTCAGAGTAAATGCTCTCTCGATCCGTGTCCACAACGATGTCTCTGGCAGGAAAGCTGTTGATCCAGGCACGCAGTTCCGCCGACCAACGTTCCGGGTCGTTCTGGTTTGGCGAAAGGCTGCTCTGCTCCGACTTCGCACGTGCGTCCTGGGCAATTTTCAGGATTTGCCGCACCGTCTGCGCGGGAAGCCCAGTGAGATCCAGTGTGGATGGTCCGGTGAAAGGGGGTGCGTCGCTATGCATGAACTCACCTTACCATAGGTCTGTTCGATGGCCTATCCCTGCCGCTGCAAATTCATCGTTTGTCGTCAATCATTTGTGAGATCATCGGATATCGGTCCGCTTCGCGACAGCGGATCGGGCGTTTTCATGCTGCACTTCATTAGATTTAGTTGGAGTTCGCATCGGCGGCCACGTTTCCTCTCGTTCCTGCACATACGTCCGCTCCCCAACAACACGCACGAATCATCGCTCGCGGAGCTATGCTTAACAAAACGTCATCTTGAAGTTTCTGGCTAGGTTATCGCTTGACTCTCCGCATGCGGCCCGTTTGAATGCCCATTCGGGACTCGTAGGGACGGTTTCCTTTGCTTTACCTTCTCCCTGGCTGCTGCGCCACCGCAGCCGATCCTCGAAAGAAGCGGTCATGTTATCGATTCGTTGTCCCGAGTGCGATCGTCGCGTGCGATTCGAAGAAGACGAAGTAGGCCGCAGCGTCCGATGCAAATGCGGTGCGAAAGTGCGGATCGACGAGGAAGGCGACGACGAGCAAACGGAGCGTCGCGAAAGTTCGCGTCGAAGCAAGAAGGCCGACCGGCGTCCGAAGCAACCAAGCGTCTCGGCGACCCGTGCTTACCTGCCGCTGTTCATCGTCGGAGCGGTCGGTTCGACGCTGGTGTTCATTAACATCATTCTCCCGATTGGCGTGATCTTCACGTTGCTGCTCGGCATTGCATTGTGGATCACGGCGTTCGTCATCGGATGCGTCGTCGCGTGGCGCAATGGGTGGGGGGTTCCTTTCGATTACCTCCCGGAGGGCCTTGGAATTCTACGCGTCTTCATCATGGTCTTGGGGTTCGGCTTGTACTTTCAGGTTTGGGGCCTGCTGTGCCTCATCGGCCAGATTCGCGGCGCCATGGAGCAACCTCGGAAGTTCGTTCCCTGGCTCGGCATGCAAGGAATCGGGTTCTTTATGTTCTTCGGCGGCATCGTGACCGCATGCATGGGAGCATCGCTCTGGGGAGGCGTCCAACGAATCGCCCAGAACGACCCCCAGAGGAATTTTAAAAGGGATTTCGCCCAGCCGCAGAATCAAGGCGACGCCAATAACCCGTTCAAAGACTTTCCGAAAATCGTTCCGAATCCCATTGAAAACCCGCCCGCTTCGAAGCCGAAAGATCTTCCTCGAGAAGCGCTGGCGAAAGACCCGCAAATCAACGATTTGCTTTGGACGGTAAAAACAGGCGGTGTTTTCGACGTTCCCAAAGCCGCGAGAACCCTTGCCGCCATGCGCCCAACCGAAGAACGCCCTATCGTCATCGCTCGCCTAGCAGAGATCTATCGCACTCCGGGCATAAGGTCGCATCGCGAAATCATGCAAGCAATCTGCGCCTGGGCGGACGCCAAGCACGCTCCAGTGCTGATCCAACTCCAGCAGGAGAACATCTCGCCGTTCGCGAACGGAGACATCGTCAAGACATTGGTCGCTCTGAAAGCTCCGGAAACCGTCCCCTTCCTCCTGGAAAACTGGACCTATTCGAATCGGCAGGAATCCGCGGCCGCATTAATCCAGTTCGGCTCCGCGGCCGAAATGCCCGTAGTGCAATACATGTCCGCCTCACTTGCGAAAAGGCCGTTCATCGACCAGGAATTGTTCGATGTGCTCAGCGCCGTGGGAACCGAGCAGAGTTTGCCGTTTCTGCAGTCGCCCCAGGTGCAGAGAAGCCCTTTTCTGCGCGATATGGCGAATCGAGTCGCCGCAACGATTCTGCAGCGCAAAAAAAAGTAGGCGCTGCTCGAAACTTTCCCTATCAGCGGCCGTCAGCGGCCGTCAGCGGCCGTCGGTCCAGGTGATGAGCCGCGCACTGCGGTTGCGGGTGATGTAGTTCCAGAACCACTGGAACAGCACCAGCACCCGGTTCTCGAAGACGGCCAAATACATGATGTGCACGAAGAGCCAGGCGGCCCAGGCGAGCCAGCCGCTGAGTTGCAGCTTTCCCGTTTGCGCGACCGCCATCGATCGGCCAATGGTCGCCATGATGCCCTTGTCGCGGTATCGGAACGGGCCTTTCGAAGATAAACCGGACGCTCGGCGGGCGATGGCTTCGCCGACGTACTGGCCTTGCTGCATCGCCACGGGGGCGACGCCTGGAAGCGTTTTGCCGTCGGCGAGCGGATAGTGAGCCAGATCGCCGATGACGAAGACGTCGGGATGGTTGGGGACAGTGCAATCCCGGGTGGTGACGATTCGGCCGCCGCGATCGACCTCGCCGCCGCCCATCGCCTCAGCCAACAGCTTGCCCAAAGGCGATGCCTTCACGCCGGCGGCCCAGATCACGGTCTCCGTGGGCAGTTCTTCGCGCTGCCCCTGCCGATCCACCACGACGCTTTCGGGGGTCACGTCGGTCACCCGGCAATTGAGCCACGTTTCGACGCGCAGCGAATGCAATGCTTCCAAAGCTTTGCGCGAGAGCTTTTCGGGAAAGACCTGAAGCACGCGGTCCGAGTTTTCGATCAGCACGACGCGGGCGGAGGAGGGATCGATCGAGCGGAAATCGCGGCGAAGCGTGTGGCTCGCCAATTCCGCGATCGAACCGGCCATTTCCACGCCCGTCGGTCCGCCCCCGACCACCGCGAACGTCATGAGCTTTTTGCGGAGAGCAGGATCGTTGATTTGCTCGGCATGCTCGAAAGCGCTGAGCACTTTTTGCCGAATGCGCGTGGCGTCTTCAATGGTCTTGAGCCCTGGGGCGAGCGGTTCCCACTGGGCGTCTTTGCCGAAGTAATGATGCGTCGAACCGGTGGCGAGCACGAGGACGTCATAGCCGAGTCGGGAGCCGTCCGAGAGAATCGCTTCCTTCGCTTCGCCGTCGAAGCCGACCACCTCGCCCAGCAAGGTTTTGACGTTGCGTTGCCGTTTGAGAATGGAGCGAAGCGGGGCGGCGATGTTGGCGGGCGAAAGGGCGCCGGTGGCGACTTGATAAAGGAGCGGCTGAAAGAGGTGAAAGTTTCTCCGATCTACGAGCGTGACGTCGACCGGGGCCTTGGCGAGGTTTTGTGCGCACAGAAGCCCGCCGAACCCGCCGCCGACGATAAGCACCCGCCGTCGCGGTTCGGGGGAAGCCATCGCTGTCCTCTCGGTAGCAAGAGAATGAAGCCAACACGGGCACGCCGCAATGAGCATGCCCGCGAGGACATCCTACTAAATGAGCCGGCGCCAATCGGCCGCAATCGATCCGCAATCGATCCGCGATATTCAATAGGCAAAGTCAAGTACCCAGCGCATTGAGACGGATCTCGATCTGCCGTCTTTACGCCAACGGCGTTACAGCCCACAGCCCAGGGTTGGCGACCGCAGGGAGCCTACCCTGGGTGATCGTTTCAATAACCGTAGGTACCCCAAAGGGGTTCGAGCAACTCGTTGGTATCCGTGGCTTCAACCCCGTTGGGGTAGGCGGTTTTTCTTCTCGCGTTACCCAGGGTAGGCTCCCTGCGGTCGCTAGCCCTGGGCTGCGCGCTGGAACGCCGTTGGCGTAATGGACTCCCGCCTGACCATTCGAACGCCCGAAAACCTACACGTCTGCAAATTCCCGGTCATCCGGCAAAGGGCGACCACGGCGAATGTGGAGGGGCGCCGCAAATTCAGAACAAGGGCACCCGGCTCACGGAGATCTTGCGCTCCGTCGTGAGGCCTTCGGAGGTGCTGACTCGGATCGGGAATCGGCCTGTCGTCGCGGGGGTAAGTCGCCAGGTGACGGGGCTGGGCCGGCCCTTTTCGCCCTGGGGAACGGGTTGCATCGCGGGCGTGGAATCCGCGAGGCGGAAGCCTTCGGGAACCTGGATGCCGAGTTTCTGGTTCGGCGTCGGATCTTGCACGACTGCGGTAAGAGCGAACTCGCGGCCCGCGACGACGGAACCCGGATTGAGGATGCCGATCCCCGCCGACGTCGAAAGATTGCCTACGCCGTAGGAGAAAGCGAGCGTCCGCTTGCCGCCGCGCGGGAGCGGCTTTTCGTCCCAGCACATGACGACGGCCGAATCCTTGCCGATCGGCGGAACCACGAACTTCTTCCCCTTCGCCTTCGTCTCGAACGGCAATTCGAATTTCTTCTGCAGATCCAGATTCCATTCGGTCAACACGACCCGGCTCGGCGCCTCGTACTTCTCGTTGAGACGCAGATTGAGCTGGGCGATGATGCCGGGGCTGCGCAGCTCGGGCGATTCGATCGCCTGGATGTAATCAGGCACTTGGCTGGCCCCATCGAAATCCGCCGACTTCACCAGCTCGGCCTTTCCCGGCACCGCGAACGGAACGCCGTCGTTGTTGCCGATGTAGGTGTCGAGCACGAAGCGGAAGCCCACGGTGTGCTCCTTGGCGTCTTCGTTTTCGAGCACATAGCGGACAAGGCAGGTATCGAGGGGACGCACGAACTCGCCGCCGGAGATTTCAATGGGATTGCCGGGCACGATCTCGACGATCTGCGTGATTGCGACGCGTGAATTGGTGTGGCGATAGGTGGTCGAGTAGCCGCCGTATTTGCCGGAGGATTGAGGCCTCTCGGGCGGCCTGCCGAATTGTACGTCGCCGAAGACGAATGGCTTGCGGTCCACCATGGCCATGGCGGAATTGGTGGAGCCGTTGAAGGCGAACGTCAGATTCGTCGCGCCGGCGGCCTTGCCCTTTCCAGGTTCATAAGCCTGGATGCCGAACGTCATCGACTTGCCGGCTTTGTCGCCGGGGTTGAAGGCGTAGTCGAAGGTGACGCCGATGCGCGGCTCCCTTTCGACCGGGTCGCCCGCTTGACTGGGAGGCGGCAAGAAGAGGTCGCGGACCAATGTCCCCCCGAGGACGAGAAGCAGCAGGAATGCGGGGATGCTATGCGCCCACCAAGGGATCCCCTGGCGATTGCTGCGTGCTGGGGCGGGTGCGGTCGTCGCTGTCGGTGCGGCAGGAGTCGGCGAGGATGAGACCTTCGGTTGAACGGGGGCGGCGGCCTCGAACTCGAAGGACGATGCATCCACGCCCGCGCCGGCGGGGGTGAATACAGGCTCGGGGACGAGCGGCCCTGCGTTGGCCGCATCCGGAACGAACATCGGTTCGTCCGCATCGACCGGACTGAACGCGAGCGGTTCTCCGGTGATCGTCAGCTTGAGCGGGACGGGAAACCGCTGGTTTCCGTTGCCATGCACGGTGAGCTTCGTGTCGATCTTTTCGCCGGGCCGATTGGGGACCGTGATCGTGACCGTGATAGTCGCCGTGCGGCCCGCGAGCTTCACCTTCGTGCCGTCGATCCAGGGTTGTTCGCCGACGGCATACGCGTAAACCGGCTTCTTTTCTTCGGTCGTCACTTCAATGTTTTGGGTCAGCACCTGGCCTGGATCGCCGGTGAGCGCGATCTCCTTCACGTTGATCTTCACCTTCGGCGCCTTGGCGAGGCCGAGGGCTTCGAAGAACTGCTGCACGGCTCCCAGGCCGGAGGCGGAAGGCCCTTTCACGGGATAGGTCCAGCCGTTCTTGGCGAACCACTTCGAGACGTCCCCCTTCTCGAAGAGCGGGGCGGCGCCGGCGGGATTCGCCTTCGCTTTCTCGGCCACCTGCCGCGGGCTCAGGGCGCCCTGAAGGATCGGCCCCTCGAACGGCGCCGGGGGCACATCGGCGCGGATGATGATCTCGGCCGTGCCGCCGTTGGAATCCACCGCCAGCTTCGCTTCGAGCGGCTTCAGGCCCGCGCGAAGATGCTGCCCACGAACCTGCAAGGGGATGGTGGCTTCGGTCCCGAACTGAAAGACTTTCTGCGGCAACCCTGGTGCATCGCCCAGCTGCAGCCATTTGTCGGTGGATGCGATCGAGCCATAGAGAAGCCGCATGCCAAGATTCGATAGGTGCAGCTCGGCCTGGCGATCGTCGCCGATTTTGATTTGGCCGAGGTTGACGATCGTGGGTTCGACCTGAAGCCGCGGAGCTTGCAGAGCCTGCGTCGGAAGCTTGGCGAGGAGCTGATCGAGCCCGCGATCCGCATCCGGATACTTGGCGGCATCCTGGGCGGCCATGGCGAGATCGACGCGGCCCATGCCGCCGAAGAACGAGCCGAGATAACCTTGCTTGAGGAGATCGACCGCCTGAGGCCAATGCTGCTGACAGGTCAGGGCGAGTTGATCGAAACTGCGGGACGAGGCGCCGTTGGGAAACACGAACGGCGTGGGGAAAAGCTGCGACCCCGCTTGAAGCGGCCCGCCGCCGCGCCCGGCGAGCGAGATGCCGTCGAAGTAGCAGTAGACCGCATCCTGCGGATTGACGCGCGAACACTGACCGCAAACTTGGGGCATGGGCTCAATCCTTGCCGAATTTCGCTTCGATTCGTGTTAGGTCGCTCCGGCTTCCGCTCGCAAAACCTCGATCACGAGTTCATCAGGATCTGCGATGACCAAAAAATCGCGGACGCCTTCTGGGCTTCTTCATCTCGACTTCACCCCTTGCAGGCAGCGTAACGCACTGTAGGGAACGCCCTCCGCGGCGTTCCGCCGAACTGGACGCGTCCGAAAGATAGTATCCAACTTTCAGCAAGCCCTTGAACCCTCACCAAGGATCGACGATTCGCGAGTACGGCCAATCTTCCCATCGCTCCACTAAACCACGCCTCACCGGATTCTCCAAAACATATCGAAGGATGTCCTCAAAAGCCCACGGCATATCGAGCACGCGATCATAGCTGCTCTTCTGCCAAAGTTGTCCTTTGATTCCGTGAGCCCAGGCCTTGGATGTGGTGAAACTCTTGAACCTCGCGACGTGGTCGAGCAACCCTTCGGTGACCGTTCCTCGCCCGCCTGCATTCACTTGCTTGGTGTTCGCTTGCGTAAGCGAGCATGCGAAGTGAAAATGATCCGGCATGAGGCAGAAACCGAACAGCTGCCAAGCGTATTTGCGTGCCGTCCAAATCAACGAATCGCAGACTTCCTGTGCGAGTTTTTCATCGCGGAACGGTTCGCCGCGTTCGCGGGCGCAGATGGTGAAGAAAAACTCGTATCCGGTGCAGGCGTAGATTTCCGTCGGGAGACGGTGATTGCGGCGTTGCGGCGATGGGCCGTGGAAGGGCATGATATCTCCGCGATCGTGAGGCATCCGCGGCGGTTGGACGCATTCCTTCGGACGCGTCCAGTTCGGCGGAACGCCACGGAGGGCGTTCCCTACAGCGCGCTACGGCCGCCGCACGTTCGCGAGGAGCCATCGCGGCGTCGCCTGCGGCTCCTCGCTAAACGGGGGTCCGGGCGGCTTACGCCTTCAGCTTGAGGTGGACGGTGCCGATCTGGATCACGTCGTTCACGCTGAGGCTGACCTTCTGCCCCGGGTACACGCGGGCACGATTCACGTAAGTGCCGTTGGAACTGTTGAGGTCTTCGATCGTCAGGACGCCGGCCGAATCGTCGTAGTGAAGGACGGCGTGCTGGCGGGAACACCACACGCGGTCGGGGGCTTCCTGATCGTCGAGGTCGATGTCCACCGGCTTGTCGTCGGATCGGCCGATGTAGTTGTAGTCGGCATAGATCGGAAACTCGACGCCGACGCGAAGACCGCGCTGGACGACAAGCTTGAGCTGAGCTCCAGCGGGGACGCCGCCGCCCGCGGCGGGGGCGGCAGGAGCGTTCGCCGCGGGTGCGGGAGGAGGCGTCGGGGCGACGGGAGCCGCCGGGATCGCCGCGGCATGCACCGCGGCGGCAGCGACGGCGGGCGTCGGGGCGGGCGTCGGGGCGGGCGACTCGTCGATCGGCATCGTGAGTTGCGGCAGCGGCGCGGGGATCACGTCTTCCACCGGTATCGCTTCCGCGGCGACGGGCTCGGCTTCCAGTGCTTGGACCGGGAGGGCCTCCATTGGAATTGCTTCCACGGGAACGGCTTCGACGGCAATGGCCTCCACCGGAATCGCCTCGGCGTAGGCGAAGGGGACCGCCTCCGCATGGACCGGTTGGGCGTGGACCGGCGTGGGGACGCTGCTTAGATCCGACTTGCACTGTTCGCAGAACAGAGCGCCGTCTTCATTGTCGAATCCGCAGAAGGGACACTTCACCATGTCGAACGTTCCTCCAGGAGCGTGTGCTCGGGGTCGCCGCGCTGTGGCGACCTGCTAAGGGGTATAAGGGAAAGCCGCAAGCCGGCGCCGGCCGGCTTGCACAGACTTCGTCACGCGAACGGCTACGGTATTTCTCCCCTCTCCCGGACGGAGAGGGAGCAAGACTCAGCTGGTCGGCATCGAATCGGCCATGCGCGCCGAATCTTCCATCGCGAGCTGCGTCTTCTTCGACACACGTCCGCCCGCGTTGATTTCCTGCAGCACCTGCTTGGCGAGCATCGTCTTCTTGGCGGCGCGGGGGCCCATCAGCTCCCCCTTCTTCTCGATCGCCTGTGCCACCCGCTGCACTTCTTCGGCGTTGTTCGAGGAGATCGCCTGCTGAAGATTGTTGTTCAGCTCGAAGATCTGCACTTCGTCGATGTGCTTCGCCACTTCCGCGTTGATGTAGCCATGCCCCGCGGCCGTGTACGTCATCTCGAGAGGGATCGGCCCCGTCGTCTCGCGGGCGCCCATGCCCAGGTCGTAGGTGATTTCCATCTGCGCGATCACGTATTTGCCGTCAGGCCGTTTCGGCAGGCTCAAATCGAGCACGAAGCGAGGCGAATTGTCCTTCTGCAAGGTGCCGAGCGTGGCGGCGAGCGTTCGTTCTTCCGGCTCTTCCAGCTTCAATTCCTTGATTTCGGGAACGACCTGGCGGACGCGCTTGATCTTGATGTCCTTCATGGGCCGCAGCTTCATTTGCACATCCATGAAGCCGGCGGCGGCGAGCTGCTGGAACTCTTCGACGAAGATGCGTTCCGCTTCGCTCTTGCTGTTGACGTCGATGTAGTACCACTTGCCGCCCGACAGCTTGGCGAGATCCTTGATGAGCGACGCCTTCCAATCGAGGCCGACGCCCATGACGGTGAGGGCGATCTTCGTATCGGCGGCACGCTGGGCCAGGGTGCGGCATTCGTGCTCGCCCGAGGTTTCGCCGTCGGTGAGAACGATGATCTGCGAAAGCTTGCCGGCTCCGGACGTTTTCTCGACTTCGTCGAGGGCGAGCCGCAGGCCGTCGTTCATCGCGGTTCCGCCGGGATCGACGTCGTACATGTCGATCTTGCGGATGACGTCTTCGATCTTCGCCTTCTCGGCAACCTTGGTCGGCGGCAGCAGCACGAGCGCATTGTGCGCGAAGGCGACGATGGTCATCGAGTCGTCGGGCTTCAGTTTCTGCAGGGCGTCGATGGCGGCGTCTTGAATGCGTTTCAGTCGGCTGATGCCGGTGCCGTCTTCCTCATACATGGAGCCCGAGACGTCGAGCACGAGCGCCAGGTTGAGTCCCATCGGCTTTTGGATTTCGCCGGTGGGGATGAGCTTGATCAGGGCGTAGCTGGCGGCGGTTTCGCCCGCAACCGCGATGCTGTTGCGGTGCATCATGCGTTCGACGTGAATCTTGGCCGTCATCGCTGCACAACCTCGGGTGATGGGACAGGGGGCGTTCGGCGCTCGCGGGGCCCGGCATTGCTTGAAGCATTGCCGAGTCGCCTTCATAGGTCGCGGTTTCGTGACTCGAAGTTCCGTCATCCGAGACGGGAAGGGGACGGCACGGGCGGATCTCCCGGCGGGCTCGCCATCCTGTAGCCGTTTGTAACACAGGCCCTTGGGGTCAGCAAGGGCCGGGCGAACGAAAACGCCTTGATCTGTCGAGAAAGTTGAGGAAATCCGTTCACCTGCTTCGAGTCATGAACCATTGTCCCCTGGAGAAACCGAAAATCGAGATCAATTCGATGCGAGTTCGCCCCGACACATCGCCGCCAGCCCGCGCAGCCGGAAAAAGCCGAATAGTCCGCCCAGCATCGCCGCGACCGGGGGAAGAACCGCGCCTCGCATGCCTGGGATCAGGAGTATCCCCAGCCCGATCGCCAGCCCGCACAGGCCCCAGCCGAGGACGGCGATGAATGCCCATGCAGTCCACGCGGCAATGCCGGTCCAGGAGCGGAAGACTGCCGACCACATCATATGGGGGACCGTTTCGCACACGAGGAAAAGCGAAGCAACCGTCGCCGCCGCCATCGCTCCTGCCGGCAGGCCTGCGACGAAACCCCACCACGCATCGCTCGACCCGCCTCCGCGACGCCAGGCGAGGTACGCGCCGACGGGACCTCCGATCCAGAAAGTCCACAGGGCCAAGCCGCGAATGAAGCGGGCCGCGAAGTAGTCTCGAAATTCGCGCGCGGGCACGACGCGCCCTTCCCCGGCGATGTCTTCAGGCAACGGCCTTTCCGAACCCGCGAGGATCGAGCCCCACGGCAACCGCAACCAACCTGCGATTTCGTGCAAGAAGCTGGTCGCACCCAGGTTGAGGCCTGTCTTCACCGCCGCTTGCCGAACGATCTCACTGCGGCCGCCCATGTCGACGAACGGAATCAGCACCATTCGAAGCAACATCAGAAACAGCATCATGCAAACAAGCGTGCGCGTGACGGAACCAAGCGGCTTGCGTGGCCGTGGCGCTCCGTCGATGACGAGTTGCACCGGCACCGCGATCTTTTGACCGCCGTTGGCCGTGACATGGATGACGCCGCGCGGCTCGGCTCCGTTGGAAACGGCAAGCCGCGAATCGACCTCGACGGCAACCGCCGCCTGCTGCGGGCCGGCGACATTGCGCTGGACAGGTCGCAGCCATGTCGAGTCGCTGGCGATCGTGGCGTAGACCCATTTTCGCGAGGTCGTTTGCAGCGCGAACGAAACCCGTTTCGTCTCGGGCCAACGGCAACCCACTTCGAGCGTTCGCGGCGTCACCTGGATCAGCGGCGGACGCGACAGGCCCATCGCCTCGAAAAACTGCTGCACGCCCGCCACCCCGCGGGCCGGCGTGCCTTCGACGGGATACTTCCAGCCATTTGACGCAAACCAGCGTTGGATGTCCCCGGACTCGAGCGCCGGCCCCGCCGCTTTCGGCTGCTTCCGCATTTTCTCAGCCAACTCGCGCGCCGTGCTCGCCCCCTGAAAAGGCGCCTTGGGATACGCCTGGGCCGCCAGATCGAAACCGACCGGCAACTCGACGACTCCCCCGTTGGTGACAACCATGAGCTTGGCCGCATACGACTGAGCCGACGGCAAGCCGCGCGTGTCGATGGCGATGCCGACGCGTTGATCGCTCGACGTGTTGACGAGGCACCGCTTGGGATCGGCCGCATCGGCGAGGCGAATCCAGCCGTCGCCGTCCGTCACCGTCATCGCGCCTTGCAGCATGCCGGCGCCGAGATTCTTCAGCGTTGCTTGAAGCGAGCGTGTTTCGCCCGGAGCCAGCGTCCCCAGGAAGATTCGGCGCGGCTGAAGATCAAGCTTCGGCGCATGCTTGGCCGCAGGGAGCGCTTGCAGGAATCGTGCAAGGGCGACATCCGCGTTCGTCTCGCGGGCGGCTTCTTCAGCTCTTTGCGCCAAATCATTGCGGCCCAAGCTGACGAAGAATTGCCGAAAGGCGCCTTGCTGCAAGAGATCTCGAGCGCTGTTCCAATCGTCCTGGCATGCTTGGGCCAGTTCCTCGAACGTGCGAGCGCGACGGCCCGTGGGGAAGGTGAACTCGATCGCGAGCTTCTGAGCGTCGCCGGCATGCGGGCGCAGCTCGATCCCGTCGAACCAGCAGAAATACGCGGGTTCCGGATTGAATCGTCGGCAGCGAGGACAGGCGTGGCCAGGCATGCGTGAATGTTATGACCAAGAGCGAACAGGAGAAGCAATTCCGCTCCGCCGCCGCATCATCGCACACTTGAAGGCGAAAAGAAATCGGTTGTCCGCTTGCTTCGATCTCCGGGTGGGGTAGCTCCTCGGGCGGACGGACCGCGATACGCAACCGCAGCGAACGCCGAAAGCGTTCTCCAGCAAAGCCCAGGGTTGGCGACCATCGGGAGCCAACCCTGGGTAAACCGAGACTCCGCGGACGAGAACTCTGAAAGAGCTCGCCAGGACGCCTCGCGCTTTTGGAGTTTCGCCGTTGAGCCGAGCGTCCTGGGAGAACTCTTTCAGAGTTCCTTTGCGATTGTGGGCATCCTACCCAGGGTTGGCTCCCGTTGGTCGCCAACCCTGGGTTAGGAAGGCGTAAATCGCTGTAGAGTTCTGAAAGAACTCCCCAGGAAGCCTCAATCCCACGCATGGTTAAGGTCGGAGACGCTTGACGTCTTTCCTAGTCGCACCAGCAGATGCACATGGTCGGCGACGCCTCCGACTTCCAACGCGGCGCTGCCCAGTGTTTGACATGCCCTCGCAAGGTATGCGTGAACGTGTCCTCGAAAGATCGCATCCGACAGCCATGACGTTCGGTGCTTCGTTGAAAACACGATGTGAACGTAGATTTGGGCCAGCGATTGGGACCTGGCGCCTCCTGGGGAGCTCTTTCAGAGCTCTACATTGATTTACGGCATCCTACCCAGGGTTGGCTCCCGTTGGTCGCCAACCCTGGGCTTTGCTGGGGAACGCTTTCAGCGTTCGCAGTCCATCCCTGCGTCCGAGAATTGCCGCACCCCCCTGTCTCCGCTTCGAACGTGCGTTCAACCCTCTTGATCTCTTCTCCCCAATGAGGCGATGCAGCGAGGCGCGCTGACTTCGCTCTCGCGAACGCTAAGATGGTGGCTGCGTTGACCGGTTCGACAAATTGCGGAGCTGGGCTTGCCCAGTCGATGTGCGATGGCCACCAAGGGCGAACGATTCGCGGGGTTGACGGTTGCCTTGATCACGCCGTTCAAGAACGGCGAAGTCGATTATCCGGCCCTGCGGAAACTGGTCGATTGGCACGTCGAACAAGGGACCGATTGCCTCGCCCCCGTCGGCACCACCGGCGAATCGCCGACGCTCGACCACGAGGAACATGAGAAGGTCATCGCCGCCGTCGTCGAACAGGCGAAGAAGCGGATCAAGGTGATGGCGGGGACCGGATCCAACAGCACCAAGGAAGCAATCCGTCTGACCAAGGCCGCTAAGGCCGCCGGCGCGGATGGTTCGTTGCTCGTCGGCCCCTACTACAACAAGCCGACGCAGGAAGGCTACTGCAAGCACTACATGGCCGTCGCCGACGCCGTCGACCTGCCGATCTGCCTTTACAACATCCCCGGCCGCACCGGCTCGAACATTCTTCCCGAAACGATCGTCAAGATCGGACAGCATCCGAATGTGGTGGCGGTGAAGGAAGCGACCGGCTCGATGGATCAGGCGTCATCGATCCTCGCCGCCAGCGATCTCACGATCCTCTCCGGCGACGACAGCCTCACGCTGCCGCTCCTGAGCATCGGCGGCCGCGGCGTCGTCTCGGTCGTCGGCAATATCGTCCCGAAAGATCTCAAGGCGATGGTGTCGGCGTATCTTGGCGGCAATCATGCCGAGGCGATCCGGCTGCACTTCAAGCTGTTCACGCTCTGCCGCGACATGCTCGGCTTGGCGACCAACCCGATCCCGCTCAAGGCCGCGATGAAGATGCTGGGCCGCGACTCCGGCGAAGTCCGCCTGCCGCTGACGCCGCTTGATGCCGCGTTGGAATCCAAGCTCCGTCAGACGCTGACCGCCTACGGCTTGCTGTAAACCTGGCAATCGCTCTTTCAGATTGCGGATGCCCTGGAGGAGAGTGCCGTGAACGTGCTTCTGGCCGGGATTTTCACTGAAACCGTCGCGGGCCAGGAAGTGCTTCGAGCGATGCCCCTTCTGGTGGGCATCCTCTTCGTGATGATGCTGGCGTATCGCTACTACAGCCGATTTCTCGCCGCGAAAGTGGCGGCACTCGATGATGCACGAATCACTCCCGCTCACGTTCATGAGGATGGGCAGAATTACCATCCCACGAACAAGTGGGTGCTCTTCGGCCATCACTTCGCCGCCATCTCCGGCGCCGGCCCGCTGATCGGGCCCGTGCTCGCGATTCAATACGGCTACATGCCGGGTTTGCTGTGGCTCATCGTCGGCGTTTGCCTGGCAGGCGCGGTGCAAGACATGCTGGTGCTCGCCGCCTCCGTCCGCCGCGGCGGCAAATCCCTGGCGCAGATCGCCCTCACCGAGATCGGCCGACCCGCCGCCATCGCGGTGTCGCTTTCGATCCTCTTCATCGTCGTGATCGCTCTCGCGGGGCTCGGCTTCGTCGTCGTCAAAGCCCTCGGCGGCGAAACGGTCGGCATCGACCGCGGCAGCCGTATTGTGCTGCCCGCCGGAGAGACGATTCGCATCGAAAAAACGGCCGAGGCCCTCGTCGGACATTTTCCCAAGGGATGCAAAATCCAGTACCGCGAAAGCGGCCCCATCGTGCCGCGTTCGGAAACGTTCGTCCTTCGCGAACTCAACAAGCCGCGCGAGAACGAAACCGCCGGCTTCCATGTCGCTCGGCAAAACGGCGAATCGGTCTACATCGTGCCCGCCCATACCGTGCAAGCTATTCCTGGCAGTTCGTGGGGCACGTTCACCATTGCATGCACCATTCCGATCGCTCTGATCGTGAGCCTGTGGATGTACAAGATTCGCCCAGGGCGAGTCGTTGAAGCATCCGCGATCGGAGCCGTCGGCGTCCTGGCGGCGACGGTGGCGGGCAGCCTTATTCCGGGCTCCGCGCTCGAACCCTACTTCTCGCTGACTCGCGAGCAAACGATTCTCGCCCTCTGCGGCTACGGCTTCATCGCTTCCGTGCTGCCCGTTTGGCTGCTCCTTTGCCCGCGCGATTACATTTCGAGCTTCCTCAAGATCGGCACCATTCTGCTGCTGATCCTCGGCGTCATCGTCGCCAATCCAGCCCTGCGTTGCCCGGCGATCAACGAAACCTTCGCGAACGGCGGGCCGACCTTTCAGGGCAACCTGTTCCCGTTCGTCTTCATCTGCATCATGTGCGGCGCCGTCTCCGGCTTCCATGCTCTCGTGTCGTCCGGCACCACGCCCAAGATGGTGGACAAGGAATCGCATATTCCCCTCATCGGCTACGGCTCGATGCTGATGGAAGGCGTCGTCGGCGTCGTGGCATTGATCGCCGCCGCATCGTTGCCGGTCGATCTTTACTACGACATCAACGTGAGCATCGAAAAGACCGCACAATTTCAGCCGAAGCTGGACGAACTCTACAAGAAGCAAGGCATCGACCCGGCCGCCCGCGACCGCATGCACATGGTGGGCGCCGACAGCATCGCCCACCTCAAGCTCGAATCGATGGACCTCGCGCAAGTCGAAGAACTGGTCGGCGGCGAATCGTTGCGCGGACGCACGGGCGGGGCGGTGACGCTCGCGGTCGGCATGTCGGGCGTGCTGACCGAAGCAATGGGCAAACTCGGCATCGCGTTCGAGGGGGTCGTCAAATATTGGTATCACTTCGCCATCATGTTCGAGGCGCTCTTCATCCTCACCACCATCGATACCGGCACCCGCATCGCGCGATTCTTGTTGCAGGAAACGCTCGGCAAATTGCATCCGAAATTCGAGAAGCCCGATTGGCTTCCAGGCGCGATCGTCGCCACGACCACCGTCACCGCAGGATGGGGGTTGCTGGTATGGACCGGCTCGATCGACACGATCTGGCCCATGTTCGGCATCGCGAACCAATTGCTCGCCGCGATGGCGCTGGCGTTGGTGACGACCGTGATGACGAACTCAGGCCGGGGCCGTTATGCGTGGACCACGCTGCTGCCGATGCTCTGGGTCGCTTCGACGACGATGACCGCCGGCACGCTGATGACGTCCCGATTCACAGGCATGATCGCCGAGGGGCGCGAACTCGAACGCGGCGACCTCATCCTCCGCGGCGTGCTCAATCTGAGCCTGACGCTCTTCGTGATGATCATGGTGGGACTGGTGATCTTGATGGCGGCCGCGCGATGTCTGGGAGTGTGGCTAGGCATGATCCCGACTCGGCCCGAGCCCGCTGCTCCAACTCCGGAGGAGCCGCGCTCGTAGTAAGCGGTCACATGGATCCAGCGAAGACCGCTTACTGAGTGCGCGGCTCTTTTGCCCGGCTCATTGCGTGAAGATGCTCAAAACGCAAGCCGTTCGTATTGGCTGTCGAGCTTTTCGACGGCTTCCGTGGGAAACATGTTGAAGAGCGCTTTGCCTGCCGTCAACCAGTGGTCGTTTCGAAAGGCGAATACTGCGGACGCATGGCGAAGGTTGCCGACGGCGGCGACGCCTTCCATGTCGCCCCCTTCGATCGCCTCGAATTGAATCGTGACGCCGACCAGTGCCGAGAGATCGCCCGTTTCGCGGTCGCGGACGAACTCGACCTGGTTCTCCCACTGGCAATCCTTCCACCGCAATCCGCGCGGCTTCCCGGTGGCGGCCGCAGCTTGAAGGAAATGCGCTTCGAGCCGTTCGCGCTGCAATTTGAACAGCTCGCGCGCCCGCTCGTGCCGCATCTCGCGGCCAAAAGTCTTTGCGGTTCGGCCCAAGGCCCAGGCGATCGCAACCACGCCGATCACGACGACGAGCACCCACCAGTATTGCAGCATGGCGTCATTCCAAGGGCGCGATGCCGAACATCGCTCGATACTTCCCGAGCACCGTCAGGACGACCATGCCCTGACTCTCCCCCACTTTGCGGACATCCAATTCAAGCGGCAGATCCTTGGGATCATCGACGTCGAGATAGGACGTCGCCTCTCGAAATGCTATCCGCTCAAGGCAAAACCGGCTGCATTTCTCCCCTCTGCCTCCGCTCTGCCTCCGGGAGAGGGGCCGGGCCCCAGCCCTCTCCCGGAAGGAGAGGGAGGTAGACTAGTTCCCGCCGCTCGCCTAATCGCATTGTCTCCCTTTGGGTGAGGGGCGGGTAAGGGGCTCGCTCGAACCATCGGGGCGCATTGGCCTTCCTCGAAACTCCAGTCTTCCGCTTGCGGCTGAACGTTCGGAGAAAGCCCTGATCTCGCTAAGCCGCAAGCGGAAGACAGGGGTTTCGAAACAATCTCTTTGCCGTCCGCAGTTCGTTCCATCGCAAAAGCCTGAAGCAGTCCCTAGAGACCGCTTCAGGCTTTTTTTCGTCATCACAATGACTTGGACGTAGTTCCGCTTACTTCGTCAGCGCCAGATACAGCTTGGCGAGATGATGCCACGGGCTGGTTTCCGGCAATTCGTTGGCGACGCCGGTCAGGTGGCTGCGAGCGGATTCGGTATTGCCGAGGAACAGGTCGGCCATGCCGCGGTTGAAGCGGACGGGGAGCGTGGCGGGGAGCGTTTCCCAAATCGAACGCGCTTCGGCGTGCTTGCCTTGATGCCACAGAAATGCCGCTTTCTCGTTTTCCCAGACCGTGCGATGGTCGGCGGGGATGCCGGCATCCGCCTTCCGGATCACTTCGTCGCCCCGTTCGAATTGCTTCGACAGCCGACAGGCGGCGAGGGCCAGAAGAGCGTCGATGCCAACCGGCTTCACCGTGTCGAGCCAATCGTTCAGAGGAGTGATGACGGCCGTTCGGCCCGCGCTGGGCAGAAGTTGCTTGAGATCGGCTCCATGCAGCAGCATGTGGAAATCGCGAACCATCTGCGGGAAGTTGCCGACGCAGAGGCTGACGGCGACGACAGGTTCATGCTGAGCGACCAGTTGGCCCCATCCCGGAGGAGCTTTCGCCGAGGCCGATTGGAGAGCCGCCAAGCCCGCGTCCCATGCGGTGCGCGGATCGACGGGCTGCACCGGACCTGCTTCGTATGGAAGGACTTCCGTGGGATCCACTGCCCCAAGCCCCAGCGCATGCGACTCCGCTTGCCGGTTCAGGTAACGGGCCATCATTTCCTTCAGGCTCGGCTGGGATGGGGTCGTCGCGGACATGATTGGCTCCTTGGCAGATTTCTCTTCCGACCTGGAAACGCTTCAACTGCTCGAACTTGCGCGACAAAACATCCGCTTACTTGGCCGACTTCCGCACGTTCGGTTGCGTCCACGCCATCTCGACATCCCCCTTCTGATAGGGATTCGGATGAAGGCAATCAGAAATGACCCTTGCTCGAACGTACAGTTCGTCTCCCTTGAACCTATACGCCGGCTCCAGACCCTCCGCTTCCGCGGCTATCGTCCCGATTGCCTCATGATACTCCCCCGAAATCGACAGGCCCTTGTCGTCCATCCGCGGCTTCGCATCGAGCGGCGTGTCCGCCCGCGTGACGATGAATTGCGTCTTGTAACGGACGCCCTCGACGCCTGCGATCTTGAGCTTGAGACCCTGTTCGTCCGCTTTCAGATCTTCCAAAGCGACGCCGCTGGAGCCATAGAAATCTCCTGTCTTCATCGCTTTCAGCAGCGATTCCGGCGTCAGGTGCGGCGAACGAACCTGGATCCAACCTCGGCCCGGATTCGCTTTCTTGGCGCTCGTCTCGTGATAGTTGTGAGCATCGTCCGTCGCCACGCCGAAAACGGGCGGCTGGCCGCGTTGCAGACGCACCGCCAGCATGATGTCCCAAATGCGTTCCATGCTGGGCCGAATCTTGTCGCCGTAGTTCTTCACCTCCGGATGGCCGTTGAAAACCTCGAAGTAGCGCAACTCATCCAGCGGCAGCAGATCCTCGACGCGGAAGCCCCAGCCGTAGTTCGGATGATTGATGAACGCGAGGTTCGTCCAGCCCGTCTTCTTCGCCTGGCTCTCCACCGCGCGAAGGTGAACGCGCGATACTTCCGTCACGCTCGGCCCATCGACGGGAAGGACGACGTCGCGCAGATTGATGCCGTTGATGTGCACCGGGAACTTGCCGTACTTGTGCGTGATCTCCTCGCCGGGCACGAGGAGGAATTTCCCGGACTCTTCCAGCACCGTGCGGAATTCGGTAAGCGGCTTGAGCCGCACCTGGTCCTTCGTCTTCTCCTTATCGAGCACCGAGCGGCGTTCGACCCAGTTGGGCCCAAATCGATCGACGTATTTAGCAATCGCCTTCGCTCGCGGCGCCGCATCGATCCAGCGTTGCCCTTCGGAAAGGACGTTGTGATCGGTGAGCGAGAGGAAGTGGTACTTGTGCCGGCGATACCAGGCGGCGATCATTTCCGGGAAGTCGTCGCCGTCGCTCCAGAGGGAATGCGTGTGCAGATTTCCCTTCCACCAGCGTGCGTTTCCGTCGAGCAACGGCGGCGCGGATTTTTCGTCCGATGCCCGGTGGAACGCAACTGCCAAGCCCAACACCACGAAGGTGAGCGCTAAGGCGAGCGGCGCCTGTATTTCTCCCCTTTCCCTCCGGGAGAGGGGCCGGGGGTGAGGGCGTGCGACGTGGCGTTTCGCAAGAAAAGGCGCCCTCACCCCAACCCTCTCACGGAGGGAGAGGGAGACTAACTCCTGCCGCTCGCCTAACGGCACATACGCGCGACGCGGCCTCGGCATGTCGGCTCCTGGCAGTCGGGAGAATTGGTTCGGACAATGCGTCGATGGTAACGAACAACCCAGGCCGTTGCAGCCTGGAATCGATTTTTCGGCCGAAACGAGGAACGGATGGCGCTCGGATGGTGGGGATGGCGCAAGGCGAAATGGCGGCTTGCCTGGAAGCGCCAGCAAAGCGAGATCCCCATCTCGCGGAGCGTCTGGCGCAATCAGCAATCGCCCAAAGACTTCGTCGTGTCGGCGGGTTCCTACTCACGCTTGGCCGAGTACTGGCATGACGTCGCCGCGGCGTTCGTCCCGCAGTATGGGCAGTTCCTCGCCGATGCGGCACAGCGATTCGATGCGCCCTTCCGCTCCGTGCTGGACGTCGCATGCGGCAGCGGCTTGCTGAGCGGCGAGATCGGCGCCCATGCCGAACGCGTCGTCGGCATCGACTTGAGCGATGCGATGATCGCCCGTGCCCAGCGAGAACGCCCGCAGCCCAAGTTCCGCTTCGCGGTCGCCGATTTCCGCAGTATCGACGTGGGAGAAACATTCGACGCCGCCGTTTGCGGCAGCGACTCGCTCAACTACGTCGCCTCGCGCGATGAACTGGCCGAGGTTTTCCGAAGCGTCGCGAACTCGCTTCGGCCCGGGGGGCTCTTCGTCTTCGACGTTCTGAACGAACGGGCTTTTCGCGTCATGAATCAAGTGACGGTGGAGTACAAGATCGGGGCCAGCGGATTGCAGCAGCACTTCTTCTATAACCCCGAACAACGCGTTGCCGACTGCTTCGTGACGTTCGCGGACGGCACGACGGAAGCGCATCGTCGCATGCCCCTCGAGAACACGGACGTCGAACACTCCGCACGAACTGCGGGCCTTGAGGCGCTGGAAGCGTTTTCCGGCGCCGGATTGATGGGCCTTCGCGGGATGGCGTCGCGGATCTTCTGGGTGCTCCGCAAACCGGGATCGGCACGACCTCGCTTGTAGGTTGTTTCCGAACCCGGCCGGAGATTCGGAGGGCGGAGATTGGGAGGGCGGAGATTGGGAGGGCGGAGATTGGGAGGGCGAGGCGCCTCGCCCCTCCGCGGTGCCCCTCCGTTGAATGGTAGCTGCGACGGACGTCATCGGCTTCCCAGCCCCGTTCACGGGGCTTTCGCGAAGCGTTTAGGCCCGCCGTTGACGGCGGGTCACGAGCGGCAAAACAAGCATTCCGCCAGGCCCGTTCACGGGCCTTCTCGCGGTTCGGCTATAGCCGCAGGCCCTTGAACCGCTTGAAAACGGCTGAAGCCAAACGGCGAGGAGGCCCGTGAACGGGCCTCGTGACGCGACGTTTCCGCCAAGAAACCCGCCGTCAACGGCGGGCCTAGACCCTTCGCGAAAGCCCCGTGAACGGGGCTGGGAAGCCGATGACGCCATACGAAGTTCCCTTCAACAGTTGTGCACAGCGGAGGCCTCGCCCTCCCAAGCCCTCCGCAGGGTTTAGAACAGATTCTTAAGGAACTCGCTCACGCCATGCGGCAAGTTTCGCAGCGAGCGATTCACGTCGCTTCGCGTGGGCCGGATCGCGGGCAACATCGCGTTCTTGCCGTGGGTCGCGGGTAAGATCGAAAAGCTGCTCGTGGTCGAAATCGGGCCACCACGCATAAATCGCTTCCCTGCGAACGACGGCCTCCGAACGCGGGATGCGGTCCTTCGCCAGGATCACGGGATGCTCGTAGTAGAACTCATCGCGCCAACGCGGCGGCATCGGGCTGAGATAGACCGGAGCCAGATCCTCACCTTGCATTTCCTTCGGCACATCCAATCCCGCCGCTCGCAACAGCAGCGACGGCATATCGATGTTCAGCGCCATCGCGTCGTTCGTCTTGCCGCGCTGCTCCGCCGGCAACCGCGGATCGCGGACGATCAACGGCACGCGAAGCGATTCCTCGTAGGGATACCACTTGTCAGCCAATCCATGTTCGCCGTGGAAGTAGCCGTTGTCGCCCGTGAAGACGATCAGCGTGTTGTCCAATTCCCCTTGCTTTTCGAGTTCGTCCAGCAGTCGGCCGACCGCTTCATCGACCTCGGTGGCGAGGCGATAGTAGTTGATCATGTAACGCTGATACTTCTCCGGCGTGTCGAACCGCTTCTTCCAACGCACACGCCCTTCGTTCTTCTCAGTGGCGAGAAAGGCCGGCAGTCGCTTGAAGTGCTCCTCGGTCGCCGTCGCGGGGATGGGAACCTTCACGCTTTCGTAGTGCTTCGCGCTCCACTCCTGCGGCAAATACTGCTCAGGATTTCGATCCTCCGCATGGGCTGCGAAGAACGACACGGAAAGGCAGAATGGCTGATTTTTGGGCCGTTCCTTCAAGAACTGCATTGCATCGCGAGCATTCTTCTCGGTGACATGCACTTTGCCGGCGCCGTCCTTCATCCAATGGACGCCCTCGTACGACCGCAGGAAATCGAAGTGCTTCGGATCCGCCTTGCCCACGCCGAACTTGCCGACGAATCCGGTCCACCACCCCGCACGGCGGAAGACGGCCGGATAGGTATTCGCCCACGCCGCTTCATCGAACGGAACGCCGAAGCCGCGGATCTTGTGTCGGGCCATGTGCTGACCCGCAAGAATCGACGCCCGGCTCACGCAGCAAATCGACGTCGTCACCCGCATCTGCGAAAACCGCACGCCCTGTTTGGCAAGCCGATCCAGGTTCGGCGTCTTCACCAGTGGGTTAACGCAACCTAGCGTATCCCACCGCCAATCGTCGCCGAGGAGGAAGAGGACATTGAGTTTCTTGGGCTCATCGGCCGCGGGCGCGAAGGATGCGGAAGAAATCGAAATGACGATTGCGACGAGCATGCGCGAGAGATGACATGACATGCGAACGCTCCGGTGTCGGCGATGGCTTGCAGTGTAAGCCGACCTCGGAGCGTTCGGAAGCGCAATGCGATGAAGCAGGGTCGCTTTTTCGCTTCCCGTCAATCCACGATCAGCGACGCATTGTCCGCGAACGCGTTGAGGTCGATCCCGTGGCTCCAGGCTGCGAGGCCCACTTGGGTCAGCGTGCCCAGGCCCGTTTGCGTTGTCGTGAAAAGCGTGGTGAACGTGCCGCCGCGCGTGAAGCCGAAGGTCAACGTATCGCCCGAGCGTTCGATGCTCAGCGTCGTCGTTCCGGATTGGCCCGAGGTGCCTCCCGCATTGCCGGCGAACAACACGCCGCCGGGGCCGTAGATGTACCACCCGGCTTCGCCCGAATCGTGGATCAGGAAGCTCTGCGAGCCGAAGTTCACGAAGATGCCCTGCCGCCAGGAACCCGACGATCCCAGCCATGTGAGGTCGGCCGCGAAGGTGAAGTCGCCGGCGACGGAGACGTCCTTGGCGATGCCCGCCTCCTCCTGCATTTCATAGATGGACCGCGATGGAAGAATGACGAGACGTTCGGATTTTCCTAAATCTTTTAGAACAACATCGGCGTTTATCTTCTTGCGCAAGTCCTGCTCCCACTGCTCCATCAGCAGCTTGACAAGCTGCTTCTCAGGATCATCCACTTGCTGGTACTGCAAATATCCGAACGCAAAATATCCAATCGCCCAGCAAAACATAATTGCCGCAGCCAGTTGCTTCATGATGTCGAACCTGAAAGAATGCGATCCAAGTTCCCGCCGATTCTCGTCCTTTGAAAAGAAAACAACCTTAGTCCGAGATTCGTTGGACGACCTCTCCCTTGGCGTCTCGCTTCACGACGGTTCCGCCAGGAAGAAACCGCCATAGAAAGGCGACGTATCGGCCCCCTCGGTCGATCTCGACAATACGATAGAGAACGTAAAACTCGTTTCCGGAAAGATCTCCATGGATGCGATGCAAGTAGACGTGGCCTTCACTAGCCCGAAAATCACTGCTATGTATTCCGGGTTCGACTATTGAAATCCATCGAGGGTTCGGGTTTTTCTCTAAACTCGCCTTACCGAGATCGACAACTATTCTTCACGCGGCCAAGAATGACGTATTTACTGGGCAGCTGGATCATGTTCTACTAATTCTCTCGAGAACGG
>JAIEPT010000071.1 GCA_019748295.1 Gemmataceae bacterium | reverse complement strand
GCCGTTCCCTCTTATCCCCGCTTATGGCGAGCGGCGTCTGCATTACCCCCCTCCCCCTCCGGTAGTGGGGCGGGGGGTGTGGGCGTGCGACATGGCGTTGCGCGAGAAAAGGCGCCCTCACCCCAACCCTCTCCCGGAGAGCTTGTGATTTTTTGCCGAACCGCCAGAAAAACCCCTCTGAAACACCAGGTTTTTGAGGGGTTGCTTCGAGTTTTCGGCAAAAAATCACAAGCTCGGAGAGAGAGGGAGCAACACACGCCCTCACCCCAACCCTCTACTGGAGGGAGAGGGAGATAGACTTTCTCCTGCCGCTCGCCTTAGTGCTTGCGTTCAGACGGCAACGGGGCGTGAAGGAGTCGCGTCATGGTTTCGCAGTTTCGCAAATGGGTCGAGCGCAAAAAGCGGCTTGCCTGTTCGTCGGCAGCGATGGGATTCTTCATTCTCACGAATGCCGCTTGGTGCCAGCCCCGCGATCAACCTGCGCCGAATCAAGATGCGCTTCTCCGACCGACGCTCCTTCCTCCCGTTCCAACTGCACCAAGGGAATCCGAACCGATCCAATCGGAGGCGCGCGAGATCCTTTCCGCCTCCGCGCTTGTTGCTGAAGTGCTTGCCCGCAATCCCAATCTCAGTCAGATGATTGCCGCCTTCGAGGCCGCAAGCGCTCGTTACCCGCAAGTTCGAGCCCTTGACGACCCGATGGTCGGGGGAATGATTGCGCCCAGATCGTTCAACTCAAGCAGAGTCGATCCGGGCTACCGAATCGAAGTATCGCAAAAGCTGCCGTTCCCTGGCAAGCGTCAATGGAAGGGGCAAGCTGCGCTTGCGGAGGCCGGCGCCGCTCAAGGCGACGTGGACGACACGCGCCTGCAACTGATCGAGTCGACGAAGATCGCTTTTTACGACTACTTTTTCATCGATCGTTCGCTTGCCGTGAATGGAGAAGGGCTTCGCCTGCTCAAGGAGTTCAAGGGAAATGCGGAAACTCGCTATCGCACCGGGCAGGCGCCGCAGCAGGACGTCCTCCAGGCGGAAGTCGAGCTAGGCCGGCAGCGCGAGCGCCAGGTGCTTCTGGAGCGCATGCGCAAGGTCGCGATTGCCAGGATCAATACCCTTCGCAGCGCGGAGCCGAACGAGCCGCTTCCGCCGCCTCCGCAGTCGTTGCAACCCCCGTTCGGACTTCCCTCGCAAGACTCCCTTTTGGCCCTTGCCCGCGGGCAACGCCCGGATCTTCGAGCCGTTCGGCACCGGATCGCAGTTGAGCAAGCATCGTTCGCATTGGCCTTGAAGGAATACTACCCAGACATCGAAATCTCTGCCGCGTACGACACCATCATGGGCAATGGGCAGTCGAACAACCTGGCGCCTCAGGCGGGCATTCGGATGAACGTGCCCCTTTGGCAAGGCAAGCGGAGCGGCGCGGTCGCCGAAGCACGCGCGAAGATCGCCCAAAAATCGGCTGAGCTGCAAAGCAAGATCAACCAGGTGAATCTTCAGGTCGCGGAGGCCTATGAGCAACTCGTCGAAAGCGCGCGAGTGCTGGAACTCTATGCGAAGAGCATCTCTCCAGCCGCGAGAGAAGGCGTGAAAGCGGCCCAGACGGCTTACGTCACCGGCAAAAGTCCGTTCACGACGCTCATCGAGGCGCAGCGAAGTCTCGTGGGCGTGCAAGATCGGGAATACGAGGCGACGAGCGATTACTTTCGCCGTCTGGCGACTTTGGAGCGGGCCGTTGGCGGGAGCCTCTCTGTAATCGAAAGCGATCGCCCCAAGCGCTAAACCAATGCGACGGATCAGTCGCTGCAAACTTCGACAGCGACAAATAGCGCTCGGAATCGTCGAATTGGGAACGAAGCTTTCCTGGTCGTAAGCAAAAAGCCTTGTGTAACTCGTTACGACGTTGATTGGAATTGCGTTTTGCGGCGACTGGGCTACAATTACATCATGCATCGAGTCCTGCGAAATCTTGGAACGCATTGCGTCGTCTGGACGACCATGTGCGCTTCCTTTCTCGCAACGACTCCCCATTTCGAGTGCATCTGCCCCGACGGCACCCGCAAACCACTTTGTCTTTCCATGCTGTTCGGCGGTCCGGCTTGCTGCTGCGATCCATCGGCAGCGAGCGGCGCGAAGGCAACCACGTCTAAGAAAAACTGCTGCTGCCAGGTCGGCTCGCAGACGTCGGAGAAAGTTGTTCAGGCTGCCTGGCACGTCACGGGGCAAGGGCTGGTTATTTCGCAACGATGCTGCGAGAAGGAACTGAGCGAAAGCGTGACTTGCGTCGAGGATCAGGATCCTGCTTTCGCGCTGACGGCTCCTCTGGACTTGCTGTTTTCGATCCCGTTCGATGTCGGCGCGGGCAACTCAACTGTCGCCCATGCAGGACTGGATTACGCACCTCAGATAGAACCTCCTGATTTGCTGATACGGTTGCAGCGCTTCGTCATTTGACGCTTCCTGTTCGGCTTCAACGCACTTCGGAAGCTCTCCCCTTACCGTTGCACTTGTCGTTTTCGCGGCGGCGCCTGCATTTCTCCCCTCCCCCTCCGGGAGAGTCCGGGAGAGGGCCGGGGGTGAGGGCATGCGACGTGGCGTTACGCGAGAAAAGGCGCCCTCACCCCAACCCTCACCCGAAGGAAGAGGGAGGTAGACTGCCTCCTGCCGCTCGCCTTTTCGCGGCGGCGCCTTGCCCCTGGGTATTGCGCTCGCGCTTGAGCTAAGCTCGCAGTCCCACCGACAGGAACGGATTCTCGGTTCAGCGCACGGCTGCGTCCATGCGTTTGTCCGACCGGGGAACCGCCGCTCTCCGCGATAGCGCCGACAGGGTGCGGTTCTCTCGGCTTCCGCAGCGCCCGCGAAAAGTTGCTCCCATAAGTAGCCTTCCGCAGGGCTGAGGCGACGTTTGGCCGCCTCGGCCATTTCTGCCGGCATCGCCAGGCCCTTTTCTTTTTAAGCAGACGTCATGACGAACCCCGCCGATCCGCGTCGCGAGCAGTACCTGGAAAGACCCGCCATCCCGGTCGCGCAGGACGAAGGCGGCCTTCGAGCGCCGCCAGGCCTCAGCCCCCTCCGCAAAGCCTGGTGGTGGTTTGATTTCGTTGTCCTCGTAAAGTTGGCACGCCTCCGCTTTATCGCCATTCTCCTGGCGATCGGCGGCGTCATCGCTTACTGGGACACGATCAAGGCGTACTACGAAAAGTGGACGCGGCCGGCGTCGATGGCTGCAGTCGCCGCTTCGGACACCGAATTCTGGTGCCCGATGCACCCGTCCGTCGTGCGGGAGAAGCCTGACAAATGCCCCGTCTGCGGCATGCCGCTTTCGCAGCGCAAAAAAGGGGACAAGTCCGAAGACGAGCCGCTCCCTCCTGGCGTGGTGTCGCGCGTTCAACTGTCGCCCTATCGCGTTGCGCTTGCGGGCATTCGAACTGCTCCGGCGGAATTTCGCCGCCTGATCAAAGAAATCCGCACTGTTGGATTCGTGGAGTTCGACGAACGGAAACTCCAGCGGATCACGGCTCGGGTGAGCGGCAAAAGCCGCATCGACAAACTCTACGTCAACGTCACGGGGCAGTGGGTCAAAAAGGGCGATCCGATCGCGGAACTGTACTCTCCGGATCTCGTCAGCACGCTTCAGAACCTCCTGGATGCGCGCCGCATCAACAATCAGGACTTGGAACAAATCGCCAAAGACCGCCTCAGGCTCTGGGGATTCGGCGAGGAGCAGATCGAAGGTTTTGCGAAATCGGGACGCGCTCAGACTCGTGTGACCGTTCGCTCGCCCATCAGTGGGCACATCCTCAAGAAATATCAGGTGGAGGGAGAGTACGTCGAAGAAGGCGCGCGACTCTTCGACGTCGTTGACCTGTCGACGGTCTGGATCGAAGCACAGGTGTATGAGGACGAGTTGGCGTATCTCAGCGAAGACCTGGACGTCACCGCGACGACGAAGTCCTTCCCCAACCAGACGTATCGCGGCAAGATCGCCTTCCTGCACCCCCACCTCGACGCCTCAACCCGAACCTTGCGCGTGCGCTTCGACATGGACAACCATCATCATGAACTTCGTCCGGGCATGTACGCCACGGTCAGCCTGCAATCGCTGACGACGAGCCTGGACTTCATCAAGCGCCAACGGACGGAAGCGTGGGCGGAGGGAGTCGCGGCCGAGGGAGCGATCGCGGCACTCGCCGGCTCGCCGTTTGCGTTCGCAGCGGGTTCTACTTCCAACCTCATGGCCGCCATGGAGGTCGCCGCAACCGCCAAAGGCCTGATTCTTGCAATTCCCGAGTCGGCCGTCATCGACACGGGGAGCCGCAAAGTCGTCTACCGGGAGTCCGAACCAGGCGTTTATGACGGAGTCCTCGTCGAAGTCGGCCCTCGCAGCGGCGGCTACTACCCGATCCTCTCGGGCATCGAACCGGGCGACAAGATCGCGGTGACCGCCGGATTCTTGATTGACGCGGAAACTCGCCTGACCGGCGGCGTCGGATCGACGTACTTCGGAGCCAGCGGTGGGCCGCAGTCGGACAAGAAGGGATCCGCCGTCCGTCCAAGCCAGACCGGCGACGAGGATGCGAAGGTTAAGGCGGCCCTCGCCAAGCTCTCGCCGGAAGATCAAAAGCTAGCCGAAGCGCAGCAAATCTGTCCTATCCTGAAAAGCCGGCTTGGTTCGATGGGCAAGCCGGTCAAGCTCATGCTCCAAGGCGAACCGGTCTTTCTCTGCTGCAAGGCGTGCGAGAAGGAAGCCAAGGACCACCCCGGGGAAACCGTTGACGCCGTGAGCCGACTTCGCAAGGGTCAATCGCTTCCTTCACCCGTTCCCCCATCCGGAAAGTCGGAACCGAAGGAAGCCGAAATCCAGGCAAGTCTCTCCAAACTCTCGTCCGCGGATCGTGCGCTCGCGGAATCCCAAGGATTTTGCGCTTCGCTGACGAAGAGTCGCCTCGGCTCCATGGGGCCGCCCATCAAGGTCGTGATCCAGGGTCGGCCTGTTTTCCTCTGCTGCGACGGCTGCGAAGACGACGCGAACAGGAATCCAGCCGCTATGCTCGCGAACGTCGAACGCCTCAAGGCGTCGGTCAAAAAAGGCAGGGCGCCGTGAGGCCTGGGGGCCATTGCTCCAAAAGACTCTCGGCTCGCCTCTTCGTCAACCATCCCTTCGTTCAGCCTAGTCAAGCGGAATCGTGCCATGATCGAGAAGCTTATCGAACTGTCGATTCGGAACCGCTACTTGGTGATGGGGATCGCAGCCGTGCTGACGGTCTGCTCCCTTTACGCGGTCCTGAATACGCCGATGGATGCGATTCCGGACCTGAGCGAGAACCAAGTCATCGTCTTCACGGACTGGATGGGACGCAGCCCTCAGGAGGTCGAGGATCAGGTCACCTATCCGCTCTCGCTGAAGCTGCAGGGATTGGCGGGCGTCAAAGCCGTTCGATCCACGTCCGAATTCAACTACTCGATGATCACGGTCATCTTCGAGGACGACGTCGGCTTCTACTTCGCGCGAGAACGGGTTCTCGAAAAACTTTCCCTGGCGAGCACGTTTCTGCCGCAGGGAGTCGTCCCTTATCTGGCGCCGGATGAAACGGCACTGGGCCAAATCTTCTGGTACACGCTCGAAGGCGGCAAGCTGGACCCCGGCCGACTCTGGGCCTTGCAGAAGTTCTACGTCGGCCCCGAGATCAACTCCGTTCCCGGAGTAGCGGAGGTCGGCATCTCAGGGGGCATTCCTTTCGAATACCAGATCGATGTCGATCCGAATTCGCTTCGGGCTCACGGCATTACGCTGGGCGAGTTGTACGAAGCGGTCGCCCGCAGCAACGGCTCGGTGGGCGGTCGAGTCATCCAGAAAAGCAACGCCGAGTATTTGGTTCGGAGCATTGGGTGGGTGCGCAACACGAAAGACCTCGAAAACGCCGTCATCAAGGAGTCGGGAGGCGTTCCGATCTACGTCAAGAACGTCGCCATCGTGCAAGTCGGGGCGGGTTTTCGCCGAAACGTTTACGAAAAAGGGGGCAGCGAAACCGTCGGCGGCGTGGTCGTCATGCGGCATGGCGAGAATCCGCTTGCGGTCATCGACCGCGTCCGCCGCAAGATTCAGGACCTCCAGCCCGCATTGCCCGAAGGCGTCCACATCGTTCCCGCTTATGATCGCTCTCACTTGATCCATGGCGCCATCGAAACACTTACCGAGGTGATGTGGCATGAGACGCTCATCGCGAGCATCGCCATCCTTCTGATCCTGATGCACTTTCGCAGCGTCTTCGTCATCTGCGTCACTTTGCCGCTGTCGGTTCTGTTTTCGTTCCTCATGATGTGGCTGCTCCGCAAGTTTCATGTGATCGACGTGCAAGCGAACATCATGTCGCTCGCGGGGATCACGATCTCGCTCGGCATCCTCGTCGATCAGGCAATCGTGATGGTCGAAAACGCGACTCATCATTTGAAGGAGCACTTCGGCGACAAGCCGGTGACGGGCGACACGACCGAAATCGTGATTCGCGCGTGCCGTATGGTCGGGCGGCCCATCTTCTTCTCGGTGCTCATCATCCTGCTCTCGTTTGTTCCGGTCTTTTCGATGAGCGGCCGCGAAGGCAAGTTGTTCCATCCGATGGCCATCACCAAGAGTCTGGCGATGGTAGGTGTCGCAATCATCTCGGTGACGCTCGTGCCCGCACTCATTCCCGGCCTGATCCGCGGCAAGCTGAAATCCGAAGAAGACAACTGGATCGTCCGAAGCTTCATCAACATTTACAAGCCCTTGCTGACCTGGGCGCTCCCGCGACGCAACCTGGTGATGTGGGCGTTCGCCGCATTGCTCATCCTGGCGGCGGGCATGTTTCCGTTGCCCGCCCTGCTTGGCCTCGGGGCCGCATTCCATTACTGGCAGATTTCGTTCTTTTGCGTGCTGTCGGTTGTGACTTTCATCACCGTCATGTCGATTCGGGGTTGGCACTGGCAAATCGTGAGCTTTCTCTCGCTCGTCCTCATTGGGCTCTGGGCACATGGATTCACGAAGATCGGCGTCGAGTTCATGCCCGCGCTCAACGAAGGCACGGTCATGGATATGCCGATTACGGTGCCGCGGGCGAGCATCACGCAGGTCGCGGACGATCTAAGGGCGCGCAATGCGTTGCTCCGCGGGTTTCCCGAGGTCGAGTCCGTGATCGGCAAGGCAGGGCGCGCCGATACGCCCACCGATCCCGCTCCGCTGGACATGGTGGAGACGTTCGTCAATTACCGTCCCCGGGAGATTTGGCCCAAGCGAGCCATTCGATTCGAGGATGCGTCGCGCCAGGTCCGAGCCGTATTGACGACGCTTGAGGAGCGGGAATCGATTTTCTCGAACTTGGCGCCTCTCAAAGATCTGCCGGCGGCCGACCGCAAGGTAAAAGAGGCGGCCGACGAGCGGGACGCGATGATCAATGACGCGACCATGACGGCCGTCGCCCGCTTCGACGAAACGCTTCGCACCTTGGCGCAACAGCGGTATCGGGAGTTTCAGATCCATCTCGCCCCCGTCCTCACTCGAACGGTCGTCGACAATACCGTCCGGCGATTCGAGGCTGCCAAAGACGTGGAGTGGACCAAGGACGTTCGTCGGGATGCGGCGATGAATGAGTTGGCGGCGTCATTGGCGCCTCGCTACGGCAAATGGCTCTCCGAGTCTCCCGCTTTGGAAGACGTGACGCGGATCACCCAGGCGGTGGCCGACCGGCTCAGCGAGGCGGCCGTCTTGAAGACCGAACCCGCCGCGGCGCTGGCGCTGAAAGAAGGATGGGTCCAGGGCGCCCTCCATCAAACGGCCGAATCGCTTGGCGTCGAGCGACGGACATTTCAGGGAGAGGTGCTCCGTGAGTTGAAGTCCGAACGCCTGCGTTTGTGGAAAGAGCACATCGGGAAAAAGGTGAACTGGGAGCTGTTCGATCGAGGCGTCGAGGCGTTCACTTGGTTGTCGATTCAAGAACTGGCCCGAGAGGCATCCAAGCGAAACTTGCTGCAAGGCGCCAAGTCCGGACCGAAACTGCGAAAGTTCCTGCAGGAGGCGAACAAAGCCGATCAAGGAGAACCCCATGATCCGACTTCGCTGGCGGAATTCGTCGAACTTCGCCGGAAGTTGCAGGAACCGTTCGCCAAGAAGTTGTTCCTGTGGCGTCGGGATTCGGGGCCCAAGGGGGACCTGCTTCAGGAATTGGATACGGTCGTTCAAGTTCCGGGATGGAGCAACATCTGGACGCAGCCCATCGCCAATCGAATCGACATGCTCACGACCGGGGTTCGTACCCAGATCGGCGTCCGAGTCTTTGGTCCCGACCTCGCGAGCATCGACACGGTGTGCAAGGAGATCGAGCAGGCGCTCAAGCCCCTGGAGGGGGCGCGGGACGTGATCGCGGAACCGATCATGGGCGAAGGCTACCTTGAAATCCACGTCGATCGCGAGAAAGCCGCACGGTATGGCGTCAGCGTCATGGATATTCAAGACACGATCGAGGTGGCTCTGGGCGGCAAAGTCATCACGCAGACGGTCGAAGGCCGAGACCGATTCCCGGTACGGGTCCGATACGCTCGCGACTTCCGTGAGGACGAGCAGCAGATCAAGCGTCTTCTTGTAAGCCGTGTCGCAGCCATGGGCAATGCGGGGGCCGCGGCAATGTCTGCTCCGAACGGCGATGCCTCGGGGCTTGCCGCGGTCGATCGGCAACATGTCGCGTCGCCCGAACACCTGCCAGGCGGTGGGTCTCTGCAAGTCCCGTTGGGCGAAGTGGCTGACGTCAAGATCGTCGAGGGACCGACGATGATCAAGAGCGAGAACGGCCGCTTGCGCAACTATGTGACGCTCAATGTTCGCGGCGATCGCGACATCATCGGTTTCGTCGAAGAAGCCCAGCGGGTAGTCGCGGAGAAAGTCCGAATGCCGGCCGGCGTGCATATCGAATGGGCCGGCGAGTTCGAGCATCAGGTGCGCGCGGCTCGAACCCTACGCATCATTTTTCCGGTCGTGGGCCTTTTGATCTTCGTCACTCTCTATTTTACTTACAAGGACTTCGTGGACGCCTTGCTCATGATGATGGCGGTCCCCGAAGCCCTCGCGGGAGGCATCTTCTTCCAGTTTCTGTTCCCGAAGATCATGCACGGCTGGTCCGCCCCTCCCGTCGAGTTCAGCTTGGCGATCTGGGTCGGCTACATCGCGGCATTCGGAATGGCGACCGAGACCGGCATCATCATGCTCGTCTATCTCCGGGAGGCGATCGACAAACGCGGCGGCTTGGAGAACATCAAGTCTCTCGAAGAGCTTCGAGAAGCGGTCATTGAAGGCGCTGTTCATAGGCTGCGGCCCAAGCTGCTTACGGAAGGCGTTGCCATTGTCGCCATCGCTCCGATGCTTTTTTCGACGGGAGTGGGCAGCGAGATCATCTCCGCGATGGCGCTGCCGGTTCTTGGCGGCCTCCTCATCGCCGATGAAGTCGTCGACATTTTCCTTCCGGTCCGCTTCTACTGGGTCCGACGGGGACGGTGGCTGAAGATTCAGGCCGATCGGTTGGCGGCGAAGGGTGAAGCCACGCAAAACGCAGGTCCAGCGGCCGCGGAAGGCGTTGCGGCCGATTCCTGCCAATCCTCCTGACGTCTTGGTCGGGATGCACGTTTTGGAAGCAGCAGAGTGCAGATCGTTGGGCAGCGCATCACCAAAGGACAATCGCGTATTCAGCGTGTGCCAGCCGCGGCGCTTTTCCGTCCAATCTTTTTTCGAACGCGGAGGCTTGAGTTCCGCACGCTGGATGGGCTTGTTTCCGTAGACCGGAGCGATCGCGAGTTACCAGGAAAAAACCCCACTGTCCCCTTGACAAAGCAGTTGTGCATGCTTAGCTTGTAGTGTGAGTGGAGTACGGCCATGCTGCGCTGTTGCTTGAACCCCCTTCTGATCGCCCTCCTTTTCCTGCCGCCGGGCATTTGCGTTTGCGCGGCCACGACAACTCAGGGTGAAGACAACTCCGTCAGCAGTTCCTCTCATGATGGCGGATTGCCCGATTCGCACCCAGATCATCACCCCGATCATCTTCCTGGTTGCCCCGCTCTTGAACGCGCTCCCCAGGCGACCCCGCCCGAGCTGAAACCGCAGCTGATCGGTCCGGTCCAGTACGCTACGCACTTGTTCCGGCGAACAATTTGGACGAACGAGTTCCGCTTGGCATATCATGGCGCCCCGGAAAACGGGTTCGCCGCAACGCCTCCGCACATCTTGAAACGTGTCTTGCTGATTTGATCCTTTCGCTTCTCGACCTGCTGATCATCGCAATTCGCGTCATTCGTTCAACGTGCACCGGGCACGGCGGCGGATGGTGCGCCCCAATCCAACCAAAGTCTCCCTGACGATTGTCGGCAGGGAAGGAGTATTGCGAACACGTTGCACCGCTTTGGCGGTAAATAGAGGTTTCCATGTACGCGACGAAAACAGCAGTCGCTCACGGCTTGATGTTGAGCGCATTCCTGGCGTTCCCTTTCGGAGGCGAGGCGCAGGCGCAGACGAAATCCGGCGGCCCTCGACATGATCCGCTGGTCGATGCGAAGTTGCGAGCGGATTTCGCTCGGGTCGATTCGAACAAGGACGGCTTCCTCGATGCCGAGGAATTAGCCAAAGCGTTCCGGGGGGCCAAGGCCGTGCCGCCGCCCGCGCTGGAATACGACGACACGGGAAGCGTCAAGCCGGGAACGGGTCTCAACAAGAAGTTTGTCGACCAGACCTTTTTGCATGCTCTGGACAAGGATTTCGATGGGCGGATCAGCTGGTTGGAATTCGAAGAATATGGCGAGGCTTATGCCGCGGCAATTCGGGGGCAGCAGCTCGATCAGCAACGCCAGCAAGCTCTTTACCTCCAAGCCCAGAGGAACATTGCTGCCTCTCAACTGCGGCGGTCCAGCTACTCTCGCTCCAATTTCAATCGGAATCGCTACTATCGCCCCGTTCGCCGTTCCGCCGGATATTCGGCCCGTCTCGGGCAGCGAAGCCAGGATCAACGCTACTTGATGCAGGTACGCATGCAGCAATCGCAGGCATATCAGCGGCAAGTTCTGCAAGCACGACAACGGCAGATGCAGTTTCTGCAGCAACAGCAGCAACGCATGCTCGCCCTACAGCGGGCCGCGTACACGCGGCAGACCGCGCCGGCGTATCGCCCCGTCAAGACGCCACCTAGAGTCCGAACCCGTCGCTGACCCCAATGGGCCGGCATCAAAACCCGAACCCAAATCCGAACCCGAACCGAAAGGATCGGGTTCGCTTGCATTCATTGGCGCAAACAACAAACGAATCTTGAAACGAGGAAATCATGAGGATCGTGTGGAGCGTGTGTCTGATCCTTCTCATCGCGGTCGGCCCAAGCTTGGCGGGGGGTAAGTCCGTCGGAAAGGGCAGAACCTTGACCGGTTGGATCGAGAAGTTGAAGTCGAACGACGTCGCCGTTCGGCGTCAGGCCGCCAAGGAAATTCATGAGCTATGCGAGGAGCAAACGGAAAACACGCGCGGCGCGGCGCCGGCGTTGATCGCGGCATTGAGCGATGCGGACGCGGAGGTGCGCGGCCTGGTTGCGGATGCGCTGGGACACATGGGCGAAGATGCCAAAGCTGCCGTGCCCGCCTTGACGAAAGCCCTCAAAGACAAAGATGCGGGCGTGCGCGGCAAGTGCGCCTTCGCTCTGGGAGGAATCGGGCCGGACGCGAAAGAAGCCGTGCCCGCGTTGATCGAGTTGTTGAAGGACATGGATCCCGATGTCCGCGTGAATGCCGTTGCCGGCCTGAACGGGATCGGCACCGCGGCGAAGGCCGCGATTCCGGTTTTGATCAAAAGCCTGAAGGATGAAGATGCGGAAGTTCGCATGAATGCCGCGTCGGCCCTGGACAGCGTTGGGGCGGAGGCGAAAACGGCCGTCGCGCCGCTGATTGACGCGCTCAAGGACGCCGACGAAGGAGTGCGCGGCCAGGCGGCGGTTACGCTGGGAAAATTCGGGGCGGCGGCCAATGAGAGCGTGCCCGCGCTCGTCAAACTGCTCAAAGACATGCATATGGGCGTCCGGGGCGACGCGGCTCATGCTTTGGGCGAAATCGGATCCACTGCCAAGGAAGCGGTCCCCGCCCTGAAGGAAGCCTTGAAGGACAAGGAGGGCACGGTCCGCGTTCACGTCGCCGAGAGCCTCTGGAAAATCACCGGCGAGGCGAAAACGGTACTCCCCGTGCTGATCGAAGCGCTCAAGAACGACGACAAGTTCGTCCGCGGCGACGCCGCCCACACCCTTGGAGAAATCGGCAAAGAGGCGACGGCCGCTTTGCCCACGCTTGAAAAACTGCTGAAAGACAAAGATGCGGGGGTGCGGGTTCACGCCGCGGAGAGCCATTGGAAGATTGCCGGGGATGCGAAGGCCGTGCTTCCCGTGCTCCTTGAGGGACTGAAGCACGCCGACAAGTCGCTGCGCATGGAGGCCGCAGAAGCTCTGGGCGAAATCGGGGCGAAAGCGAAGGCCGCGCTCCCCGCGCTGCGAGCGCTGCTCAAGGATCCAAGTCCCGAAGTCCGCGCGGCGGCGATGGAAGCCTTGAAAACGATCGATCGCAAGGCTCAAAAGTAGGCAAAAGCCGTCAACTCGTTTCGCATCGAAACCCGCGAACGAATCGGAAAGGGCGATATGGCGAGCATTTCTCCCCTCTCCTTCCGGGAACTCGGGGAGAGGGGCCGGGGCTTCCAGGTGCGGGTTTCTTGGTGGCGGCAGCGAAGCTTCCCCTCTCCCCCGCCGGGATCACGATTGCCCGTGCCGAACAGCTACCGCGGGGGAGAGGGTGCCCGAAGGGCGGGTGAGGGGCGCTTCGGAAGAACGGTGCTTGTGCAAACGCAACTTTCTTTTTGCTTCACGTCAAAAAGGACAAGTCTTCCGAAGCTCCCCTCACCCGCCCTTCGGGCACCCTCTCCCCCGCGGTAGCTGTTCGGCACGGGCAATCGTGATCCCTGCGGGGGAGAGGGGAAGCTTATCTGCCTCCACCAAGAAACCAACACCTGTAAGCCCCCGCCCTCTCCCAAAGGGAGAGGGAGCGAGAAGCGCCCATGAGTCGCTTCGAACCTTAATGGCCCCCGTATTGGAAGCGTTGTGGGGGATGCTGCCCAGGCCACGAGACAATCGGAGAGGATGGATAGTAATTCGGCACATGCCCCGGCTGAGCGTGGATATTCGAGCCGTACCCTTGTCCGTAGTTGATGCCCAGACCGAAGGACGGAGTCGAATAGCCGAAGGATGCGCCGAAATGGGGACTCTGAATGTATAGATTCGACGCGTATCCGTGCTGGGGGTAATGCGGTTGGACAAAGGTCTGGCCGTATCGTCCGCCGTTATAGGCGTGTCCGCCGCCATGCTGGGCGGAAGCAGCGGCGTTAAACGACAAAAGGGCCAAGGCGATGGCTGTTCCGGAAAGAATCGATTTCATGGAAGAACTCCAAGTTGTTGCTGGAAATCCGGCGAAGCGTGATTCACGAAAAGGAAACGTCGCCGCGACGATTGCTTGCGCCCGTTTGCTTCGCTACCAGGCAATCCGGTCCGGTTCGATCGCGAAAGAGTAAGTTGGAGCGAACGAACAAAAGCCAAAGACCAGGCGGAATGGGGGCATATGATGCTGAATTTTCTGCTCAGGACGATCGCGGCGGCGATCACCATCGGAGTGGTTTCCGAAATCGCCCACCGATCGCCGCGAATGGGCGCCGTCTTGTTGACGCTTCCGGTGGTGAGCGTCATCGCGCTTCTGATGACATGGTTACGAGAGCAGGATCTGAAAACCGTCTCGGAACTTTCTCGTGAGACCTTGATCTTGGTGCCGTTGGGACTGCCGTTTTTCGTGCCGTTGGCATTCGCCGAAAAACTCGGGCTGAACTTCTGGTGGGCGATGGCTTCCGGCCTGGGATTGGCAGTACTGACGATAGGCGGCTGGCTTGTGTTCGGTCCATCGACATCGTGACGGTTGCATGCCGAACCTCCATTGGCGGAGGCACGATAGCATAAGGCGGGCGGCGCCTGCAAGGCTCCCCTTCTGCCAAAGGCAGGATATTGCATGTTCGACGTAAACCGTTTGGTTCTGTGGAAGCAGGCGTGGTGTGCCATGCTTGGGCGGGTCCCTGGCCGGGGCGGGTGAACTGTCCGCTTTCACCGTCCAAGCATGCCCCCAGACAGAAGACTGGATTCGGATGGGGGGCATGCTTCGTCGGTAAAAGCCGATGGATTGCAGAGCCCGGCCAGGGGCCCGACGAAGCATGGCACGTCACCGCGACGTGCCATGCTTGGGCGGGTCCCTGGCCGGGGCAGGCGAACTGCCCGCTTTCACCGTCCAAGCATGCCCCCAGACCGAACGCTCGGAAGCTTCGCAGGCGTAAGACGAAGGAGCCGCGCACGAAGGAAGCGGTTTCGCATGGCGTCACGCCGAACCGCTTACTGCGTGTGCGGCTCCTCGGAAGCTTCGCATGCTTCGCCGGTGGAAGCGGAAGCATTGAACAGCCCGGCCAGGGACCCGGCGAAGCATGGCACAAGCCACCCCCTCCAACCCTATGGTTTTACTCTAGAACGCTTTCGGTCGAAGATGCAGTATCTTGCCAAAGGGAGAGGGGCCGCGGTGAGCCCTCTCCCAAAGTAAACGGGAGCAAGAAGCGCCCTACTAGCCCTCTCCCGGCGGGAGAAGGGGTAGACTATCTCTTGCCGATCGCCGAATCGCAACCGCGTATTGCGCGAACCACCTGAGTGAACCGTATGGCCGAAAAGACGCGGATTGAAATCGCATTATTGCTGCCCGCGATTCCGGATGCACGCGACGCTTGCGTTCAGCGGCTTGCGGACTTGCTGAAAGCAAAGGAAGGCGTTGAGGCCGCTCACCGTGCGGACGAGAAGGGCAAGGGGCCCGGTCAAATCTGCATCCACTATGATCCCACACGGTTGTCGATTGGGGAGGTTCGGGATTTGGCCCGCAAGGCCGGCACGGAACTCGACAAGCGGTTCGGTCACTTGTTGCTCAAAGCGGAACCGATGCACGCTCGTCAGGCGCGCACGGTCGAGGCGCGCGCGAGACAAATCGCCGGGGTGCTGGAAGCGGCGGCATCTCCTGCCGGCCTGCTGCGCTTTGAGTTCGATCGAGAGACGACCAACGAAGATGCCATCCGTGCCGACGTGCAAAAGATCGGCACGCGAATCATCGTTGAAACGCCGGCGTCGCCCGAATCATCCGAACCCTCCAATGCAGGTCGCAAAGGGGGTAGGAAGGGACACGAACATGGCGGCCTGTTTGGCGAGAAGACGGAGTTGATTTTCGCGGGGCTTTGCGGCGGGCTCCTGCTGATCGGGTGGCTAGCGTCGACGTTCGCCGACGTCACGCCCTGGGCGCCCTGGAGCCTGTATCTCGCCGCGTACTTCTTCGGCGGGTTTTTCGCTTTCCTTGAAGCGATCGAGAACTTGCGTGCCCGCCGCTTTGAGATCGACTTTCTGATGCTGGTGGCCGCCATCGGAGCGGCAACGCTCGGAGAATGGGCCGAAGGCGCGCTGCTGCTGTTTCTGTTCAGCCTCGGACACGCTCTGGAACAGTATGCGATGGGCCGGGCGAAACGGGCGATCGAAGCCCTCGCCGAACTCGCGCCCCAAACGGCACTGGTGCGCCGTGACGGCAAAACCGAAGAATTGCCTGTGGAGCAAGTGCGACCCGGGGACGTGGTCGTCGTCAAGCCGAACGAACGAATCCCCGCGGACGGGTTCGTCATCAAGGGCGAAGGCAGCGTCAATCAGGCCCCGATCACCGGCGAGAGCGTGCCCGCGGACAAGCGGGCCGTGGATGATCCGCAAAAGGCGGCTGCAAATCCCGACCAGTTCGATCCGCAACATCGCACCTTCGCCGGCACGATCAATGGAAGCGGCGCTTTGGAGATTCAAGTCACCAAGCTCGCCAGCGAATCCACCCTGGCCCGCGTCGTGCAGATGGTGAATGAGGCCGAGACGCAAAAATCGCCGACGCAACTCTTCACCGACAAATTCGAGCGCTACTTCGTTCCCGCCGTGCTGGCGTTGGTCGTTCTGCTGCTGTTCGCCTGGCTGGCGATCGATGAACCGTTCAGCGCGTCCTTTTATCGCGCGATGGTGGTTCTTGTTGCGGCGAGCCCCTGTGCTTTGGCCATCTCGACGCCAAGCGCCGTCTTGAGCGGCGTGGCCCGCGCGGCCCGCGGCGGCGTCCTCGTCAAAGGCGGCGGACCGCTCGAGAACCTTGGCAACCTCGGCGCGATCGCCTTCGACAAGACCGGCACCTTGACCGAAGGCAAGCCGCGCTTGACCGACGTGATGGGTTCGGACGGCCTGTCCGAGGACGAATTGCTGCGCGTCGCTGTCGCCGTCGAGCGACTCAGCGATCATCCGCTCGCCGCCGCCGTGGTGAAAGGCGGCCAAGAGCGGCTCAAGGGCGATTCGGCATTGGAAGCCCACGACGTGCAAAGCATTACCGGCCGCGGCGTCAAAGCCGTCGTGGACGGCCAGCCGGTTTACCTCGGCAAAGACAGCCTTTTCGCCGAAGTCGAGGGGCCGCCCCTGCCCGACGCTTTGCGCGCGTCGGTCGAAAAGCTCAAAGCCGGCGGTCGCACGACGATGATCGTCCGGCGCGGCAATGCCTACCTCGGCGTGTTGGGCTTGATGGATACGCCGCGTGAAGCCGCCAAGAACGTGATTGCCCGCCTGAGAGCACTCGGCATTCGGCGCATGATCATGCTCTCGGGCGACAATCAACAGGTCGCCAATGCGGTCGCCAAAGAAGTCGGCATCGACGAAGCCATGGGCGATTTAATGCCCGACGACAAAGTAGCGGCGATCAAGAAACTGAGCGAACAAGAGGGCGTGGCCATGGTCGGCGACGGCGTCAACGACGCACCCGCGCTGGCCAATGCCACCGTCGGAATCGCGATGGGCGCGGCCGGCTCGGATGTCGCCCTGGAAACCGCCGACGTGGCCTTGATGGCGGACGACCTGAACCATCTCCCCTTCGCCGTCGGCCTCAGCCGACAAACGAGCCGCATCATTCGTCAGAATCTCTGGTTCAGCCTCGGCATGGTCGCCTTCCTGATTCCCGCCACCGTTTTGGGACTGGGACTGGGCATGGCCGTCTTGTTCCATGAGGGCTCGACGCTTCTGGTCGTCTTGAACGCCCTCCGGCTCCTGGCGTATCGGGCAGACTCCTGAACCCGTCGTCACAGTCCCCTAGGGGATGGACTGCCGGCGCGAGGAGCGCGCGACAGAACCGGTCGAAACGATTTCCAAGGATGAACCTCGCCATGACGAGCCAAAAGAGACGGACGGCAACGGGACGGTTTCCGTGGGACCGAGGCCTCATACCCACCTCGGTCGGCGTTCGTGTCGCCCTCGCGGTCAACCTGTTGGTGATCGTCGTGGGCATCGGCTTCCTGATTTTCGCCTACCTGAGCGAGACGCGCCAGCGGCTCGCGGACAAGTCGCTTTCCCTGCGCGAGCAGGCAATGACGCTGCACCAAGCAGTCTCGCTGGTGGACCGGAAGTCGGTCGCGGACCAGCAGCGGGTCATCGACGCGGTGTGCGGGCGGATGAGCGACGAGGAGTCGCCCGGCCATCACATTGTCGTGGAGATCGCCGGCACGGCGCTGCAGTCGCAGGCACACCATCGCGACTCCGACGACCAGTTGCGCGCGATCCGTTCCTCCGACGAACACGCCGGCATTGGAGACGGGGGCTTGCTCGTCGGCAAGCACTCGGAGGGCGGCGTCACCGTCTACGTGGGGGAGCAGATGGCGAACGTGAAGGCGGCGATCCGTCGGCAGGCGTTGCTTCGCTCCGTCGGCGTGGTCGCCTTCGGGCTGCTGCTCGCCGTCGCCATCAACCTCGTCATCCACCGGCTGGTTCACAAGCCGCTGCGCGGCCTGGTGAAGACGATTGACGGAATCGCCGCGGGGAACTACGGCGCCGCGGCGGGGCAGTTCAAGGGGGCAGAACTGGCGCGGCTCGCGGCGGCGGTCGATTCCATGAGCGGCTCGCTGGCGCAAGCCGGGAAGCGGCGAAAGCTGGCGCTGGACCGAGCCAGGCGAGTGCAGGCCAACCTGTTGCCCCCGAATGGGATGGGGGGCGGACTCGACGTCGCCTACTTCCACCGGACCGCGGAAGAGGTGGGCGGCGATTTCCTCGACGTCTTTCAGACCCAGGCCGGCACCACGGTGCTTTGCGTGGCGGACGTCGTCGGCCACGGCATCGCCCCGGCGATGATCGCCGCCATGCTCAAGGTCCTGCTGCTCGACGCCGCCGAGGTTCATGGCGACCCCGGCGACATGCTGCGGCAGCTCAACCGGCGATTCACCGCCGTCAACTTGCCTGAAGACTTCGCCACCGTGTTCCTGGCGGTCTGGACGCCGGCGACCCGGACCCTGCGATACGTCAGCGCAGGCCATGAGCCCGCCCTGCTCCTATCGAACGACTCGGCAGTGCGGTTGAGTTCCACCGGGGCGATGATGGGCATCGACCCGGCCATGGCGTGGGAGACGCAGTCGGTGCAGATTGGCCCCGGCGCGTTCCTGGCCTGCTGGACGGACGGCATCACCGAGGCCTGGGGGACGACCGACGAGCAGTTCAGCAGGGACCGGCTGATCTCGCTGGTCAAGCATGGTGTCGGGGCCGGGCCGCGCGGGGTTGCCGATGAGGTCGAGAAGGCGGTGAAGGAACACGCGGGCGAACGCCCACTGGCCGACGATTGCACCTTCGTCGCCGTCCGCTTCGCGTGAGCGGCCGCTGTACGCGAACTCGGCATGGCCGAACCAAGGCGCGATGGGGCATTGCCGTCTTGTTCCATGAATTTTCGACCCTCCTGGTCGCTGTCAATGCCCTCTGACTCCTGGCATATCAAGGTGAAGAGAAACCAACATGAGCAAGCTGCTGCGCCGCCTCCTTGAATTCGATGCGCATCATCGCGTCGCCGTGGCGCTCGTAGTCGCGGCACTCGTTTTCGGCATCTCGTTCCGACGGGTGCTCTTTCCGGCGAGCTTGATCCTCGCATGGGATGCTTTCGCGATCTGCTCGCTGGCGATCGCGTGGGCAGGCATTTTCTTCACCGACGCGCGAACGCGCGTGCAGGAGGCCCATTTGCAGGATTCCGGGCGCGCCGCAATCTGCTGTTGCGTGTCGTTAGCCGCAATCGCCGGCCTTTTCGGGGCCGTGCTGCTCCTTGACTCCGCCAAATCGTTGGCAGCCGAGGAAGCGCGCTGGATTGTCCCCCTCGCGGCAGCAACGGTCATTTCTTCCTGGTTGCTTGTGCATACGATGCTGACATTGCATTACGCGCACGTTTGCTATCGCATTGCTGCAAAATCGAAGGAAAAGCCGCCCAACCTCGGCGTGGTATTTCCCGATGAGCCGCAACCGGACTTTCTCGACTTCGCCTATTTCTCCTTCGTCATCGGCATGACCTGCCAGGTTTCGGATGTGCAAATCACCTCGCGGCGCGTCCGGCGAATCGCACTGGTGCACGGCTTGCTCTCGTTCGGATTCAACACGGTGATCCTCGCGCTCGGTCTCAATCTCGCTTCGGGGTTGCTGTGAGGCGGCATGTCCGAAAGGATGTTACGGAGCGTTTCGACACCTCGAGTCATCGGAACCTCCCCTTCTCAGAAGTCTAATCGCGTCGCCTTGAGCCAGTTTTTTCTCACTTGTTAGGATTCAGACCCGCGAGACGCCATACCTTCAACGGGCCCCGGCCGCCGGCGACAATTTGTTGGCCATCAGGGCTGAAGGCGAGGCATGCGATGCTTTCGGATTGCCCGTGCAGAGTCAGCAGCTTCTTGCCGTTGGCAGCGTCCCATAACACCACTGTGCCATCCTCGCTTCCCGAGGCGAGGTGCTTGCCGTTGAGGCTGAACGCGACGGAGGTCACGTCGTCCTTATGTTCCGAGAGAACCAACAGCACTTTGCCGCTCTCCGAGTCCCAGACCCTGAGGGTGTCGTCCATGCTGCCGGAGACGATGCGCTGGCCATTGGGGCTGAAGGCGACGGAGGTCACGGCCGCGTCGTGTCCGCGCAGGGTCAACAGCTTCTCGCCGCTTTTGGAATCCCAGACGAACAAGGTGTCTTCGCCATCCCCCGAGACGATTCGCTTGCCGTCGGGGCTGAAGGCGACGGCGGCGATGTCGTATTCGTTGTCGTGGCCCAAAGTCAGCAACGTTTTGCCGCTGCGTGCGTCCCAGACCTTCAGAGTGTCGTCCCCGCTGCCGGAGACGAGTCGTTTGCCGTCCGGGCTGAAAGCGACAGAGAGGACATTCTCCGTATGCCCTCGCAAGGTCGCCAGCGACTTGCCGTTCCGAGTATCCCAAATTCGCAGGGTGCCGTCCCAGTTGCCGGAGGCGATGCGTTGACCATCGGGGCTTACGGCTACTGAGGTGATGCCCTTGGCCTTGGCGTCCAAGGTCAGCAGTTCCTTGCCTTCCCTCGCGTCCCAAACCTTGAGCGTGCCGTCTCCGCCGCCTGACACGATTCGTTTGCCGTCTGGCATAAAGGCAACCGCCGAGACGGAGGGCGTGTGGCCGCCGAAAGTCGTGTACGGCTGAATGGCCTTCCCTTTCTCCTGCTTCGTGGCCCATTCGCCACCGGCCCGGAGTGAGCCTGCCGCAAGCAAAGCGATGATGCCGATCAGCAAAAGGCGATGCATCCCCATCGGCTCCCCTTCCCTTTCGGCGTCAGTTTGGTTTCCACGAACGCCATCTTACGTCCGATCGATTCGCCGCGTGGAGTTTCTTCTGTTCCTGATTCGAAAAGGAACGCATTACGTCTTAGACCCCAAAGCTCGAAAGCGATCGGTGCAATATTCCGAATTTCAGCGTGACAAGCATGCATCAGCCGGTTAAACTGCATGCAGGTTTTGCTGATTGCATTTCAGCATTCCCCGGCAACAGGTTTGATTCCCGCCTCCTGTACTCCGCGTGCGATGTCGTCGCAGCAATAGTGCACCCGCAGCATCCCGAATGGTTTTCGAATGTCGCAATGTCCAGATCGAATCCGCCTTATCGCAAACGTGCTCCACGCGGCGTCCGCTGTCCGCCGGTGGATCGCTTGCATCGCCCTGCTCTGCCTTTTTCACGATCAGGCGGCAGCGGATGGCGATTCGTTCGAAACGGCGATTGCTCCCTTCTTCGAAAAGCACTGCGTTGCTTGCCACGGGCCTGAGAAGCAGGAGTCGCGACTTCGACTCGATACGATCACGGGCATTCAGACGGGCAACCGCAACCTGTGGACGATGATCCACGAACGAGTCGCCGACGGCTCGATGCCGCCGAGCACGCGGAAGCAACCGGATGCCGCGGACAAAAAGCAACTGCTCGCTTCTATCTCGCAGCAACAACGTGCGCTGGGCTCCGGCAGTGCCCGACGGCTCAACCGGCGCGAACTCGGAGCGGCTTTGAGCGACGTCACCGGATTGAGGGTCGATTTCTCGCAGGCCCTTCCCGCGGACGGCACTGTTGGCGGCTTTGATACCGGGGCCGAGGGTTTGCAAGAAGCGAGCGACGCCGTTGCTCAATGGCTCCACGTCACTCGGCGAGCGGTTGACGGCATTCGCTTCCTGGACCCCGTGAAGGAAACCGCTTTTGCCGTCAATCTGCGAGAGGTCAAAGACCCCCGCAAAGAGCTTGACACCTGGCAAAAGAGCGGCGGGCCCTCGGTCAACGGAGTCGGGCCACCTACCTACAGCAAGCCCGGCTTGGGAATGCTGTTGGAACCGCGCTCCGTCGGCGACCGAGACGTGGTCCTCATCCGCGTCCCCCGCCCTGAGCGCCTCGGCATCCTTCGGCTCACGCTGGATGTGTCCGTATGGAAACCGGTGAAGGGGCTTCCGAACCCGCGTCTGTGGGTCGAGATCGGCGGCAAAAATCTCGACTATCGCGAAATCGTCGCGTCGGCCGATCGACCGCAACGGTTGGTCTACGAAGCCCATTTGGGCGACCTGGTGATTCAGGCCAAAGGCATCAGCATCAACCTCAGCAACAAAATAGAAATTCCCTACGCCGTCGAGGGATTCGCCAACGAGGAACGGGAAAACCGCGACCCGCCGCCGGGCGGCCCTGGCCTGTTCCGTCCCGAGTACGACCGGCGTAAGCTTCCCGTCGATCAGCACCCTGCTCCATTCGTGATTCTGCACCGCATTGCCATTGAACCGAACGTCGTGGCCGCCTGGCCGCCTGCGGCGTGGAAGGCGGAGGTGGGCGAGATCAAGGATGAGCCGCAGTCCGCTCGCCGCTTGCTCGACCTCTGGTCCGAGCGTGCCTGGCGCCGCCCGGTGACCGACGCGGAGAAAGCTCCGTTTCTGAAGCTCTATGCGAAGCTGCGCGACGAAGAGAAGATGTCGTTCGACGACGCATTGCGGGCCGCTTTCCAGTCGATCCTGCTGAGCGCACCGTTTCGCTACCAAGCATCGCCGGCTGACCCGAACCCGAACGTCGCCCAGCACGCCATGGCGTCGCGACTCAGCTTCATGCTGGTGGGCGGTCCGCCGGACGCGGAACTGAAAGGCCTCGCCGCGGCGGGCAAGCTGAAGGATCCGGCCATACTCGATCGCGAAGTGGACCGGCTCTTGGCCGACCCTCGCAGTCAGGCGTTTATCCGGCCCTTCGTCATGCAGTGGCTGGAGATGGAGCAGCCGATCACGATCGCTCAGCCGCACATCAACAAGCAAGACTTCCGCTTCGCCCGCTATCTCAAGGCGTCGATGCGAGAAGAAACGATCGCCTACATCACGCAGCTCTTTGCCGACAACCGCCCCGCCCGCGAGTTGATCGTCAGCGACTGGACGATGATGAACGATACCCTGGCGCGCCACTATGGCTACGACGGGATCGAAGGCGGGCATCACCGCAAAGTGAAGTTGCGTGCCGACGATCCGCGAGGCGGCGGCATCCTTGGGCATGCCGGGTTGCAATCGATGCTCTGCTGGATGGGGGACAATTGGGTCATCTACCGCGGAGCCTGGGCTCTCCGTCACATCCTCGACGTCCCTCCTCCGCCGCCGCCGCTCGAGATCCCGGAACTCAATCCTGCAGATGCGAAGCACAAAGGCAAACCGTTCCGCGAGCTGCTCAAGATTCACCAGGAAGACACTCGCTGCGCCGTCTGCCACAAGAACATCGATCCCGTCGGGTTCGCGTTTCAGAACTTCGACGTCAGCGGCCGATGGCGCGATGTCGAACACGAAAGCTACGCTCGCGGCGAACTGGATGGCCGAATCTCCTGGCGCGGCGTCGGCCCTACGCGCCCCGCGGACGTGGTCGGCAATCTGCCTCGCGGCGAGAAGTTCAAGACGTTCGCGGAGTTCAAAGCGATCATCGTCAAGGATTACCAACAAGACCTCGTCCGCGGCATCCTGAAGAACCTGTTCCTCTACGGCACGGGCCGGCTTCCGGGGATCGACGAGATGGAGCAAATCCGCTCCATCCTGAAGGAACACGAAACTAACGGATATCCGCTGCGCGATCTGGTCAAGGCCGTCGTGCGGTCCCCCGCATTCCTCGAACGAAACAACCCGCTCCCTGCCCCGCAACCCAACCTAGGCAGTAAATCCTCATGAACCCCAAGACGTTTTCGATCAACCGTCGAACCTTCCTCCGCGGCTTGGGCGCCTCGCTTGCCCTGCCGTACTTGGAGATCATGGGGAGCGCAACGGCCGCAGCCTCGACGGGGCAACAGGAGCCGCGACGCCTTGCTTGCTTCTACATCCCCGGCGCCATCGGCCGACATGGCTGGTTCCCCACGGATACCGGCCGCAACTACACCCTCGCCCCCTCGCATCGGCCGCTCAATCGCCACCGCGACGATTTCACGGTCCTCTCGAACTTGTCGCACATCGTCGGACGCATCAGCGGCCACGTCCATCCGTACAACTGGCTCACGGGCCACAACATCAACCTGACTCCCGGCACCATCACCAACACCGTCTCGATGGATCAGGTGGCGGCGCGGCACCTTGGCCCCACCTGGCTTCCTTCGCTGGCCCTCTCCTTCACCGATGGCGTCGGCACCTCGACCTTGTCCCGCAATGGGCTGGGCGTCGATATCCCCGCGATCGGAAACCACCGCACCGTCTTCGAGCGTCTCTTCCCGCCGGCCGACCGCGACCAACTTCGCGATGCGCACGCACGGCTGGCGCTCAATCGCAGCGTCCTGGATACCGCGACCGGCAGCGTTCGCGATTTCCAAAGGCCACTCGGCCAAGCGGATCGCCGGCGGCTTGACCAATATCTCGAGTCGATCCGAGAGGTCGAAAAGCGGCTGAACGACAGCGACGCCATCTTGCGGCGAGGCCGGCCGCGGTTCGACGAAAACAGCGTCCGAACGGAACCGGCGGGCCGCAACAGCATGAAGGATCACATCGAGCTGATGATGGACCTGATCGTGCTGGCGTTCCAGACCGACATGACCCGCGTCGTCACCCATAGCTTGGGCGGCGAAGGCGGACCGAATTACGACGAATACCGCGATTGGGCCCGGACCGCCGGCGCCCCCACCCGCGGGGCCCACGACGTCCACCACAAGGGCGGGCAGGCGGCTGTCGATTCGCCGGACGCCCTCGTCCTTCAATCACGCGACGAGATGCTCTGCGCGGCCCTGGGTCGCCTGATGGACAAGCTGAAGGAAGTTCGCGCGACGGAGGGGACGTTGCTGGATCACACCGTCCTGCTCATGGGCGGCTCTCAAATCAGCAGCCACTCCGGCCGAAGTTTCCCGACCCTGCTTGCGGGGGGCCGTCGGCTGGGCTTCCGCCACGGACAGCATGTGCGTTTCCAGTCCGACCGCAAGCCGATGTCCGACCTCTACCTCACCATCCTGCAGCAACTCGGCTGCCCCGTCACCTCCTTCAAGGAGAGCGCAGGCACGATCAGCGAAGTGTTGGCGTAGCGGTTTATTCGAAACCCCAGTCTTCCGCTTGCGGCTTAGCGAGCGGAAGCTTCCGCTCGCTAAGCCGCAAGCGGGATCTTCCGTCGGCGCCTTGAGGCGAGGAGGGCGGCCGGCGCGAAGATACTCGCGGGATCCAGCATCAATGCCGCGCGACGCGGCTTCTGCGCCATTTTGCTTGCTTCCTGAAATCGAAGTCGGATCTCTCGGAATCGATGCTGATGGCCGTTATATCGGCGCAAGATTCATGGATTCAATGCGGCAGCGGAAGCAGCCTTTGTTCGAGAGGAGATTCGTGATGCGTTGGAGAAGCCGATCGATCGCCTTCCTGTCCTCGTGCGTGATCGCGAGTTCGTTCGCCTCCGTCGTCGACGCGGGGGGAGCACCTGCCCCACTGCCGAAGCCCGACGGCAAACCCGCGGACATGACCAAACCGGTCAAGGTGTTCATCCTGCTGGGCCAGTCCAACATGGTCGGTCTGGGCAAGGTGAAAGGCAACGAAATCTCTCTGGAGCATGCGGTCAAGGAGAAGAAGAAGTATCAGTACCTTGTCGATGATGCGGGCGCCTGGACGGAGCGGAAGGACGTTCGCTTCGTGCGTTACATGTCCGGCAAAGGCCCGCTCAATAACGAGTTCCTGATCGTGAAGGGGAATACGATCGGCCCGGAGTTCGGGATCGGCCATCCGCTGGGCAATGAGATCGATGCGCCGGTAATGATTCTCAAGTGCTGCATCGGCAACCGGGCTCTGGGGTGGGATTTGCTTCCGCCGGGCAGCGAACGCTTCGAATTCGTCGTCAAGGACAAGGCGGGTATGGAAAAGAAGATGGTCTATGCGGGCTACAAGGACAAACCCGATTTCTGGGAAATGGACCCGGCCAAGGGCCTCGAGACGGAGCCCGCGCCCTGGGTGGACAAGAAAGGCAAGGCGATCGATTGGTATGCCGGCAAGCAGTGGGACTACGACATCGGCGACGCGAAGAAGGCTCTTGCCGATCTCGAGAAACACTACCCCGGGGCGAAAGGATATGAAGTCGCCGGCTTCTTCTTTTGGCAGGGAGAGAGAGACGCCGGCAACGCCGGCCACGCAGCCCGTTACGAGAAAAATCTTGTGCACTTCATCAAGACGCTGCGCAAGGAATTCAACGCCCCTAATGCCAAATTCGTGCTCGCCACTATGGGCGAATCGGCGAAAGGCGGCGACGGTCTCGGCGGCCAAATTCTCGAAGCCCATCTCGCGGTGGACGGGAACAGCGGGAAACATCCCGAGTTCAAGGGCAACGTCGCGACCATCTACACCCATCCGATGGCACAAGGCGGCAGCGGCAATGGCCACTACGGCGGTAAGGCCGAGGTGTACATGGACGTCGGCGAAGCCATGGGCCGGGCGATGGTGGAATTGCTGAAGAACGAGAAGCAGCTCCGGATGTCGAAGCACATTCGGCTTAGGTGTCGTTCCGAACCTGCACGGCCCACTGAGGCTTCAAGAGGAAACGAGTGATGGCGTGGCGAGCAAGCTGATCCGCGACCTCTCCTTAGCTTAGGCGCGCGGCGCCTGCATTTCTCCCCTCTCCCTCCGGGAGAGGGGCCGGGGGTGTGCGACGTGGCGTTGAGCGGGAAAAAGGCACCTTCACCCCAACCCTCTCCCCGAGGGAGAGGGAGGTAGGCTATCTCCTGCCGCTCGCCTTATCTTGAAGCCGCGTAGGTCTCCGCCCTTTGAATGGCATACTGCACGGCGGCGGCTTCGTTCGGGGCTTCCGATTCGATCTGGTGCGTCTGGCCGGCACGGCTGGCGGGGATCAGGCACGTCACGCGGAAGCCTTGGCTTACGCGATCGAGGTGGAAACCGGTCACGCCCAGTTCGCGAAGGCGAGCATGGGTGGCGTTCCAATCGACGGTGGACGCAACCACTTCGTCGCTGTAACGCGGAGCCGGGGGCGACATCGCGACCGGCGTCGACACCGGCACGGTGGCGGCCATTGAGGTCCCGGCCGACCCAGTCACGCCCAGCTGTTCCGGACTGGGCATGACCAAGGGGGTCGACTCAGGAGCAACGCCTCGAAACGTCGGGGTTCGCCCGTTGTTTTGTGCCGCCAGGCCGGCGCCTTCGAATCCCGCGGGAGCAGGACGCAATCCCTTGGGAGCGGCCTGCACGCGGGCCTGACCCGTCGGCATGCCTGACGCGTCGTATCCCTGGGCCGGAATCGGCGCAGCCATCGGCGCCAACTTCGGAGCGGGCGAGGCGCCGCGGCCCGGGGCCATCGCGGCGAGCGGCGGGTTCTGCTGCCATCCCCCCGATTGAGCAGGTTGGCCAGGCCATTGCGGCGGAGCAACGGGTTGCTGAGCGAACTGCTGTTGCGGAGCGGATTGGGGGAAGGTCGGCGGACCGCCGACCATAGTGCCCGGAGGACACCCGGCGGGACTTCAGCCCGCGCCCGATCGAGCAGGAGATATCAAGAGGAAGACATACGCCCCCAATAGAGGGACGACAGCCCTGCGCGCATCCATGCGCATTTGGCGAATCCTTCCATGACCGAACCGCGCACCTTGGGCGCAGCGTTTCGGTTGCCTCGGTTCCGATTCTGTTCCCAGTTCTATTGCCGCGAGACGATCCTTGCCTCGCGATTCGAAATGCGGCGGCGACAACGATCTGCAAGTCGCCCAGACGATTCCTTGTCCAGGCCGTCGCGCCCCTCGAACGGGCGGGAAAGTAACAGAAGGTTTGCGAGGAAAAAAGGCCGCTTTCGCAACCCCTGAATTTTGCAGCTTTTGCATCGACTGCGGCAAAAATTACAATCCACCTTCCCCTCTCCGACCTTTGGGAGGGGGGCCAAGGTTGATCGGATCTGGGCGGACGACCCGACACGGCCGCTTGGCTGATTTCGCATTGAATTGGGGTCCATCTAGCCCCTCGGACCACATCGTGGTTGTGAACCGTGTAGGCCCCCTCCATGAAGTACCTACCTGTACGGCGGAGGACGTGCTATTCCCAAATCAACAGGCAAGGGGGAGGGAAACGGAACCGAAACGGAACGGCCATCCGTCGCAAGATCAATCAAACAATTAGGTTGCGACATCCAGGGTTCGCCGCATCGCGTTCGAAATGGGACCGAAATGGGAATGGGGGGCCGACGTACCCCCGAGCGGCGCGAAGAATTGGCGAACAAGATGCGGCAAGCCTGCGCAGGATCCGTGCCGATCGTCACCGTCGTGCAATCTCGGTAAATCGCGAACGATGACTGTCTCAGGTTCTCGCCGCTCAGGGCGCGCGAGTCCCTTTGCCGGCGTTCCCCTGCCTTCATGGCGATCCGAATTGCTGTTGCTTTCGCGCGACCCATATAATGGGAGAGAACCCCCGCGTAGTGCCGACAGGAGGAGCTGGCGTGCTGCCGTCCGTTTCCGTATCGCAGTCGCCCGAGGACAAGTTCCGCGAATACCTTGCGAGCCGATCGCGGCCGCAGCGGTTCACGGACCAGCAGCGCGACATGGTCAACTACATCTTCAGCAAACACAACCATTTCGACGCCGACCAGCTGATCGATGAAATGAAGGACGAAAGTTTGCAAGTCAGCCGGGCCACCATTTACCGCACGCTCGGCAAACTAGTGGACGCGGGTCTGCTCCGCCGTCTCGAGATCGGCTCCCGCACCTATTACGAACACGATTACGGCTACCCGCAACACGACCATCTGTTTTGCGAACGTTGCCGCAAGATGATCGAGTTTCAGCACCCGCTGATGGACCAGGTGCAACGCGAGATCGGCGATCAGCACCACTTCCAAGTGCAGGGGCACAGCTTCGTCATCCGCGGCATCTGCAACGAATGCAGCCGGGCGATGTCCACGAAACGCCGTCTGGATCTCGTGTAGCCCCCGCTTGCGGCTTAGCGTTCGCGTGAACTATCCGGCTCGCTAAGCCGCAAGCGGGGGAGAAGATTGCAGGTTGGTTGACGAACCGTCGAACGCGCCCATTCCGGGGGTACGCCACGGAGGGCGTTCCCTACACTCGGCCGTGCAGATACTCGTGCAGGTAGTGGATCGTTCGCTCTTGATTGGCGACATGCTGCGCATTCAGGTCGCCGATCGAGATCAGGCCCGTCAATTCCTTTTCCTGTCCGCAGACCGGAAGATGGCGGATGCGGCGTTCCTTCATCACGAAGGCCGCTTCTTCCACCGGCATGCCCGGTTCGCAGCAGACCACATCCTCCGTCATCACCTCGGCGACGAACAGTACGGCCGGGTCGCGCCGTTCCGCGACGACGCGGCGCAAGACGTCTCGCTCCGTAAAAATACCGACGACCTTGCCGGCGTCGATGACGACCAGGGCGCCGATCTTGTGTTCGTTCATCACCAGTGCGGCATCCAATACGGTCGCCTTCATGCCGATCGACATGACATGCGAACCTTTGACGTCGAGCAGATCCTGAACGGTAGCCATGGGCAAGCTCCTAGTCCTAGATGCGGACGTTGAAATGAGGGGGCGGGAGCCGAACGTAAGGGAAAAGAGCAAACTACCCGATGCTTCCGGGGAACGGGAAGAAAAAAACGAAATAATTCGCAAACTTTGTCGCATACGGTTCAGCGTGTTGCGAGATCGCGAAACGAAACTTTCGAGGCTTCCGTCACGTCGTAAAGGCGGGCGCCGGTAAAAGAGTTGTGCCGCCTTCGCCGCGCTTGGGTTTCTGCTTGCAATCAGGGAAAGATCATACACAATGAGGGCGAGGAGCGAACGGCTGCATGTTCCTCGCTACGCCGGACATGCGGGATGGACCGCCCTCTTCTCCCTCATTGCATGCGGCTCACAGGAGGCAGCGATGCCGAATACCTGCCCGGCTTGTTCGCGGTTGAATCCCGCCGGGGCCGTGTACTGCCATTACGATGGCCGCAACTTGACCGGCTCTCCGCAGACGGGTGCGCTTAATGTCGGCGGCATGGCGTTCGCGATGCCGTTTTGCTTCGCCGACGGCCGAAGCTGCGCCAACTTCAATCAGCTGGCCCTCGCCTGCGACGAACGCTGGGACGAATCGAAAGACCTGTTGCGGGAAGGGACGTGGGCGTCGTTCTTCACCGCCGTCGGCCGGCTGGATCTTGCCGCCGCTGCGAAGGAAGCGGCCAAGGAATCCGACCGTGACGTCGGCCTGAGCCGCCTGCTGGAAAAATTCCCCGTCGATACGCAGACGTTGCGTCCGCCGAAGCTCGCGGTTCCGACGAAGGAGGAGAACCTGGGCACGCTTGCGCCTGGGACCAACAAGAAGTTCGAGCTGATGCTCTCCAACCAGGGCATGCTTGTTCTCCGCGGAATGATCTTCACCGATTGCGACTGGCTCGCCTTCGGCACTCCCAGCGGCGGCAATCAGAAAATCTTTCAAACGCGCGGCGTCTTCTCGATCCCCGTCCATGTGATCGGCCACAAGCTTCGCGCGGGCCTCAAGCCGCTGCAGGGCGAGATCGTCATCGACACCAATGGCGGCACGATCACGATCCCGATCAAAGCAGTGGTGCCGACGCAGCCTTTTCCGAAAGGAAAATACGCGAACGATTCGCTCGCCGGAGCACGCACGCCGCGCGAATTGGCTGTCAAAGCCAAGGAAGCTCCGGCCGACGCGGGCATGCTCTTCGAGCAAGGCGCGGTCAAGTCGTGGTACACGGAGAACGGCTGGACCTATCCCGTCGAAGGAACGATTGGCTCAGGCAAAGCAGCCGTGCAGCAGTTCTTTGAGGCACTCGGCCTCACCAAGCCGCCGGTCGTCGAACTGCAAACGGAATCGATCACCGTCAGCGGAGTTCCCGGCGAAAAGATCATCAAGAAGATCGTCATCGGCACGAAGGAAACCAAACCCGTTTACGCGCAAGGCGCCAGCAATCAGAGCTGGGTCAATGTGGGCGTGGTGAAGTTCAAAGGCACCTCCGTTACCCTGCCGATCGAGATCACGGTTCCGTCGAAGCCAGGCCAGCATGCGGAAGCGGCGATCCACATCCATGCCAACGGACGCAAGCAGTTCACCGTGCCCGTCTCGGTGACGATTGCCGACAAGCCGATTGAGCAATCCGAGGAGGAAGAATCGGCTCCCAGCAACCCGCTGGTCTGGATGTTCGCCGGCGCCCTGGTTTTGCTGCTTATGGCCGGGGTTGGGGTCGGCGTGTGGTGGGCCGTTCGGCCGCCGGACGGGAAGGCGCCGCCGATCGCCGTCATGGACAAGGACAAGAAGGACGACAGCGCCCCCGCTGGCGACGGCACGCAGAAACCTGTCATCAATCAAGCCGGCCCCTGGTGGGCGAAAGGCCCAAGCAATCGCGTCGGCGAAATCATCGAGGACTTGAAACGGGCCGCGCCGCAGGAGTCCGCCACCGTTGATGCGCTGGCAGCCAAGGATGCCGATCGGCTCGAAGCCTATCGCCAGGTGCTGAAGCGGGCGCCCAACATGATGCGGGACAACCGGTCCAAAGAGCAACTCGCGCGATTGCTCGCGGAATGCTACGCATTCGAGCCGGTGGAAGCCAACGTCTCGCCGATCCGCGAATGGCTCGCGGCACAAATGCCCGCAGAGAACGTGGCCTTTGCCGCCCTGGACAAGAACGACTCGCTCGATCGGATGTTCTGGTCGGTGCGTACCGCCGTCGAGTGCTTCACGCACGACGCGATCCGAACCAATCGCGTGAAGCTCAGCCCCACGGACGAGCGCCTGACGGCATTCGCCCAGGCGTTGGGCGCGTCGCTCAATGTGCCCGCCGATCCCAATGCGGACCCGGTGACGTTGAAGATCGAAGCGGAGAAGCAACTCGCGACACGGCTTTACCGCAGCGCCGCGGCGACCGCGGGCAAATCGCTCGACGATGCGTTGTGGCTGCGTAACGCGGTTGCCGTGCGTGCTCCGGAGTATCTGTCCCCCGCGTTTCGTCAGGGCGTCGATGCGAATATCATGTTCGCGGGTCTCGCCGGCGGCGACGATGCATGGGCCAAGGTCGAGCCGATGGTCAAGGACACGCTCGCCAGCCCCGATCTGCAAACTCGGCTCAAGCTGGTCGCGTTCTACGAAAACGCTCCGCCGCCGGTTTCGACGAAGCTCGAAGGCGTGTTCGCGTCCAAGTGGAAGGAAGCGGCCGATCCCGCGCTGGACCAGAAGACGAAGGCTGAAGTCATCCGCACGGTCCTGCTCGGGGGCACGCCAACCGCCCTCGTGAAGAAGGCGCTCGCACCGGCGGAGCGACAGAAAAAAATGCAGGCGCTCGCCGAGAGCGCCCTCGCAGCGGCGAAATCGCCTTCGGCAAAAAAGCTCGCCATTCTGCAAGACACCGTTCGCCTCGCCCATGCCAACACGATGGCGGCGATCCTTCTTCAAAAGGAAGCGGACGTCAAACGTTTCGACGAGTTCGTCGCCAAGGTTCCCGAAATCGACCAGACGGACGAAACGAAACCAGAGAACAAGAAGGATCCCAAAGGCGGGCCCGCGGACGTCGTCACGCTCGGCCAGCAGCCGAAGGTGATCGACGGCTTTCTTGATGCGAAATGCGAGCGCGACACCGTGCGAGTCGGCTCCTTCCGAAAGGTGTATCGCGTCAATCTCCAAAAGGGGCAGGCATACACATTCACGCTGACGACCAACGCCTTCGACGCCTACCTTCGTCTCGAGAGTCCCACAGGGCAGGAGCTTGCCGCCGATGACGACAGCGGCGGCGGGCGCAACGCCCGGCTCATCATCGGGGCGCCGACGGACGGCGCGTATCGCGTCATCGCTACCAGCTTGACTCCCGCCATCGGACCGTATTCCCTTCAGTTGCAAGTCGGAGCCGCTGGCGGTTTCGGCGATTTGAGATTCCCGCCGCCGATGTTCGGCAACCCTTTCTTCGGCAAACGACGTCCTTTCGGCTTGCCCCCCTTCGGCCCCCTCGGACCGATCGGACCCGATGGCATGCCGCTGGATCCACAGCAGAAAAGGGAGGACCAGCACGGCGTCAACGCGACGGCGCTTGCCAGTCTCGACAACAAGCAGGCGAGCGTTCGCACGGGCGGCTTCCTCAACATCGCCGCCAAGGTGCCGGACGACATGACGCCCCGCATCGCCCAGAAGATCTCCCGATACGTGTTGGTGGTCGCCAAGAAGGACGAACTGGATGAGGTGGCCGGCAAGCTGAATGCCTTCGCGCAATGCCGCAACTTTCTGCTCGCGCTGTCGGATCAGGTAAGCCGCGAGGAAATACTGCAGAAGTCCGCGGAGACGGTCGTCGGCGGCGTGCTTGGCGAATCGCTCAAGTTCGCCAACAACGAGGATTGGCGAACGTCTTGCCGGAAGGTGCTGCTCGAGCGCGTGCTCGACATGACGGAAACCAAGCGTGGCGGAGCCGACGAGGCGGCCGATCTGCTGCGCGATCTGTACAAGGAACAGGGGATCGCCTTCGGGATGAATCCCGAAGCGGAACTCGGCGCCCTGACACGCCCAACCCAGGTGCTCGCCGCCGTTGTGAAACGCGTTGCTGCCAAGGCAGGGGACGCCGAAGCTATGACGGAGGACAAAGAATTCCTGGCCCAGATCGATCGCCGACTTCAAGTCGCTCAATTCGTCGCCGAAAACGATTTGGAGCAGATGGTGCTTCTGCAACGACTGTGGGCTCGCGTCTTGGCGATCCGCCTGGGGCAACTCGTTCCCGACCAAGCGGACGCGTTCCGAAAGCTGCAAAGCGACCTTTCCGAAGGCGATCGCCGTGCAGCGGGATCGCTGGAGCAGCTTCGCGCGGGTGAAGAGAAAACGCTGCGGATGTGGGCCATTGTCAACCAAGCAAAGAAGTCGTGACCTGATTAAAGGCTGTTTCGAAACCGTCTGTGCAGGTTTTCCGCTTGCGGCTTAGCGAGACCTGGGCTTTCTCCGAACGCCAAGCCGCAAGCGGAAGACAGGGCTTCGAAACAAGGTTTTAGACGAGCGCGGATTGCTCATGTTTTCACGCCGATTGACGATGCTGTGTCTTGCGATCCTCGGGCTCGCGCCGCGGACGGCCTGGCCCATCGAGGTGGAGATTGCGCCCAAGAACCGGGTCGCTGGATACGTCGTTCGGGAAGATGCGGCCAGCGTGACCATTCGCATGCTCAGTGCGGACGGCAAAGATAAGGTGACGACGTATGATCGTTCCAAAATCAAGATCGTGCATCAGGTCAGCAAGGATCGGCTCGAAAAGCTGACGCAGACGAAACCCAAGGAGTACCGCGATTACGCGGATGAGTTGGCCCTGCGAACGAACGATCCGGAAGCGAAAGAAACCGCGCTTCGCCTCTTTCTCATCGCCGCCCATCTGAGCCCTGCGGACCTCGGCTCGTATTGCCTCGCCAAGATGGGCCAGATCGCACCGACGCCTGCTGAATCGCGACGCTACAAGGCGATGGCCGTCTTGCTCGATCCGAAGGGGGATCCGGCCACGCTCAAAAGCGAGCCCGCGAAAAAAGGCCCCGCGGCCGGGCCCGAGGCGAAGAATCAAGCGGCCGCGATGCTCAGCTTCCAGACCGCGATGCGGGCGATCCGCGTGGGTTCGCTTAGCGAAGCGCGCGAAGCCGCTCGCAAGGACGGCGTCGAAAAAATCTTCGCGGCCGCCCCCGCCGTCGGCGATCAAAAATCGTTCCTGCAAATCTGCACTGATTCGGTCTGCCCCACTTGCCGGCTCAAAAAAACGGTGCGATGCGCCAAGTGCAACGGCAAAGGGAAAGCGATCAACATGTTCGGCGTGCCTGAACTTTGCTCGATGTGCGCGGGCAAAGGGGAACATCGCTGCGGTTCCTGCGACGGCACCGGCATGTCCGCCCTGAACGACGAACAACTTCGGGGGGTGCTTCAAGCGGAACTCTGGTCGATCGAATGCATTGCTTCCGGCGAACTGAAGCCCGGCTCGGTCGCCGACCGCGGCTGGTCGAACGTGCTGAAAACGCCGCCGCGCCCCGCAGTCGCATTGTCGCTGGAGACGATCTCGGAATTCGACCCCAGGCAGTGCGTCTTCCGCAAGGGGGCGTGGACGATGCCTTAGGCGTAATCGAGTACCAAATGCAGGCGGACCGGAGTTGGGAGGGCGAGGCGCCTGCCGAGCCGGTGTTGCAGAAACCTGCGGAAAAGTCGAAGTTTGACAAAGGGGACATACACCCCGGCTCGGCAGGAGCCTCGCCCCCACGCAGCTTTTCTTTGGCAGTTGTTCGCAGCGGAGGCCTGCCCCTCCCCGTTTCGGATTGGTTTTGAGGACGATTTCGGCGTCCTGGATTAAGGAGCGTAGTTCGATGTTCTCCCGCATCTCGTGCCCATCGTGCCAGTACAAGTTCACCATTCCCGAAGGGGACATGGGGAAACGCCAGGTCTGTCCCAACTGTCAGTCCCCCTTCTTCGCGGGCAAGTCGGTCTCCGATGGAGCCGCCGTCCCCATGAGGAAGGAAGCGGCAGCCGAGGGAGCGTTCAACAAGACCATGCTCGGCGACACCGCGGCTGCCGCGCTGATCAAATACAACTGCCCGCGCTGCAAGACGCCGCTCGAATCCCCCGCGGCCGAAGGGGGGACGAAGAAGCCCTGCCCTTCCTGCGGCCAACGCTTGCAGGTGCCGAACGCACCGCCGCCTCCCGCGGCCGCGGCGCCGAACCTCAACAAGACGATGCTCGCCGGCGACGAACCCGCCGCGCCGCCGATCAAGTACAACTGCCCCGCATGCAAGAAACCTCTCGAAGCTGCTGCCAGCGAAGCGCTGACGAAGAAGCCTTGCCCCGCCTGCGGCCAACGCCATCAGGTCCCTGCGGCGGGCCCAAGTCGCAATCCGAATAAGACGATGCTGGTGAGCGACGACGCGTTCAGCACTTCGCCGACGAATGCCGGCTTCGGCGGTTCCACGACCGTCCCATCGTCTGTTCAATCGCCCTCAGCCAGCCCGACGAAGATGATTGCTCTCGTGGGATTCGGCGCTGTCGTTCTGCTCATGCTCGGTTGGATCGGCATGGCCGTTTCGCGCGGCGGAAAAGTCGAAGACACTGCGGCGGCCGCTCAGATCGCCGAACTCAAGAAGCAGATCGATCAAATGATCGCGGACAAAACGCGCGACATCGAATTGCAGAAGCAAAAGGAAGAAGACCTCAAACGCCGTCGCGATGAGGACGAACGAAACTTCCGCCTGAAAGAGCAGGAAATCGAGCAGAAACGCCGCCTCACGCTGGAAAACGACGAGTTCAACCGCAACCTAAAGGCGAAAGCGGAAATGGAAGCCAAAATCGCCGACGAGCGTCGGCAACTGGAAGAAGATCGTCGCAAAGCCGCCGAGGACCGCCGCCGCGAACAGGACGACACTAAGGCGGCACTCGAAAAACTCCGCAACGAACTGAAGGAAGAGAAGACCCGGCAACAAACCGTTATCCAACAACAGCCGCCGGTTGTCGTCTATCCGCCCTACCACCCGCGCTACTACTACTGGTGGTAACTCGACGTTTTCGCTCGACTCCCGACGCCAGCAACGAGAAGATAATCCTCGTGCTGGCGTTTTTGTTTTCCCTGCGATGGTGCTCGATGCGTCTGTTCCTCTCCGTGATCATGCTCGTTTGGATCGCCGCAACGGTTGCCGAGGCACAAGCTCCGCGGAAGCCGAAGGTCGAAGAGCCGGGTTACGAATTAGAACTCGTCCTCTCCGAGCCCAAGATCGCGACGCCGGTGTCTCTGGCGGTGGACAAGAAGAGCCGCGTCTGGTTCATCGAATCGCACACGCATTTTCGGCCGCAGAATTACGCCGGCCCGCCCGCGGATCGCATCCAGGTTCTGGAAATGCAGGCGGATGGATCGAGCAAACTCACGACGTTTCACCAGGGCTTCAAGTACGCGATGTGCCTCGCCCTGCGCGACGACGGCTCCGTCTTCGTCGCCACCCGCAACAAGATCGTTCGGCTCCGCGACAAGGACGGCGACGGCGTGGCCGACGAGGAAACCGTTCTCGCCAAGCTCGAGACGAAGGGTGACTATCCGCACAACGGCCTCTGCGGACTTGCGTTCGACAACGACGGCACGCTCATTTTCGGCATGGGGGAAAACCTGGGGGAACCCTACAAGCTGATCGCCGCCGACGGCACGACGCTCTCAGGGGGCGGCGAAGGGGGCAATATCTACCGCATGCACGCGGACGGCAGCAAACTCAAGAAATTCGCGACCGGCGTTTGGAACCCCTTCGGCATCTGCGTCGATCCCTTGGGCCGTATTTTCTGCGTGGAAAACGACCCCGACGCGCGCCCGCCTTGCCGGCTGCTCCACATCGTCGGCGGCGGCGATTACGGCTTCCAGTTCCGCTATGGCCGAGCCGGCACGCATCCCTTGCAAGCATGGGACGGCGAGTTGCCGGGCACGCTGCCGATGATCGCCGGGACGGGCGAGGCCCCCTGCACGGTTCTCATTCATCGCGGCGAGTTGTGGGTGACGAGTTGGGGCGACAACCGCATCGAGAGGTATGAGCTGAAGCCGCACGGCGCCTCATTCAAAGCGAGTCGCGCGACGATGGTGCAGGGGGACGAAAAGTTCCGCCCCACCGGCATGGCCGTCGCTCCGAACGGCGACGTCTGGTTCTGCGATTGGGTCGACCGCAGCTACACGCTGCACAACCAAGGCAAGCTCTGGCGCCTGCGGCCCACGAAGAAGTTGCGGGAAGCCAAACCTTGGCCGGAACCGAACGATACCGAGAAGGAGGCGAAGTGGACCGAGATCACGCCGGAGGTAACGCGGTTCGATTCGCCTGACCCCTTCGTACATCAGGCAGCGGTGTGGGGCTTCTCGCAGCAAACCAATCTGCGCTCGATCGACTTCAAGTTGCTCAAAACAGGTCGGCAGCGTTCGGGCTTTCTGCAGTCCAAACGGTGGATTAGCGCCGATGTCGAAACTCTGGCGTCGCCCGCGCTCGAAGACTCTGACCCGGATGTTCGCTTCCTGGCCGTCCGCTGGATTGCTGACGACAGGCTGACCAAACACCGCAATGCGGTGTTAGCGCAAGCGACCCGCTCCGATGCGCCGCTTACCCTGGTGAAAGCTGCCCTGGCTGCCACGGCGTGGCTCGATGCGCCGACCCGTGATTTCAACGAACTGCGAAAACGGGAGTACCAGCTTTACGCCGATCTCCTTGCGGATGAGAAAAAGTCCGCTACGTTACGCAACTATGCTCTGCGTTCGCTGCCAGTCGATCATTCTGCCGTGAAGATGGATCGACTCGCATCCCTGGTCAAAGATCCCGAGCTGGGCCGAACCGCACTGTGGTCGGCGATTTTGTCGAATCGCCCTGAGCGAATCGCAGTGCTCGCCCAGGCCGCGAGCGATGCGTCGCTCCCCGCGGCATGGCGGGCAGATGCATTGGCGGGTTTGCCGCTTGATTCCGAAAAAGACCGCGAGAGGATCAAGGCATTCGCGGACGACGAAGAAGACGTCGTCCGAAATGAAGCGAACCGATTGCTGAGGCATCTTGTCCGCAAAGAGACGGAACCTCCTGCGAAGGCCGAGGACATCGACGCCTGGGAGAAACTCGTCTCGAAAGAGGCGGGCGATGCCGAAGCGGGACGACGCGTCTTCTATGGACGGTATGGCCCCGCGTGCATGCGTTGCCATGCGATCGAAGGCCGCGGCGGTTCAGTCGGGCCGGATCTCACGCAGATCCATAAGCAGCCGATGCGCCGACTGCTCGAGTCGATCTTGCAGCCGAGCCGCGAAATCGCGCCGCAGTTTCTGACCGTCGTCGTCGAATTGGCCGATGGCCGCATTCTGACGGGCGTCTCGCTGGGCAAGATCGACAACGATCGCAAGGAGCGTTTCCTTGATGTTGACGGCAAGGAGTTCGCGGTCGAAACCCGGTTGATCGAAGTTCGCCGACCGTCGCCTCGCTCGATCATGGTGGAGGGGTTGGAAAAGACGATGACGGTGCAGGAACTGCGCGATTTGCTGGCCTTCCTACAACAACCGCGCTGACCGCGACGATTTGCGTCCCCGGGGACTTGGCCAGGAGGCCGTGCGGATGTAAGATTTCGGAGTGATCGCGGGGCTCACGAGCCCCACCCGGAGAGGTGGCTGAGTGGCCGAAAGCGCCGGTTTGCTAAATCGGTGATGGGAGAAATCCCATCCGCGGGTTCGAATCCCGCCCTCTCCGCTCAAGACTCAACGAGACGGCGACCCCAAACGGGCCGCCGTTTCTTTTTGCAAACAACTCCAGCGCCCTAGCCCAGGGGCGACCGTAGGGAGCTCCTGGGTTCAGAGCGTCGGAAGTGGAATGCACTTTCGGTCTGGAACCCAGGAGCTCGCTGCGCTCGCCCCTGGGCTTGAGAAGACTCACTGCCACGAGAGCCCCGACTCGCGGACGATGCGGCGCTCGATCGCAATTTGCAGCGATTCGCGTTTGCCGGCGAGGATGGCGAGAGACTTGGCGCGGGTCATGCCGGTGTAGAGAAGTTCCTTCGTCAGCAAGCGCCGACCGCCGCGAGGGGGGAGCACGATGAGGACGTGGTCGAATTCCGAGCCCTGGCTTTTGTGCACCGTCATCGCGAAGCCGAGTTCATGGCTGGGCAACGACTCCGCAGGGAACGAGATGTAGGCGCCTCTTCGCGGAAAGACCACACGCAGGTCGCCGCGGCGGGAGCGGATCGTCAGGCCGACGTCGCCGTTGAAGAGTTCGCGGCCCGAATCGTTGCGCGTGACAAGGACGGGAGCCCCCGCAAAGAGTTGGCCCTGGAGCGAATATCGGTCGAGCTTCGGGCGCAGCATCTGATCGAAGAAATGATTGATCTCCTCGACGCCCCATGCCCCTTCGCGGATCAAGGTCAGCAAGCGAGTGCGATCAAGCAAGCGATACGCTTCGTCAAGCACGGGATGCTCGATGGGGCGATCGAACTCGATCTCCGCCAGACTCGGATCCGCAAGCGTTTCGCGAAGCGACCGGCCGTTGGGCCCCGCCTTCAGATACGCATGTTCGCCCCACGCTTCGAGCACGCGCCGCAATTCGACGGGGGCGCCTGCTGGTTGATCGCACCACCAGCAACCACCCGCTTTGGTCGCTTCGTCGAGCGGCAAGGATTCGCCGCTGTTCGGCAGACAGAAGCGCGGCAAGCGATCGATGATGCCGGCATCCTGCGCATTGACGGCGGCAGCCGCATCGCGGATTGCCGATTGCGAGCGGTGGTTCGTTCGCAGCAGCATCAGCGAATCGGCCAGCAGCGGTTTTTCGGCAACCGATGCGACTGGTTCGGCAAACATTTCCCCTAGCAGATTGGAGAGCGATTCGCTGAGGGACGGTTCGTGGATCCCCTCGGTAAGTTGCGACAGGATGGCGCCCGCATCGACCGACGGCAACTGGTCCTTGTCGCCGAGCAAAATAAGCCGGGCGTTCGGAGCGAGGGCTTGCAAGAGCTGCGCGAGTTGGACGACGCCGACCATCGACGTTTCGTCGATGACGACGACGTCCGCCGCAATCGGGTTCTGCCGATGCCGGCGATAGATTTGCCGCGTCGGGTCGTACTGTAGTAGGCGGTGCAACGTGGTCGCGGCGAGGTCGCGCAGCGATGCGTCGGGCGTTCCTTCGGCGGGCGAAAGACGCTCAAGGCCGGCACGAATCGAATCGGTCAACCGCTGCGAAGCACGGCCCGTCGGCGCTGCCAGCGCGATGCGGTCGGGAGCAACTCCGCTGCGGACAATGCAGCGCAGCACATTCAGCACGATCGAGGTTTTGCCGGTGCCGGGCCCGCCCGAGATGATGCTGAGCGGCCGCAACAACGCCATGCCGAGTGCGAGCTTCTGCTCGCGATCCATTTGCAACGGGCCATCACCGGCTCGCAATGGCCGCTGAACCAGCACTTCGTCGAGGACCTGACGAATGCGATCTACATCGGGAGGCGGAGGCGCGCGCGGCTCGGCAGGAGCCTCGCCCTCCCGTTGCAGCAGCGTCAAAAACGCACCGCGAAACTCCAGCTCGGCTCGCAAGAACTTCTGGAAATACAGGTGTCGTCGTCCCTCGTCTTGATGCAGAACGATGGGACGATGATCCGCGGGCCCGCTGCCGATGAGCGGCTTGAAAACGCCCGCATCCAAGGATGCGATCGCATCGCTTGCCCAGGCGGTCAGTTCGCTCTGCGAGCCAAGATCGGCCAAGCGATGTGCAAGGGATTCGGGCGAAAGCTCGACGCTGAGGCTGCCCTCGTTGAAGGCAATCATCAGCGCGGACAGGAGCAGGCCCAGCGCATCGCGATCGCCGTCGCCGAATAGTTCCACCCAATCATGCACCGCATAGATGTCGCTCGGGGCCAACGCATCCGCATCGAGAGCGCGGTCGAGAAGGTCCGCAAGTCGCGCGGAGATGCCGCGCAGCCGCACGCGGCGATCCGATTGCAGTACGATATCCGCGGCCACGTCGCTCATGCCAGCAACTCCGCGAGCTGCAATTCGCCCATCGGCGGCTTGCGGAAATAAACGCCGTTGCGGTCGTCCTCGCCGTTCATGCCGCGGACGTAGAGGTAGAACACGCCGCCGATCATGCCGTCGTAGTCGAAGCTTCGGCCATAGATCCGCTTCAACCAACGAACCAACGCGACGAGGTAGAGCCGATATTGCCGATGGTAATCCGCCTGGTCCATGCTCGCGGCGATCTCGGCGGCCCCGTAGGCAGGCAGCAGGTTCGTCTTCCAATCAAGCAGGTAAAGTTTCGCACGACGACGGAAGACCAAGTCCATGTATCCGGTGACGAAGGTTTCGAGCGGGCGATGCCGGCCGTTGCCTTCGTGCTCCGGAAAATCGAACGCCAGTTCCTGCAAACGATCGATCGGAGGCACTTCGCACAACGGCCCGCCCAGGGGAGCCAGCGGGGTTCGCAAAGCGTTCCACACCAGATTCGCTACCCGAATTCGACAAAGCTCCTCAAGCTGCTCAGCCGACATCGGCGCGACGAACTTGTGCAGATTTTCGTGCACCACCTTGTCGATCGCGGACCGCGTCGGCGTCCCCGCGCGCAGCATGTCTTCCACATTGCGAAGCGTGCCGATCACGCCAAAATCGACCGCCTCCAGAATCTGATGCACGACGTCGCCGAACGCGGCTCCACGCAGCGGATCTTCCGCCACCGCGATGCTGTACTCGTTCTCATCGCGCCGCGGCAATCCTTCGCCGAAGGTGATCGTCTCGTCCGGACCATGCCGCGTGCGGTGCAGACTGGAGAACGACTGAATCGTTATCTTTCGCTGATGCAGGTTCGGATCGAGCACGGGGAACAACTCATCCACGACGAGGGCTGACTTAGAACCCGCGATCGCGGACGCATCGAACGGCAACGGCTCCGGCTTCTTTCGCCCCGGCCGATGCAGACTGACAGCCTGCTCGAAGTCAGCGAGTTTCGATCGATCAATAGCTTCTGATAAGACAATGACGGGAGACTTCTTCATTCCCTTCTCTAAACACATGTAAGGCACGTAAAGCTTGATCATTGCGCGTGTCAGTGCAACGTATACAAGCCGTCGCTCCAGCGCCCACTTGTCATGGAGCGGCTTGTTTCTCGTCGAGTCGTCTGCGACCAGATCGAATACCAGCCGTTTGTCTTTATCGTCGCGGTAGCTGCGGATGAATTCGGGGCGCGAGTTCGTGAAGCCGCCGGCGAAGAAGACGACGGGAAACTCAAGCCCCTTGCTGGCATGGATCGTCATGATCCGCACCTTGGGCCGTTGCGTTTCCATCGGCTGATAATCGGTTTCGATCGCGGTCGCCGAGCGGCGATGTCGCATGAAATCGATCAGGTGCAACAAGTCGCCGTTGTCGCGATACCCCACCTGCTCCAGCGAACTGAGGATTGTGCGGTAGTTCGCCTGGTGCCGCTCGAATTCGGGATCCTCCCGTTCATGAACGATGACGCCCGATTGCTCGAGCAGCGATTGGAACAAAGCCGACCATCGCCGTGCCTCGGCCAATCCAGCCCAATTCAAAAACAATCGGCGAGCCGGATGGTAGCTCGGCACTTCGCCCGCGCTGGCGATCTCGGCGGGTTTCAGCCGGAAAAATCGCGTGAGGAGCGCCTTGCGAAAGGACGACGATTCGTCGGGCCGTTGCAGCGATTCGAGCAATAAGCGAATCTGCTCGGCTTCATCGGACCGCCATAGGCCCGATTCCTTGTAGACCGTGTACGGGATGCGGAGCTTGGCCAACTCCTGCGTGATCTTCTTCGCCTCGCTGCGGCGAAAGACGAGGATGCAGACGTCGGACGCATCGATCGGCTTCGCCTCCTCCCCTTTGCAGCGATACGTGATCGACGGCTGATCGTCGTCCCCCGCAAGCAGTCGGCGAATCTCGGCGGCGACGAACGACGCATACGTCTTCGCCCCTTGCAATGCCGTCGAATAGCCGCGGACGTCGACAAGGTTGATGGCGGGCCGCCGGCTTGCATCCCGTTCGACCGTGAGGCGGCGTTCATCTTTGGGCGGAGCGCCCACAGGGTGATAGTTGATGCGATCGACGGGAGGAAAGACGGCTCCTTCGACATAAAGCCGATTGAGCCCATCGAGCAACTCGGGCACGGATCGCCAGTTCGTCGTGAGCGGATAGCTGCATGCCCTGTGCTTCTTGACCATATCGCTGACGGCCTGCTGATACGTCGGCAGGTCGGCGCCGCGAAAGCCATAGATCGCTTGCTTGGGATCGCCGACGACGATGAGCTGCGACTCGCCCCCTTCAAGAAACAGCCGGCGGAAGATGCGCCACTGAAGCGGGTCGGTGTCCTGAAACTCGTCCACGATGCCGTAGCGGAAGCGCTGGCGCAGCCGAGCGAGCAACTCGCCTGCATTCGGATTCCGCTCCGGATCGAGTCCTTCGTCCACGCGGGAGATCATGTCGTCGAAGCTTTGCTGCCCGCGCTGGCGCTTCATCTCCTCCAGCATCTTTTGCGTTTCATGGATTGTTTGCACCGCCAGCAGATGCTTCCATTGCACGTCCGGGTCGATCTCGTGCAAATCCTCAACGAGCTGATCGCCGCGATGGCATGACTGAAGGACGTAGCTCAGCCAATCGTGCAGAAGCGGCGGCACGATGCGATGCCCGCACGATCCGCGATACTTTTTGGCGATCTCGAGAACCTGGCCCTGCCATTTCTCCGCCGTATCTCGATTGAACTCCGCAAGGCCGAGGATGCAGGCGAGGTCTTTGCCGTAAAGCTTGGGCCACACGCGGCGCTGCACTTCGCGGAGCGCAAGCGGCAGCAGTTCGTTGTCGTCCACCAGCTCGGGACGAAAATCCTGGCCTTTTTCGAGCGGGTATTCTTGCAGCAATCGCTGGCAGAAGGCATGGATCGTGAAGATCGGCGCCTGGTCGAAGTCTTCCAACGAAGTGATGATCCGGCCATTCGCGGGCTGCTTGGCGAGCGCCCGCTCCAGCGATTTGCGGATGCGGTCCTTCAGCTCGGCCGTCGCCTTTTCCGTGAAGGTGACGACGAGGATGTTGTCGAGGGGAACGTCCCGCTCCAGCAACAGTCGCTGGACGAGGCATTCGATCGTGTAGGTTTTGCCTGTGCCCGCGGAGGCTTCGACGACGGCATGCCGGGACAGGTCGATCTTCTCGACGGTCATCCCCAATCCTCCTCTTCGCGCGAGGCGGAATCGTTTGGTTCGCGATTCAGGGCGGGGCCCATGTTGATCAGGCGGAAACGCCGTTGCATGATCTCGAGCGCATCCTCCGGCACCGTCACATTGATCCGGTGCACGAGATCCCAGACGAGCGGGCGCCCAAAAACGCCGTCGTTTTCCAATGCTTCTTCGATCTTTTCGCGAAACTCGTCGGCTGCGATCGGATCATACTCCTGCAGAAAGAGCGCCTCCATCGGCTTCTTCTCAAGGCAACGAAACGGCAGCAGCTCGCAACGGTTCGGATCGAGGAAATCGGCCGCGAGTTCGGAGAGATACGCCCGCGCCTCTTCCGGACTGATCATGCCCGCTGGGTAGCGCACCGTTCCCAGGCCCTCGGCAAACGCGACATGGACGCACAGATCGCGCGCCGCCATCCATTCGGAAACCAGTCCCTTCGTGGACGGATCGTCATGTGCCAGCAGCGACAGATACATGAGCACGGGCTCGAGAAGATACATGGAGAGGTCCGTCGGCGACCACTTCCTGGCGGACGTCAGCACGAGCACATCGAGCGAATGGGCATCCACCCATGTCATCTTCAAGTCGCCGACCAGATTCGCATGCGTGGCGTTCGAGTGCGGCAACGTTCGAGCCAGCGGGATGCTGAGGGCGGGGAAACGAATCTTCGCTTCCACCGGCCGCAGGCTGGCGCCGAGTGCGAGCAGGTCGACATACGGCTTGGCGACCCGCTCACGCAGAAACGACGCGAGCCGGCCTTTGCCGAAGATGCGTTCATGCAGTTCCTGGCGAAGGGCGGCGCGGTCGATTTCGCCGAAAGCCTCCTCCGGCGCCTTGCAGCGCATGCGCCAGCCATCGTAGGTCGCCTCGAAACGATCGACCCATTCTTCGAGGACCTGGTCGAGTTGGCCGGCGGCGCTCTTCGTGACGATCTGCGTCAGCACCTGCTGGACGAGCCGCATGCCTTGGAGACGCGAGGTCGTAAGCGGCTCGTAATCTTCCTCGTCCTGGCTCTCCGGCTCGTCGTCGATGCGCAGGTGCCGTTTCAGCATCGCTTCGGCAGGACATTTCAAATAGCTGCGCAACTCGCGCAACGCGATCGTCGGCGGGCTGCTTTGCGTGACGCTACTTGAGGGCGTCAGCGAGAAGTCCGGCGTCAGCTCCGCGATGCGATCGTGCAACTCCGCGCGCGGAAACAGACTCGGCCCGAATCGTCCCTTCTTGTCGGCATCCATCACCGCAAGCAAGCGATCGGTCTCGCGGTATTGCACCAGCACATCGTGCCAGGCCGGCTTCTTCAGCGGATCGAGAAACGCTTCATCATGGCCATGCAAGGGCATCGCCGCTTCCTGAAACGGCTCACGCAGGATGCAGCGATCCAGGAATTGGCGAAGCTGCTGCACGGGGACCGCGGGGAAGAGCGGCTCGTCTTTCTGCAGGTCGCGGTTGTCGTAGAAGAGGTAAAGGTTCTTCGCGGCCGAAAGGATCGTTTCCAGAAAGATGAACCGCTGATGCTCGGCAGGACGAATGTCGCCGCGGGGCCGGTCGCCAAGATTCCGAAGATCGAGCGCGGTGAGAAAGTTGCTGCCGGGAAAATTCTTCTCCCCCATACCGAGCACGTAAACGATCTTGAACGGCACGGGCCTCATGGGCTGCAGCCCCGTGAGGGTGACGCCGCCGACCAGCGCTTGGCCTTGCGAACCGGGGATCGTTTCGAGCTGCGTCAGCAGATATTCGCGAATGAGGGCCAACGGCAAGGGATGCGGCTCCTTGCCGGGCCCCGCAAGCTGGTCCCACAGGCTGAGGCGGTCAAGCGAGGCGAGCAACCGATCGCGCACTTCCCCCTCTTCGGGCCGATCCTCCGGGACATCGAAGAAATCGACGACGAGTTCGCGAATGCGCTCCGCCCATTCAGGGCCGGTCCCCTGAAAATGCCGCATCGCACGCAAGCGAGGCAACAGCCCTTCGATAGCGAGGCAGAAGCGGTCCAACTTGCTGCGGTCGCTGCTTTCGAGATCGGCGAATGGAACAATGTCGCCGAAACGCGGCGTGTCCCCATCATGGTCGTCCGGCACCGTCACCATGAATCGACCTAGCCGCAGACGCTGCAATCCAAGCTTCCAGCCGAACTGCGGCGTTGCAGGCAGGCCTTGCTCGTGTTTCTCGGAAGCGTCCCATCCCTGATGAATGCCAAGCTTTTCCGCCCAATCGACCCACGTCATCGCTTCATGGCGATCGACGCCAAGGCGAGCGAGGATGCAGGGACTGAGCAACACCTCGAACACCTTCGACCGCGTGAACGATTCGAGGGCCAAATCCAGCATGCCCATCAGCGCATGGCCGAACGTACTAAGACCGGCGGCGCTGTAATCGATCAGGTTGTACGCCACCGGATGCGGCGGCCGCTCGAAGACCGCTTGCAACACGGGTCGATAGCGGCCCATGTCCACGGCAAGCACCGCGATGTCCGTTTGCCGCAGGTCAGGATTTTCCTGCAGATTGTGCAGGATGCTGTTGTGAACCGTTTCGACCTCACGCAGGATGCCGGGGCAGCCGACGACCTGCAACGATGTGTCTTGCGGCAAGCGGTCGTCGTCGCCGAACTTGTCGGGCGTGAACAGATACTCGCGCAATCGGCTCAGCACCGTCGGCTTCGCCCTGCGTCCGCGCGTCGGCGAGGCGACCAAACCCTCGGCCGAGAACGACGGTAGCGACAGAAACTCGGCCATCAGCCAGAAACTCTCCGCCCCTGCCCTACCCCAAAGATGCAGCAAGCTGTCCCCCGCCTGCACCTTGTCGGAGCGGCGATCGACGATGAACGACTCTGCCACGCCTTGCAGTTGCTCGCGATCGAGCCGCCTCGGCAATCGGCCCGCCAACGCGTTGAGATGATACACGCGGAGGTCGAAGAACGGGCCGAGGAATCGCAATGCCTCGACATGCAATCGCGAGATTTGCGTGAGGCCGAAGAGATGCACGGTCGCGGGCTTTCCGTCGCGCAGCGGCGGGTGCAGCGTCTCGAAGACCTCGCGCACTTCCATCACATACTGTGGGAGCGTCTTGAAGTTGCGGCCCGTCGCGTTGATGAGAAGTTGGCGTTTGCCGTCGGGCAGACCGATGATGTGCTGAAAGACGTCGCGCTGTCCACGCTCCAGCGACTCCGCTCCGTGGCCCGGCGGCAAACCGAGTTGGCCGCGCAGCCATGGTTGAATCAGTTCCTGCTGGCGGTGATACTCGTAGTCGCGGATGAAATCGCTGAGCAATCCCGCGAGCTGCCAAGCCCGGCGACAGCTGCGCCGTCTGAGTTGCCCATCGGCCCGTTGCAGATAATGGCGGAAGAGTGCGAGCGCGTCGCTGTCCTCATGCAGCAATACCGAGAGGACGAGCAGGCGGTACGTCTCAGGTTCCAGGAACTCTGGGGACGAGGGATGCTTGCTCAGGTCGAATGGATGATCAGGATCGAGCGGTTCGATGGGCCGCGGATCGATGGCGCGATACCAATCCCAGAGGGCGGATTCGAGAAAGCGGAAGCGGAGATTGACGGCCACGCCCATTTTTCGAGCAAGCCAAAGCTTCAGCCAACGGCCCAGGAAACGATTGGGAACAACGATATCGATGGGACGAAAGAAGTCGCCTTCGCGAATCTGGGCATCGATCAGGTCGGCGAGTTTGCCGGCCAGAACTTCCGCATCGGCAGCCAGATACAAGACGCTCATTCAGCGGGCCGTGGGCGTTGAGGTGGTCGGGCCGAAGTTCGGGTGCATTGTATCAATGTTCACTGTGGTGGTATCGGCTTTCGTTGCGACAGGGCGTTGAGATAGCGGCAAGGACGGGTGCGGAGTGCAGAACGACCCTGCCTTCGCTGTTCCTCAAAATGCGAAGGCAAGACGCATAATCGGCTTAGCGCGAAAGGTACATGCGGCAGTCGCGGAAAAAAAGCCGAAAGTTAGGCCGAGGCCCATACAAGGGGTTGCGACGAGCGTCAAGGCCGGACCAGAAACCGTAGACACATGCAGCCCAATCAGTTACGGAACAGTATCAGGAAAACGTATTTTTACTCTTGCACGCTCGTTGACATCAGATTATTTGTCATTACAATTCAATTATGAGTCGCTCGCGTGGAAGGCCTCGCAAAGACCCTGCTGCCTCTAAAGGCGCTCACCTGCAAGTTCGGTTGAATGCCCGTGAAAAAGAAGAGTTCACGGCAGCAGCCAATTTGGCGGGTGTGGATCTTTCTGTCTGGGTTCGCGAACGTCTTTTGAGTGCGTCTCGGGGTGAGTTGGGAAAATACTTTGAACACGACTCGTCAATGCGGCGAGCTGGAAACGGTTCTTAGCGGCGCATAAGGCGGATCAAGATGGCATCGGAATCGTCTCACATCAACAAGCCTAAGCCCGACGCCAAGCTTGCTCGATGGGGCTACTTCATGAAGCTCCAGTTTCACCCTGAGATACGGCTTGAGCGCAAGAAAGGATTTGAGTTCGCGCAGCGATTGATGTCGTTCTTTGATCCTCAAACTACCGATTTCAAATCGGAGCGATGGCTGTTCAAACAGCCTATTGGCAGCTCTCCAGACAGCTACCTATCGATTACCGTATCTCAAAGGGACTTGCAGATGCATTGTTCTTTTCCCGAGACTGGAATGGAACTGTACGAGAACAAATACCAGAAGCTGCTGGAGGTCTTCGGAGAATTTTTCCAGCCTGAGTTGATCCTGAGCTCGTCCGCAATGGTCCGCGGATCGATGGCAATCGATGGCGACTCACGTGTATTCCTTGCAAGCGACGTGATGAAAATCGATGGAGAACGAACAAAAGAGTTTGGCCGTCCGATACATCTTGTAGGGCTTCGGCTCTTCTTTCCTCCTTTTAAAAAGAAGGGACAAGGCAAAAAGAGTCAAACCGAATGGCAGGTTGATGTCAAAGTAGAGTCATTGCTTGAAGATCCCAGCCAATTATTCCTTGAGGCCGATGCCGATTGGAGTATGCCACGGGATTGGAACAACGACGCTCTTGCAGAGGAAGTCCAGCGACTTGGAATTGTTCAGGCGTTCCTAAATGAAAATATTTTGAAATTTCTCCAGTTCAATTCGGCTGCGAATGGCCCTTCTCAGCGGGAAGATGAAACTCCGGACGAGGAGAACTAGCATGATTACGCATCGCGACAATACGAATAACTTTCGTTGGCCAGCAATGGAGTTGTCCAACTCTCCGTTCACTCCTTGCAAGGCGCCGGTAATTGCGCACATTAAATCTGTTGGCATCACCGAAGAGTGCCCTATCAGTGCGCCCGTTCGACGCGAAGCGACAGCCGACGACGATATCTTGAACGGCAGGCTTCACTCGTTCGATTCAGTCGAAGAAATGCTAAGCAGTCTTAATGACTGCGACGAGCAATAGCGAGGATTGCGCGTTGAAGTTCGCATACACCACTTTGTTCAAGAGGAACCATTCAGGGTTGTCGAAAAGCGATCGAAAATTGATCGATAAAGCGATTCGGCAGCTTGCGAAGCGCCCATACCATCCGTTTCCTAAAGGACTGAGAGTCCATAAATTGGAGGGAGTGCTGGGCACCTCGCAAGAAGAAGGAGGCAAGCGCCCTCCCGTATGGGAAATGCATGCGAATGGACCGCTAATTATTACATTCCAGTATGAGGCCGACGAGATCATTTTCCGAAACTGCGGCGACCATGCTACCGTTCTACGCAACCCGTAGCGCGGAGATTCTCAGATGTAACATAAAGCCAGTCTTTGAAAGGCCCACGCTCTTCCCTTCTGCTCGAATGATAGTTGAGCCTCACCATCAGGGTGTGCAGCTTGTCGTGCGCGACAAGAACCCTGGATAAGCGGATCTGAAGGCAATCCAATGCGAATCGGAAACGGCTGCGGGTTCTGGGGCGACAATCTCGACGCGCCGATCCGCCTCGTGCGCGACGGCGAGCTTGATGTGCTGACGCTCGAATATCTTGCCGAGCTGACGATGTCGATCCTTGCCTTGCAAAAGCAGAAGGATCCGCAAACGGGATACGCAGGCGATTTTCTTGATGTGCTCGATCGCCTTGCCCCGCATGTGCAAGCGCAGCCCCAACTCAAGATCGTGACGAACGCGGGGGGCATGAATGCGCGAGCTTGCGCGGAGAAGGCGAAAGCGATTCTCGCGAAGCATGGGCTGAGCCGACGCATCGCGGTGGTCGAAGGGGACGACCTGCTGCACGATCTCGATCGATTCCTTGCTGCGGGCCATGCATTCGCGAATTTGGATACCGGCGTACCGCTCGCAAGAATTCGTCCGCGGGTTGTCAGTGCTAATGGTTATCTCGGCGCTCAACCGATTGCGGAAGCGCTGGCGGCGGGGGCCGAGATCGTCATCACCGGGCGGGTGGCCGATGCGTCGCTCACGGTGGGGCCAGCGATGCATGCGTTCGGCTGGAGTTGGACCGATTGGGATCGCTTGAGCCAGGCGACGGCGGCGGGGCATCTCATCGAGTGCGGGGCCCAGGCGACGGGGGGTATCTGGACCCACTGGAAGGACGCCCCCGATCTTGCGAACGTCGGCTATCCGTTCGTCGATTTCGAAGTGGACGGATCGTTCGTCATCGGCAAGCCGGAAGGCAGCGGCGGCGCCGTGAATTTCGAAACGGTGCGTGAGCAGTTGCTGTACGAAGTGGGCGACCCCGCCGCTTATCTGACGCCCGACGTCGTTGCTGACTTCGCGTCGCTGAAGCTGGAGCATGCGGGAAAGGACCGCGTTCGATTGTCCGGCGGAAAAGGAAAACCCGCTCCGCCCTCCTACAAGGTTTCGATCGCATATCGCCACGGCTGGGCTTCGGCAGGTACGCTCGTGCTTTCAGGCCCCGATGCAGTCGCGAAAGCAAAGGCCGCGGGGCAGATGCTGCTGGATCGTCTCGCCGCCATCGGCATGTCGCCGCAGCGGAGCAACATCGAAACCATCGGTGCGGGTGCGCTCACCCCTGGCATCATGTCCTGTGATCCCCCCGAAGTAGCGCTGCGCGTGGCCGTGCATGACGAACGCCGCGCCGTGGTCGAACGATTCACGAAGGAGTTCGCGCCGCTCGTCACCTCCGGCCCGCCCGGCGTGACGGGCTATACATCGGGCCGGCCGCCGGTGCGTGAAGTGTTCGCCTATTGGCCCGCGCTGCTCGACCGAACCGCAGCGCCAGGGCGATTCGAGTTGTTCTGACCAAATCGGGTAGGAGGGGGAATTACTTCCCCCGTCCTCCCACACCACCGGACGTACTCATCGTATCCGGCGGTTTC
>JAIEPT010000326.1 GCA_019748295.1 Gemmataceae bacterium | reverse complement strand
CTACCGGCTAGAATGACCAAGCTGCCGGGTGGGATTCGCACCCACTGAAAACCAGCGCCTTTGCACGGCGCACATCATGGAAGGCATAGCCAAAATAATTAGGGACAAAATGATGAATACAAAGAGATGGGAAGAGCAGCATGCCTTACCTCAATTTTCGTTCCCATCATTTTGTCTTTGTCTTCCATGATTCTGTACGTAATGATTCTGTCTTCCCTGCCCTCAGATCACGAGACTCCCGTGGATACTGCACCAACCGCCTAACAGCGGCTGCTCGCCAGCATCTGGCAGGGGCGAGCAATGCGGGCTTGTGTCGCGCCGGCGCGAGCGTACAATTTCCCCCATGTCGGCCGTCGTCCTCTTCCTGATGTCCACGTTCGCCCGCCTCATGACGTTCCCTTCGCGCTGCGCGCCGCACTTCATGGCGATTGCCCTTGTATTGGCCGCGACCAATGGAGTTCAAGCCGCCGAGTTTCCGCGTGGGCCCGGGTTTTACTACAGCCTGCCGCGCATCCTCTTCTTCTTCGGCGCCTTCCTGCTCTGGATCCAACTCAGCGTCTGGGTCGATAGCGACCTTCGCGAATTCAAGCTCAACTACAGCATTTGGAATCCCGTCTTTCTCGCCATCGGCTTCGTCGGCACGGTCCTGTGCTTCGCGATGCCGTTCTTCTGGATCGCTTGGCTCCTCTGGATGGGAATGATCGTGGGCGGAGCTGTGGGCTACGTCAAAATACGCAACCGCGAGGTGCGCGAGGCCGACGCCATCGTCATCAAGGATGCGATCAAGGCGTTTCTCGAACGCACGCTCCGCATGCAGTTCGCCAAGGAAAAGAAGGGCCGGCCTTCGCGCGTCCCTGTTCGCTTCTTCGCCCGCGGCGGCCAAAGCAGCGGAGCGGAACTGGCCCGTGCCCAGGAATCGAAGGGCTATCAAAGCGCCCAAGAAATGGTCTACGACGCCGTCAAACGGCGGGTTACGGACATCCACCTGGAGCCGACGCAGGAGGAAATGTCGATCCGTTTCCGCATCGACGGCATCATGGTCAACGACAACCCGTTTCGCCGATCGACGGGCGACGCGGTCATCAACATCTTCAAAGTCCTCTGCAACATGGACATCACGGAGAAGCGCAAGCCGCAGGACGGCAGCTTCTCCGCCCAAGTCGAAGAACGCATGGTCGATTTCCGCGTGGCCACGGCCGGGTCCGTCTCCGGCGAAAAGATGGTCATGCGTATTCTCGACAAGTCGGCCCAGATCATTAGCCTTGAGCAGATCGGCATGCCGGCGAATCTCCGCGGTTCCATCGTCGAACTCGTTAAGCAACCGCACGGCATGCTGATCGTGTGCGGGCCGACCGGGGCGGGCAAAAGCACCACGCTTTATGCCTGCCTCAATGAGATCGACCGCTTCCAGCAAAACGTCATCACCATCGAGAACCCTGTCGAATTTCAGCTCGACCATATCACGCAGATCGAGGTGAACGTCAAGGCAGGCAAGACCTTCGCGTCCGAACTTCGCAGCATTCTGCGTCAAGATCCGGACATCATCATGATCGGCGAAATCCGCGACAAGGAGACGGCCGAGATCGCGTGTCAGGCTGCTCAAACGGGGCACATGGTGTTCACGACGCTGCACGCCAACGACACCGTGACCGCGATCGGCCGACTCATCGACCTGGGCGTGCAGCCCTTCAACATCGCCAGCGCCCTCAGTGCCGTGCTGGGTCAACGCCTCGTCCGCATGCTCTGTCCCAAATGCCGGGTCAAGTACAAGCCCGACGCGGAGACGCTGAAACGGCTCAACCTTCCCCCTGGCATGATCAAGCACTTGTATCGAGCCCACGAGGGGGAGAAGGACGAGGAAGCCGAGGAGAGCGAAGAACCTTCAGTCTGCGAGAAGTGCGGCGGCACCGGCTACTTCAAGCGAACCGGCATCTTCGAACTGCTCGTCATCACCGAAAAGCTCCGCGAGATGATCCGTGAAAACCCCGACCTCACCGCCATCCGCAACGCCGCGGTAAAGGCGGGGACCGTGTTCCTCTTCGAGGACGGATTGCGCCAGGTGCTGACCGGCGTAAGCTCGGTGCAAGAACTGATGCGCGTCAGCAAATAGCATTTTTCCTTCGCGAAATGCGGTCGCGTCAATTACCCTACGGCAATCCAAGAAGGGCATGCCGTGTTCGACGCTCCCAAGCTTTTGTTTCTTTCCGTAGCGGAACTCGCGGCCATCGATCCCGTCGTGCAGAACGTCGGCCTTAGCGATGGTCTGCCGGGCGGCGTTGGACCTCCGTTTGCGCCGATTCAGAATGCGGTCGATGGTATCGCGGGAAAAGTTGCAGCTGAGTGCGATCGACTTGCGCCCCTGTTCCGAAAGGCGCCTTCGGAATTCGACCATTCGATCGGAAAATTCAAGATGACGGTCATGACGACCGTTCTTCAGCGTGATCTAAGCATCCGCTACGATCCTGACCTCATTGAACGCGACGATTTTTTCCGCGACGCCAACAACATCTTCCTTCACGGCATCCTTCGGACACGCCAAGGGACATGCTCGAATCTTCCCGTACTCTGCATCGCCATCGGTCGGAGGCTTGGCTTTCCGCTCAAGCTTGCGACCACGGCTTGGCATCTGTTCGCGCGATGGGACGAACCCGGCGGCGAGCGATTCAACATCGAATGCACATCGCTGGGGTTTAACTCGTATCCCGATAGCCACTACATGGATTGGCCGCGCAAGGTGACGGCGGAACACGTACGCAAGAACCGGTTCCTTCGATCGAAAACGCCGAAGGAAGAGTTGGCACTGTACCTAAATAATCGCAGCTGCTGCCTTCGCGACAACGGCCACTTCGCGCAGTCGGCGAACGCCATAGCATGGGCAGCGGAACTGGAACCTGAAAATCACATGTACTCGGGGACGCTCTGCTCCACGATGGATGATTGGCGCGGCAGCCTGACGTCCATCTGGCCGCAGCCTTTTCCGAACTTGACGATCCACTTCCCTCCCCGAACTTTTCGTCAAGTGCCGCTGGACCTCGAACGGAACATGCTGCACCTTTCGACAATGGATAAACTGCTGAAAGATCGAAAGCTTGAGGAGCGGTGGTGGTCAAAACTACGGAAAAACGAGTTGCCTGCAGGTTTGCCGAAGCGGATGATTGCGACGCACGAAACGCACCGCGAGTTCTCCCTTTCGTTCGAGTCATAATGTTCTGAAGGAGCAGACGATGTTTGACCCAACTATTGGTCGCTGGATCTCGCAAGACCCCCTTGGTTTCGAGGCGGGGGACGCGAATCTATACCGGTACGTCAATAATCGGCCGCAACAGGTTACGGACCCGTCTGGCCTCGTCGGTGGCAGGCGGCACCACGCTTACCCGCTATTTCTTGGAGGGAGCAATAACCAGCCGGCGTTTTTCTTGGAATCCGTGGCAGCCCATAATGAGGCTCACAAAGTTCTCGCAAGGTACGGGATGCCCGTCAACCGTCCGGATGATGCTAGGCGGGTCTGGCTATTACTCAGCGCCACGCGGCGACGACAGATTATCATCGAATCTTTAAAAGCTGCAGGCGTCCCTCGGCTTGTAATCACTCGGAACATGGAACGGGTCGTTAGGGGTGCACTTCCAGGCACGGCGGTCGCTCGAATTGCAGGCTATCCTGGCGGAATTCTGACTTGGAGGAGCACGGCAACTGCCGCCGCTGGAACGGCGTTACGAGGTTTCGGAATACTTGCACTCAATCCTTATTCACTGGCTATTCAGGAAGTGCTGGCCAATCCTGCACCGCTAGCCGCTGCGGCCCATTTGGAATTTGAAATCCTCATGCGTCCTCCGAGTTCGCCGGACAGGTATTTCTTGCCGCTTGGAACCTATATTCAGCCCGATGGCTTCATCTATATCCCGCTGCCTGAAGCGGAGTACGGCGAATCGGACTATGACCCTCCTGAAGGAACAGTCGTAGTCACCCGGAATGGCCGAATTGATGGGGATTCCGTCAGACATGGCGCAGCTTACCCTGCTGATTCGACAGCGCCGGCAGTGTCGCGTCCGTGGGTAATGATACTTCCAGATGGCGTCACGGAAGAGCAAGCGAGGAGAGAGTATCGGGACGACCTAACCAATCAAGCGAATAGGTCTTTAGGAAATGGCGGGCGGCACCGGACATTTACGTTTGAAGAATTCGTACACTGGCGGTACGGACCACGTCGACCTTAAACATCGGAGTCGCAATCATGTCCGCTAAACCTGGAGTACTTGTAAACCTTCCTGATGAATTGCATTTCCTTATTGATGCCGCCTTAAAGTATGGCTACTACAAATCCGACTCGGAGCGCGACAAAAAAAGCCAAAAACTCGCTGAACCCGATCTAGAAGCGCTGGCGTCTATTGCTGAGCGATATCGTCTAGCCAAACAGCATCGCGCTGTGGACGTCTTTTTCGATCAATACTCGATTTCGACCTATTCCGAAGCTGCGAAACTCTATTGGCTTTTTGCACTTCTTGATGAGTTGGGTTTCGAGATTTCTGATTCCGCGGGAGAGGTCGATCATTGGATCGAACAGCTTCACGAATACGGTTCAGAAAGAGCAGCGTTTGGCAGGGCGAGAGCAGCGATGGTCCTTGCCGATTTCGGCCAGCCAGCGGCGAAGGCTATCGCCACGCTGAAGAAGTGCCTCGGCGACAAGGAACTGTTTGTCCAAGCATGGGCGCACTACGCGCTTGCAATTCTCGAAGGGAACAAAGAAGCGCACAAGAAGGCGATCGAGCAGATATTCAATAAATACAGCAAGAAAGACGAAGACGGATTATTCATCGATCCGATTGGAGCAGAGGCTGACGCGGCACTAGAGAAGCTGGCGGAATCTTAATCGTGACCGTTTCTGAAGAACCCGATGCTGTGAAGGCAGGCGTCTTAACGCATCTGCCCGAGGAATTGCATTTCCTTATTGAACCTGCGTTGAAATATGGGTTTCATCGATCCGATTCAGAACGCGAAAAGAAAAAGAAACGGCTGACCGAGAATGATCTCGAGATTCTTGCTGCGACTGCTGAGCGCTATCGTCTCGCTGCTCCACATGGCGAGGTCGACGACTTTTTTGATCGGTATTCGATCGGCAAGTTTCCGGAAGCCGCGAAACTCTATTGGCTGTTTGGACTCATGGACGAACTGGGCTTGAAATTTTTGCGGAATCCGGTGCAACCGAATTGATGAAGAACCTGCAAAAGCATGGCTCGTTTCGCTTGGCATCGGAAAGAGCGAATGCGGCGATGATTCTTGCAGATATGACTGAGCATGCTGCGACGTCGATCCCGCTCTTGCGTCAACGCCTCGCCGACGAGGATTTAAGAGTTCAAGTTTGGGCGCACTACGCCTTGGCAAAACTTGAAGGTGATGTCGAGTCTCATGAAGATGCTGTTCGAGGCATCCATAACCAGCACAATGCCAAGGACGCCGATGGATTATACCTCGAATTTGTTGGAAACACGTCGGAGGGAGTGTTGGAGAAGCTGGCGGAATTGAGGCGGGAACGCGAAAACCGAAATAGTTAACCTATTCGAGCAACGAGTATCATGGCTTCAAGAGTGGGCGTTTTGGTTCATTTGCCTCAAGAACTGCATTTCCTGATTGAACCTGCATTGAAGTACGGATTCCATCGCTCGGACTCCGAGCGCGAGAAAAGAAAGAGAAGGCTAACGGAAGAGGATCTCGACGTTCTCGCAGCAACAGCGGAGCGCTATCGGCTTTCCGATCTCCACGACGAGATCGGTGATTTCTTCGATAAGTTCTCGATCAGCGAGTACTCCGAAGCGGCAAAGCTGTACTGGCTGTTTGGTTTGATGGATGAATTAGGGTTGCAGTTCTCGCCGGAAATCAATGTGGATACCTGGATCAATATGCTGCAAAGGTACGGATCCTTTCGCTTAGCGGGCGAATGGCGCAATGATACTTGCGGAGTACGGCGAGGAAGCGATGAAAGCCGTTCCCATTTTGCGCCGATTGCTTAACGATGAAGAACTGCGAGTTCAGGTTTGGGCTCACTATGCTCTCGCCATACTTGTAGGGGACGTGAATTCTCATGAGTCCGCCATACGTCAAATCCTCGCCAAGTACGATGCAAAGAACATTTATGGGCTTCACGCGGATCCTATAGGCGGTAATGCAGCGGACGCGTTGGAAAAACTCGCAGAATGGAAGCTGAACTCAAGCTTCACGAGTAGGCCATAGGCGAAAAGAAGTAACGAAGTTGCCGGCGTTCTTACGATAGAGTCTTCACCGTTGGATTAGATCCATGCTCGCCGCGATTTCCGGACTTTTGATGCTCGGCGCCGCCTACGCCCTTTTTCGCGAAGGGTTTTTCAACGCCGTCGTCATGCTCGTCAACACGCTGTTGGCGATCGTCGTGGCGTTCAATTTCTTCGAGCCGATGTCGGACTTCCTCGAAGACATGCTGCGCGGCTCCTTTCTCGCCAATTACGAAGATGCCCTTTCGCTCGCCATTCTCTTCGCGGCCACGCTTGGCTTGCTGCGGACGATCACCAATAAGCTGCAGAACGAAATGATCGAGTTCGACGGCTACGTGCAGCAGATTGGGGCGGGAATCGCGGGGTTGATCACGGGATATCTGGCGACGGGTTTCGTCGTCGTCATGATGCAGACGTTGCCGCTGGGGCGTGATTTTCTCGGCTTCGAGCCGCGCGGGGCGAACGAACGATCGGCCCGGGCTTACTTTCCGCCTGACCGCATGCTGCTGACGATGATGCGCGACGTCGGAGCGAAGTCGCTCGTGAATCGCGAACGCGATCCGGACCTCGACAGCATCTACGACCGCTTCGCCACCTTCGATCGGGCCGGCACCTTCGAACTGCGTTACACCCGCTATCGCCGGCAAACGGTCGAAGGCGAAACGACTCCGTATCGGAACGAACTGGATCAGGAACTCGACCGCGATTGACCGCGGGCCAGCGTTTCCTTCGCCCGCTTCGGCAATGCCTTCAGAGCCAACTCACGTTTGAGCGCCTGGCTCTTGTTGGCCGCGGGCTCCTGGTAGACGAGCGTCGCCGGCAGCCGGCAGCGCGTATAGCGCGACGCTTTCCCCGCGTTATGCTGACGGCAACGCCGATCCAGGTCGTTCGTCACGCCTGCATAGAGCGAATCGTCGGCACATCGCAGCAGGTAGACGAACCACATTTCGAGCCACCCCAAACCCATCTGAAACGTGATGCGCTGTAGGGAACGCCCTCCGTGGCGTTCCGCCGAACTGGACGCGTCCGGATAACCAAGATCCAACAGCCGCGATAAGCAGATCTCGTCTCGGCGAAGGGACCCTGCTTATTCGGACGCGTCCAGTCAGGCGGAACGCCACGGAGGGCGTTCCCTACAGGGCGTGGTGTTGCTGCCGGGTTTGCTCGCCCCAATCGTATCGTCCTGCCGTCGGCCGACAATTTAGGCAATTTGGTCCTGTCTTGCCGCCGTTGCAAGCCCCTGTTCTGCCTCCCTTGCCGACTCGGCGGCAAGTCCCTGATTTCGCCGGGCCGATACCCAGAAGAAGAAACCACATCCCGGCGTTTGCGCCCTGACGACTGAGAGGTGCCCTTTGGCCCACGAATTGAACGTGCTGGCCCTGGTCAAAGGGGGCGAACGCTACGTGTTCGTGTTCGACGACGAAAGCCGTGCGAAGCTGATCGATTCGTTCCGGGATTTGGCGGCCAATCCGCACCTGAGCCTCACGTGGTTCGATGCGCTGGTGCTGACGAAAAAGGCGAGAGAGCAAGAAGAGACCGAAACGGACGCGACCGCCGATGGGCCGACTCCTCGGATGTGAGGGGACATCAAAGCCCAGGGGCGAGCGCAGCGAGCTCCTGGGTTCATAGCATCAGAAGCCCAGGAGCTCCCTACGGTCGCCCCTGGGCTTGGAAAAAACGCGACGATGAACGAAGCGGTGGCGGAATTCCTGAAGCACCTGGCGCTGGAGAAGAATTCTTCCGAGCACACGATCAAATCGTATCGCGAGGATTTGAATCAGGCGATCGAGTATCTGAAGACGCTGAACAAGGAGATGCGACCCGAACAAGTCACCGCCCGACACCTTCGCGGCTTCCTGGTGTACCTGCACGATCAGCAGTATGCCAAGACGACCATCGCGCGCCGGATCGCCGCCATCCGCTCGCTGTTTCGGTTTCTATGCCGGCGCGGCGTGCTGACGACAAGCCCGGCCGAGGGATTGCGAGGGCCGAAGCAGGACAAGCGGTTGCCCAAGTATCTGCCTGAGAAGCAAATGGACCAGCTTCTCGCGGCTCCGACCGACGACTCGGCACTCGGCGTCCGCGATCGAGCGATCCTGGAGACGCTTTACTCGGGCGGGCTCCGCGTCAGCGAACTGGTCGGCCTGAACCTGGCTGACTTCGATTTCGACGACGGCGTGGCCACGGTTCGAGGCAAAGGAAAGAAGGAACGGCTGGTGTTCTTCGGCGCCAAGGCTCTGGAGGCGATCAAGGAATGGATCGCCGCCCGCAAGGAGCTGATCGCTGGAAACGCCGCCAGGGCGAAAGATGCCTTGTTCCTCAACAAGAACGGCACACGCATCACCACGAGGAGCGTGGGACGGATGGTAGCGAAGCATCGGCTTGGAGCGGGATTGGACACGAAAGCAAGTCCGCACAGTTTGCGGCACAGCTTCGCGACCCACCTGCTCGACCATGGAGCCGACATCCGAAGCGTGCAGGAACTGTTGGGACACCGCAGCTTGACGACGACGCAGATCTACACCCATGTGACGACCGCACGTCTGCAGGAAAGTTATCAGAAGGCGCATCCGCGGGCGAAAGCTCCCAAGACGCGCTGAAACGATTTGCTCCCCTCTCCCTCCGGGAGAGGGGTTGGGGGTGAGGGCGAACACCGCGAACCTTCGCGGGAAATGCACCCTCACCCCAACCCTCTCCCAAAGGGAGAGGGATCAGGATTGCCTCCTCTCCCAAAGGGAGAGAGACATGACGAACCACCCGGCCGATCGCGGCCGCGCCTGCGCCTTGGAGAGGCATGGGCTCCCTACCAGGAGGGTCAGTCCGTGAAAAAAAGGAACCTTGGCATGATTTGCCGATTCCGAATCCATGCTCTTGCGATCGTCATCTCTCTCCTGGCGATGTCGCAGGCGTTCGCTCAGGACAAGATCGCCTGGCGCAACGATTACCATACGGCCCGCAAAGAATCGCAGGAAAAGAACAAGCCGCTCGTCATCGACTTCTTCACGGACCCATGTCCGTGGTGCGTGAAGATGGACACGACGACGTATGCGGACCCGCAGATCGTCGCGTTGCTCAACGACAAGTTCATCCCGCTCAAGATCCACGGCTCCAACGAGACGAAGCTCGCTGCCGCCCTTCAGATCGCCAGCTATCCCACGACTGTCTTCGCCTCTCCGGACGGCAAGATTCTTGGGACCGAAGTCGGCTACCGCGAACCGAGTCGCTTCAGCGAACTGCTGCAGCGCCTCGGCGCTTCGCAGACCGCTCCCGACTGGATGCTCCGCGATTTGAACCTTGCTCAGAAATGGATCGGCCAAGGCGAATATGGCCGGGCGGTCTATACGTTGAAATCGATCGTGGACGAAGGCAAGGGACGCCCGGTCGGCGTCGATGCCTACAAGTTGCTGCAACTCATCGAAGGCAAGGCGGCCGAGCGCATCGCCAGGGCGAAGGACTTGCAAGAGAAGGGCCAATCCGCGGAGGCGGTCGCCTTCCTCTCCGAGACGATCAGCATGTTCCCCGGCGTTCAGGCGTCTCGCGAAGCGAGCGACATGCTGACGTCGATCGCCCGCGCCCAGGCCGCCAATGTGCAGACCGCCGAGCAGAAGAACGCCGCCCGCCTCAAGCGAGCCGCCGAGTTGATCTCCCAGGCTCGCGAGTTCTACAAGGGGAAGGAATATTTGCTCTGCCTCGACCGTTGCGAGATGCTGGTCGCGGGTTACTCCGACATGACCGAAGGCCAGGACGCGTTCGTGCTGATCTCGGAAATTCGCGCGAATCCCGAGTGGATGCAGGCCGCCGCCGACACGCTTAGCGACCGCCTCGGCGGCGTCTATCTCGCGCTTGCCGACACCTTGCTGAAGAAGGGCCAACCCCAGCGTGCGGAATTCTACCTGCAACGCGTCGTCCAGTCCTTCCCCGGCACCCGCCAAGCCGAATCCGCCCAGATCCGACTGGCGCAGCTTCAGGGCCTCCCCGCCCGCCGCGTGGACGTTCAAGCCGCCAGCCGGCCGGAGTAGAAAAAAGACGCAGAGATATGGCGCGCTGTAGGGAACGCCCTCCGTGGCGTTCCGCCGGACTGGACGCGTCCGATGGTTCGTAACCCGACGGGACACGTCTCGACCGATTGCGGCTTAGCGATTCGGTTTGTTCACGCGAACGCTAAGCCGCAAGCGGAAGACCTGCACTTGCAATTTGCAATTTGTGGGATGTACGCGCCAAGTCCGGCGGAACGCCACGGAGGGCTCCCTACAGGACATTCAATTACCGCAAGCAACGCGCTTACTTTTGCAGGCTCTCCCGCACTACCGCTCGCATCTTGTCGAGGCCCGTGCGGGCCACGGCGAGCGGGTCCTGTTTCCAGTAGTCGCGATTGAACAGCTCCAGCGACAAGACGCCGCGGAAGCCGGTTTGGCGCAGTTCACGCAGCAGGTTCGGCAGCGGCGCAACGCCGTCGCCGGGGTAGACGCGGTGGGCGTCGGTGATCTCGGTCCGCCCTGGTTGATTCGGGTAGTCGTTCATGTGAAAGACATGCATCGACGCGGCGCTCAGGAGCTTGATGCCCTCGAAGCCCGACCCGCCTTTATGTAGATGATAGACGTCGGCCAAGATGCATGCTTGAGGATGTTTCGCCTCAATCGCGACCATGGCGCATTCGCCGAGCCGACTTAGCGACCGGGAGAAACCCCAGACTTCAACCATAGGCGTGACGCCGATGCGGCCGCCGATTTCGAGCAGTTCGCGGTAGCGGTCGGCCGCGCGCGTGAGCGAGAGATCGTTTTGATTGGTGGCGCCCGAAGGGGGAGCGGCGATGCGGGCGCCGCCGATGGTTCGCACCATGTCCATGTCGCGGCGAGCATTTTCCAACCCCTGCTTGCGCTTCGCTTCATCATCGACGATCCACTCGGCGAAGCCGATCGCACTCGGAACGCGCAGGCCCGCATCCGAGATGCGCTTGGCGAGATCGCGAAGGTCGCCGCCGTTTTTGACGTACGTCTGCAGTTCGCCGATCCACGGCTCGATCGCCTGATAGCCTGCTTTCGCGGCGAGATCGACTTCGTCGGCGATCGGCAGGTTTTGGCCGCGGATCGTGCTGGTATTGAGGCAATAGACGAACGGATCCGCGGGCCTGGCCGGAGCCGGGTTTTGGGCCGTCGCCGTCGATGCTGTCACTGCAGTCGCTGCCATACCGCCAAGCACCTGTCGTCGCGTGAGGGACATGAATCGATCCTCGTAGGGGAGAATATCCGCAGTTTCTTCGCTTTTCGGCTCAGGCAGCCAGCCATTTCCTTGCCAGTTGGGCCATGCGGCGCAGTTGCGGCATCGGTTCGAGGTTGCCTTCGTACTCCAGTGATGCGTAGCCCGTGAATTTCGCTTCGCGCATCATCCGCCAGCAGCGTTCCAGGTCGAATGCCGCATGGCGGTTCTCGTTATCCAGCCCATGATACTTCGCGCTCACGATGCGCTTGCAATGGCGGAGCATGAGCGGCAATCCGGTCCAGCGTTCTTCGTCGTTGCGGAAGAGGCCGAAATCGGGGCAGGAGCTGATGTTGTCGTTCACCGCTTCGATGATGCGAACGACGTTGCGCGGATCGGCCGAGATGCCGAAGTGATTCTCGATGACGATCTCGACGCCGCGTTCCTTCGCATAGCGCGAAAGCCGGCGGTAGCTGGCGATCGTCGTCTCCATGTCCCATTGCATTTTGGGATCGGGCGTTCCGGTGTTCACGCGCATGCTCGGAATGCCGAGCCGTTGCGCGACGCCGATCAGCCGTTCGAAAGTGCGCGCGGCTTCTTCGCGGGCTTGGGCATCGGGCGCAGCCAAGTTCAGGCCACGCACGTTGTCGCTCAGATGAATGAGCCGGCAATTTTGCATCCGGGCGAACTCCTTGAGGTCGTCCAGATACTTGTTTTCCTGCGACGCGAGATGAGCGGAGGAAACCTCGAAAGCTTCGATATCGAGGTCCTGCTTAGCCCGGCGAATGACGTCTTCGATCCGCCATTCCTCAAGCTTGAACTGCGGATTGCCGTAGCGCGTGTTCGGAAAATAGTTGTGAAACGACCAGGTCGAAACGGCCAACCGAGGTCCGGCGAGTCCATCGGCGCGAAGGGTGGACGCGGCGGCGCCGGCGAGAAGCGTCCCGGCGAATTGGCGGCGAGTCAGCATGGAAATGGGCCTTCGATGCAAGCGGGGTGGATGGAATGAGTGTAGAGGCCCGCCCTGCCACCATGCAACGACATTCGCACGATTCGTTGAAAAATCCGGCATTTGCAACTCGTCGGACACGTCGCGTACAATACCGGGAACTCAAGCGAGAACTGCCATGTCGGACCGAGCTTATCGCCATGTGGAAGTGGAACGCGTCGGCGAAACGGCCATCGTGCGGCTGACGCGTCGCGACTACGACGAAGTGTCGCTCGATGAAATGGGGGCGGAACTGGCTCGCCCCGTCGATGAAGACGGTTGCCGCAACCTGATCCTCGTGCTTGGCCCGCGCGAACCGGGCTGCCTCTACAGCGTTTTCCTGGCTAAATTGCTGAACCTGCACCGCCGGCTTGGGACGAACGGCGGCAAGCTCATCCTCGCCGCGGTGCCGCCCCTGGCGCTCAATGTGATCAGCACCTCGGGCCTTGAGCGATTTTTCCACATGGAACCTGACCGCGACGCCGCCCTGGCGTCGGTTGAGGCCGCGACGCGTTAACGCGCTGGGCGTCTGCATTTTCTCCCCTCTCCCGCCGGATGAGGGCCAATGCGTCCGATGGCTGAGCCAGCCCCTCGCCCCAGCCCTCTCCCGAAGGAAGAGAGAGCAAGATCATCTACGGCCGCTCGCCTCAGACGAATCGCTTGGCGAACGTCATTCCCAGCAGAGCTTACGGCTCTCGAAGATGGGGCCGTCCACGCAGACGCGTCGGTAGTCCCACCCGTCGTCCGTTTTAACGCGTGTCACGCAGCTGAAGCAAATGCCGACTCCGCAGGCCATCGGCGTTTCGAGCGAGACGTGGCAGGGAACCCGCATTCGTTCCGCCACCTTAGCAAGTGCGTGAAGCATCGGTTCAGGGCCGCAGCCGAAAAGATGCTGTGGCGCGGGATGCGATTCGAGCAACTCGGTGACGAAACCGCGGTGACCAATCGAGCCATCGTTGCTGGCAAGATGCACTTCGGCGCCGGCGGATTCGAAGTCCTTCACGCCCGCGGCCAGTTCAGCGTCGCGCACGCCGTAGTAAAGGCGAACGCGGCGGGTGCGTCGTCGAACTGGTTGGCCCCCGTAGCCGCGCGTGCCGAGCAGTTCGCGAATGTGAGCGAGGAACGGCGTCTGCCCGATTCCGCCTGCGACCAGTGCAACGTCTTGATCCCCCGCGGGGTCGGGAAACGGATGCCCAAGGGGGCCCCATACCACAAGCGACTGACTGACGGCGACATCCTTGAGAATGCCGGTCATCTTCCCGACCACGAGGTAGACGACGTCGATCCCCGCGGGTTCGCCTTGGGCGTCAAGAAATGTGTCGTACAACGCGAACGGCCTGCCGAGGAGCGGATCGAGGCGGCCGGGAAGTCGTAACATGACGAACTGGCCGGGCCGAATCACGCGAGCAAGGTCCGGCTGTTCGAGGCGAATGCGATAGGTATCGCGAGCCATGCGGACATGTTCGACGACCTGAGCGGTGCGTTGCAGCGTTGCGGACTTCCCGGAAGACAGGTCCAAGTTGCTCATTCCAACCCTTCTTCCGCCGCTTTCTCCGTGGCGACGATCGATTCCGCAAGCCGGCGCAGCTTCTTCACTTCAACGTTGTTGAGCGGCCGATTGCGTCCCGCCTTCAGCTTTCCGAGTTCGATCGGGCCCATGCCGACGCGAATGAGCCGCATCACTTTGTGGCCCAGCCGGGCGAGCATTCGGCGAACCTCGCGATTCTTCCCTTCGGCCAGCACGATGCGCAGCCAAGCGCTCTGTCCTTGAGACTTGAACTTCCTCGCGCTGCGGGCTTTGACCCGCCCTTCGCTCAGCCAAATCCCCTCGGTCAGCTTGGCGAGATCCTCGCGCGTCGGCGAGCCTGCAACCTGCACGTTGTAAGTCTTCTCGACACCGTATCTGGGGTGCATGAGCTTGTTGGCGAGGTCGCCGTCGTTGGTCATGATCAGCAGACCTTCGCTGTCCTCATCGAGCCGGCCTACCGTGTAAATCCGTTGGCCGACATGAGAGACAAGATCGATCGCGCGTGGCCGGCCGGCGGGATCGCGATTCGTGGAAAGGTAGCCTCGCGGCTTGTGCACCGCCCAATAGACGTGTTTCTCCGCCGCAATCGGCTTGCCGTCCACCGTGACGGCCTGGCCGTCTCGAACGCGTACCGCCAAATCGCGCACCGGCTCGCCATCGATGCGCACCCGGCCTGCCAGGACAAGGTCTTCGCAATGTCGGCGAGAGCCGAGGCCTGCGTGAGCCAAAAACTTATTGATGCGTTCCATGAGGATATTCTACGGACACCCCGAAGATTCGACGCCGCAGCCGTTTGTGCCTCCGGCGCCTTGCGGCTGTATTCGAGCGGTTCGCAGATAGGTGTAGCGACCAACGTCGCGTCCTGTAGGGAACGCCCTCCGTGGCGTTCCGCCGGACTGGACGCGTCCGATGGTTTGTCGTCCATATTGCAGTCGCCTCCCCCGCTTGCGGCTTAACGATCGGACGCCGCGGATCGCTACTAAGGCGAGCGGCAGGAGATGGTCTACCTCCCTCTCCCTCCGGGAGAGGGTTGGGGTGAGGGTGCCTTTCTCTCGCCCAACGGTGCGGATCGCTAAGCCGCAAGGGGGATCACGGATGATGGACGCAGCTGCTCGGACGCGGCCAGTCCAGCGGTACGCCACGGAGGGCATTCCCTACCGGACTCGACGTTGGTCGCGACCTTCATCTGCGAACTGCTGTAGTACAGCTTTTCTCGAAAAATTGGTTGTTTTGCCACGATATTTGCATTGTCTTGAAAGTATCACGTAATAAACAGACCATGGCGGCCCCGCATGAACGTCTATTTCCGCCAACCTCCCTTTGGGCCGCACCCTGCCATGGCCGACGCGCCGAAATACATCCAAGTCGCTGAAGTACTGGAACAAAAGATCGCGACCGGGATCTGGGGAAGGCAAGTCCCGAGCGTCCGCGCCATCGCCAAGGAATACAGCATCTCGATCGTCACGGCGTCGCGTGCCCTTCAAGTTCTTTGCGATAAGGGTCTCGTCCAGACGGTCGAGCGATCCGGAGCCTACGTCGTCGATCGCGAAAGCAGCAGGCAAAAATTGGGCCTCGTGCTCCGAATCACCCCGGGGCCGTGGCATGAAGCGAGCGTTCGCGTTGCTCATTCGGGTTTCGACTCGCTGGATACGAATCTCGGCGTCCGCTTCCTCAACGACGCGTTTCCTTGGCCTAACGATGCCACAGCGGCCGACCTCGAAAAGGAAGTCCGCAAAGCGAAAGAGGCGGGCATCGAAGGGGTGGTTTTTCTGCCGTCGCGTACCGGCGAGACTCGCCTGAAGCAAGACGAAGCGTTTCTTGCAGCGTGCGATGAAGCCGGCCTACCGACGATTCTTTACCAGCGAAATCTCCCCGGCGATCGCCGTCCGCTGCAACGCGACCTCGTCAGTTCCGACGATCTCGAAGCGGGGCGAGCGGTCACCCAGCATCTGCTGGAATCGGGTCGCCGACGCATCGCCTTCGTTGCGGGTTCCTCCGTAAGCAGCCATTTCGACCGCGTTGCCGGCTACTTGCATGAGCTTTCGCGCCTCGAAAGCGATGCGCCGCTCGTTCCGGCCGTGCTTCGACAATCCCCCGCCCTCCCCTTCCGGGAAGCGTGCATGGAGTTGGCGGAGCGGCTTATCGACATGAAGGCGGACGGCGTCGTCTGCTACCAAGACTACGTTGCGATGGGGATCATCCTCGAATGCTTCAAACGCGGCGTCCGCGTGCCGGAGCAACTGGCGGTCGTCGGCTTCGACAACCTCCCCGTGGGCAACGTCTTCTCGTTCGGAGTTTCGACCTACGAATTCCCGGTTGAGGAATTGGCCCGCCAGTGCGTGCGTTCGCTGCGTCACCGCATCGAGGAGCCGAACCGCCCTCCCGTGCGAGTGCTCGTCCCCGGCCGACTGCTGGCTCGCGAGAGCAGCCAATCCGCATAAGCCATAACGCTGGGGCTTGCGTCCGCGTCTTAGGGACGCTCAGATCATTGAATCGCCACCGTCATTACCTGTTACGACGAGTTTGCAGTAACCCGCTTTAGCGGGTTTGGAGCTGACGCCGGTCTGGAGTCATGCCCCGCTGAAGCGGGGCACTACGAGCTTGTAGTAACCCGCTTTAGCGGGCTGGGATCTGCACCGGTTACGCTCAATGCTACGCAACGCGATCAAACGTACAGCGGGCGACCCAATTCTTTGAGGGTCCCTTAGCCCGCTTTTTTCGCTGGAATCTCAGCCTTCACCGCAATTCGCCACAACCGAATCACCGGCTGTTCTTCCGCCGTCTTCTGCGGTTCATTCTTTCGCAGCAGAGCGAATTGCGTTCCCGCGAGCAGCATGAACATCCAGAGATACGCCCCGTACACCTCCGCGAGTTTGGCGAACCGATCCTGTCCTGGGAAGATGCCTGAACTGGTGCTGAGCATCAGCAAGGTTGCGGCAAGCACTGACAGAATCACCGGTCGGCTGATAGCGATTCGCGTTTGCGAACGAAACGCCTGATGCAGGATGGCGCCGATCGGCAGAATGAGCGTCACGCAGTGGTGCTTCCATGTCCGCTCGCTGAAAATGAGCATGCCGACCAACACGATGCCGAACTCGAGAATCCATCGAACGTCGCTGCGGTCGCTGCGGGGGGCCGTGAATCGCCAGGCGGCCAGCACACCAAATACAAGCATCGCAAGCTTCGTCAGCGAGGGCACGATCTTCGGAGGAAGATCAGCAAGGTTGTGGTACTCCGTCGGCTCATAGAGCCCACCTCCGACATGTGCGGTAAACGACGGCGCTTCGGTGAGCATTCGCTCGAGGAACCCCGGCAGCGACTGATTCTGATGTTCGCTCGTGATCTCGCCATCAACGGCATAGGGCAACACCATCGCTCGGCACCACGATTCGAGCCCCTGCATGTTGCGTTCCCAACCAAGCTGCATGGCCGGCACGGGGAACAGGAACAGCATCGTGCTCGCCGCCATTGCCGAGGCGATCTTCCATTGCCGCTTCCAGAGGAAGTAGGGGAGGAACAAAGCCGGCGTCACCTTGCACGCCGTCGCTAACCCCAGCGCCAGCCCCGCGAGCCAATCGCGGCCTTGGCGAAATGCGACCAGCCCGGCCGTGACCAGAAACAGGATGAACAGGTTCACGTTGCCGTGAACCAGATCGCCTTCGATGGGCTTAAGGCTGGCGCAGATGACGAACATTTGAGCCCATCCGGGAAACGGATGCTCCGGCCGATCGAGCATGCGGAAAATCCAGGCCGCGCACAACAAGAGCATCGCCGACTTGAGGACGAACCAGAGTTGGGCTCCCTGCCGCGGCGGCAGCACGTTCAATGGCTTGAGCACCAGGGCCATGATGGGCGGATTGGGGTAGAGGTGCTTTTCCCAGATATCGACGCCGTCGTCGAGTTCGCGAAGAATGGGATGCCAGCGCTGAAACGCCGACCGCGTGTTCCGCGTGCTGCCGATCTTGGCGCCGTAGAGGAAGAAGAAGGCGACGCAGAAAAGAGCGAGGCTCGCGAGTACCCAGCGCCTGCTGATCCACGTAAAGAGAGCGGAAAGTCTGCGAGCGTCCATGCCTCCTCCGAACTGCCGATCCATCGGCGGCCGGGCATCATAACGAGGGCGCGATCCGCGTCACAAGGCGGACTGATCGGGGCGGGCATGGCAAATGAGGCAGGGCAGGAAGGCCTGGAAGCGAGCTGCCGAGAGACGGCCGCAGGGATTTATTGATCGTCAGGCAGCGAAAGCGTGAGTGCTGGCTTCGCTCCCCTCTCCCTCCGGGAGAGGGGCTGGGGGTGAGGGCAGAACATCCGCCCCGTGCGACGCTATGATTTGCTCGCCGTTCGAAAAGAAAGGCGCCCTCACCCCCAGCCCCTGTCCCGGAGGGAGAGGAGAGCAAGACCGGCTCGGCGCTTTTGCTGCCTGATCAATAGCCTGACGCGGGAAAGGTCTATATTCCATTCCATTTGTTCAGGGCAGACCCATGCGAATTGCTCTTGGTCAGATTCGATGCATTCCTGGCGACGTTGCCGGCAACACTCGCACCATCGTCGAACGCATCCATTTCGCTGCGGCTGAAGGAGCGGAACTGATCGTCCTGCCGGAGATGAGCGACACGGGCTACCACATGCCTACGATCATCCGCACGGCTTCCTCCTGGGACCGCGGACCGTTTCCGGAGATTGCGAGCACCGCGGCCAAAACACGTTGCACCGCAGTCGTCGGACTCTCGGAGCGTGCCGGCTCCGACATCTACAACACCGTCGCCGTGATAGGTCCCGACGGCACGCTGACGGCCAAGTATCGCAAGACGCATCTCATCACGGCCGAGCCGGTCTGCGAGCAACGTCATCTCCGCGCGGGAGATTCAACGACGGTTTGCAAGATCGGCGAATGGAATGTCGGCCTGCTTACTTGCTACGACATCCGCTTCCCCGAGTTGGCTCGCAAGCTCACCGTGGGCGGAGCCGAGTTGCTGATTGCCCCTGCCGCGTTTCCCGCTGCCCGCATCACGCATTGGGACACGATCACCGCATGTCGGGCCATCGAAAATCAGGTTTACCTGGCCGCGGCGAATCGCGTCGGCGAAGACGAGGGCCTCGCGTTCGGCGGCAGCAGTCGATTGCTCGATCCCTTCGGCACTGTGATGGCTTCGGCAGGAGCCGAGGAAGACACTCTCTTCGGCGAAATCAGCAAAACTCGCCTCGCCGAGGTCCGGGCGAATCTGCAAGTCTTCACCGACCGCAGGCCAGAGCTTTACTAACGGCGCGGCGTTCTGTAGGGAACGCCCTCCGTGGCGTTCCGCCTAACCGGACGCGCCCGAAAGAAAGCATCCAGGTCGCAATCGCCGATCTTCCGCTTGCGGCTTAGCGAGCAGATCACTCGACGCGAACGCTAAGCCGCAAGCGGAAGACGAACGAAGGAATGGGGGATCTATATTTCGCTAAACCCAGTCGCCCATTGTCGGCTTCAGCAGGCATGCCATGAGGCACTGCAACGCTTTTTGCAGGTAGTCGTCCTCTTGATAAAGAGGAACGCCAAGAGGCAGCGTCAGGGTGTAAGCCAATCCTGAACGGATGAACTCCCAGGCGCCGACGCGCGGATCGAGATCGGATCGAAACTGGCCCGCCTCTTGTCCGGCACGAATCACGTCGGAAAGCAGCGATTCGCTATCCAGGTAAAACGACCGCAAGCAGGCGGCAATCTCCGCGTCGTCGGTCTCGACCAGCGTGCGATGCATGATGCGGAACTCGACGGCATGGCTGCGCGTGCTGCCGAGATACGAATCGATGATCGCTTCCAGCTTGCGAGCGGGGTCTTGCAGACAACTCGACACCTCCCGCCACCGAAGGACGGTAGCGAGTCGGATTTCGTTGAGCACTTCGAGGAAAAGCGCCTTCTTGCTCTCGAAGTGGCGATACAGCACCGGTTCGGTCACGCCCGCCGCATGAGCGATCTTCTCGGTCGTGGTGTGGTGGTAGCCGAGTTGCAGAAAGAGCCGCTTGGCGTGGTCAAGCAGTTGCTGTTTCCGCTCGGTCTTGCGCAATCGCGGCGCGGCAGGCCGAACAGCCCGGCTTACGGGAATGAGCGACTCGTCCATGAGAGAACGTGGCCTTTCGACGAAGCCGTCCGCTCGCGATGTGGGCGATCCGCTGGGATGGAGAGCGACGCTTCGTCACTGAAAATTAATCTTCTCAGGCCGCGTTGTCCAAGGATTTCCCGGATTCGTCATCGATTGGCGAATTTCCCAGCCTTTCGCAACTATCCAAACGGCTCGTTCGTCGGAACCTTGTGCATCGAGTCTGGCGATCGTTCGGCTTGCAGCGACGGGCCGATGCGCCTATCTTGAATGAAGCGATGTGGCCTGCACAGGCGCATCGAAGCCCGCCTATGGCCCGCCCACCCGCCGGGGCGCGGCTCGTTGAGTTCACCCGCTGGAGAGTACGTCGGCCAGGATGGTCGCGTGAGGGATGAATCGGTTGAATCAAACCGTTTCGTTCGTCGTTTCTTGCAGCGTCGGCGTGAGGAATCGTGATGACCGAAGGCGTAGACCCTTGCACATCCAGCGGAGCCATGCCGCGGCTGATCTCGCCGGGACTCGCTTCGCGTGAAGAAGGCGGGCAAGCGTTCGAGATGAAGTATCAGCTCACGCTGGAGCAGGCGACCTGGTTCGAAGGCTGGGCTCGCGATCACCTAGCCCCCGATTCCTACGGCGACCAGGGCCGGTATCGCGTCCAGTCGCTCTACCTCGACACGTCTTCGCTCGACGTGTTTCATCGGCTGAAGGGATATCGCCGCAGCAAGTTTCGCGTCCGTCGCTATGACGAAGCGGCCCATGTGTTTCTCGAACGGAAATCCAAACGCGGGTCGGAGGTCCGCAAGGTCCGCTCTCAGCTTCCGATCGACGAGATCGACCGGCTGGCAGCGACGGATCCGGTTCCCGCGGAATGGGAAGCGGCCTGGTTCGTGCGGAAACTGACGAAGCGACGCTTGCGGCCCACCTGCCAAATCGCCTACTCCCGAACCGCATTCTTCGGCATGTCGGAGAACTCGCCGGTCCGTCTCACGATCGACCGCAACTTGATCGGCAGACCCTGGGATCAATGGCATCTGCCTGCTCATTGCGAAGGCCAAGTATTGGCTCCCGAATGCGCGTTGCTGGAACTGAAGTTTCACAACCGAATGCCGATCCTTTTGCAGGATCTGATTCCCAAGCTCCCCACGCATCCCGCGAAGTTCTCGAAGTATCGCCGCTGCGTGCAGGCATGCGCGATGACGACGGACGTTGCGCCTCTGCTGGAAGGCGACGCACTTCTGTTCCCCTCCAGCGAATCGCCGCGGAGCGTCGCCTGATGTTCGATTTTTTGGATGTGGTAGTCGGAGACCAGGCTCTTTCGCTGCAAACGGTCGTTCATCGCCTGGGCATGGCATTCGCCCTGGGTTGCCTGGTGGGAGCCATCCACCACGTCACCTGTCGGCGACTGCGCGGAGAAGAACAGCGCTCGTTCCTGGCGACCCTCGTGCTTCTCTCCCTGTTCGTCTCTCTGGTCACTGTGGTCATCGGGAACAACACGGCGAGGGCATTCAGCCTCGTCGGCACGCTCGCCATCGTCCGATTCCGCACGGTGGTGGAAGACACACGCGATACGGCTTTCGTCATCTATGCGGTCATCGCGGGCATGTCGGCCGGCACCGGCTTCGTCATCGGTCCGCTTCTTTGTGCCCCGCTGGTGCTGATCGTCGGCTGGGTGCTGCGTTCCCGTTTCCACGACTCGGGTTCGACGAGCGGATTGCTGGTCGTGCGATTGGCGATTGGAGCGGGACATGAAACGAGAGTCGAAGGCGTCCTGCAAAAGCACCTGCCTCAATTTCGGGTCGCCGGGTTGGCGACCGCGAAGGGCGGCAGCGCCATTGACGTCACCTACGCCGTTCGGCTGCCGTCGGCCGAACGGATCTTCGCGCTGCTGACGGAACTGAATCGAACCGAAGGCGTGCAAAGCGCCGAGTTGAAGGAAGATTAGCCAGAGCCCGAGCGCCAGCCGAGGATGCGGCAAAGACGCCGAAGTACGTCTCGCAACCTCGCCGTGGTTGCGGTTCTGAAGGAGCGACCCCCATGATGCGTTTTCTTGTGCCCGTATTCGCCGCCGCCGGCCTGATCGCCTTCGCCGCCTCCGAAGCGCCCTCGCAATCGAAGAAGGAAGCCGCCGAACTCTTTTCCGGCGGCAAGGTTCTTGAGATCGCGATCGAAATCGCTCCCAAGGAAATGGACGCCCTTCGCCGCGAACCGCGGAAATACGCCAAGGCGACCATCAAGGAGGGCGGGAAGGTCTACACCGACGTCGGCATCCACCTCAAGGGAGCGGCCGGCAGCTTCCGCGGCGTGGACGACAAGGCGAACTTCACGCTCAACATGGACAAGTTCAACGACGGCCAATCCTTCCATGGCCTCGACAAGTGGCACCTCGCCAACTCGCTGCAAGACCCGTCGTATCTCAACGAATGGATTTGCGGCGAAATGTTCCGCGACGTCGGCGTCCCCGCTTCCCGCGTTGCCCATGCAACCGTTACCGTCAACGGGCAGAAACGCGGCCTCTACTACATCAAGGAAGGCTACGACACCGTCTGGATCAAACGCAATTTCGGCAGCGCCGACGGCAACTTCTACGACGGCGGCTTTTGCCGGGAGATCGATCAGCCGCTGCAGAAGCTCTCGGGCAAGAACGACGTGCCCGACCAGAAAGACGTCAAGGCGTTGCTCGAAGCGGCCCGTGAAGGGGACGCCAAAAAGCGGTTCGCCAAGCTCGAGAAAGTCCTCGACATCGAGAAGTTCCTGAGCTACCTCGCCATGGAAGTCATTACCTGGGACTGGGACGGTTATCCCATGAACCGCAACAACTATCGCGTGTTCCACGATCCGAAGAAGGACAAGATCGTCTTCATCCCCTCCGGCATGGATCAGATGTTCGGCGACCCGAATGGGCCGATCATCCCCAACATCCAGGGATTCGTCGCCCGCCAGTTCCTCGAAACGCCTGAGGGGAAGGAACGCTACTACAAGCGTCTCAGCGAAATCATGGAGAAGAATTTCAAGGCCGAGGCATATGCGAAGAAGGTGGACGAGATGGCCGCCAAGCTGCAACCCGTGCTCACCAAAATCGACGCAGGCGCGGGCCGCGATCATCCGAATCACGCGCGCCGGCTGCGCGACGCCATCGTGCAGCGGGAGAAGGTCATCCAGGCCCAACTAAAGCAGTTGAAGAAGTAGCCATGCCGTTGATCCTCCTCATCGCCTCGCGCAACGCGAAGAAGAAGAAAGAGATCCTTGAGATCCTCGGCGACCTGTCGATCGAACTTCGCACCGTCGCCGATTATCCCGATTCGCCCGAGGTGGAAGAGGACGGCACGACCTTCGAGGCGAACGCCCGCAAAAAGGCAATCGTCATTGCGAAGGCGACTGGCCAGTGGACGCTGGGCGAAGACAGCGGCCTCGTCGTTCCCGCGCTGGGCGGTCGGCCAGGCGTCTACTCCGCTCGCTATGCCGGCAATCAAGGGGACGACGAAGCGAACAACCAGAAACTGCTTGCGGAACTGAAGCCTTTCCCCGCCGAGAAACGGGACGCCTACTACGTCTGCACTGCCGCTCTCAGCGATTCTAAAGGCGAAGTGCACGCGGTCGTCGAAGGCCGCTGTCATGGGCGGATCGTGCTCGAACGCCGCGGCGAAGGCGGGTTCGGTTACGATCCGCACTTCCTCATTTCCGAATACCACCGCACCTTCGGCGAACTTAGTTCAGTGGTCAAGCATGCCCTCAGCCACCGCGCCCGTGCTCTCGCCCAGCTTCGTCCGCTCCTCCGCACGTTGAGCTGATCGCGGCCCAAATGGGAGGACTGATGGGACAAGGAAACAGACGATTGACGTGCCATGCTTCGACGGATCCCTGGCCGGGCTCTTCAATCCTTCCGCTTCCACCGGCGAAGCATGTGAAGCATCCGTGACTTCCAGCTATCGGTCTGGGGCATGCTGAGCGGTGAAAGGGGAAGCGTTAATGAGCCCGGCCAGGGATCCGCTCAAGCATGGCACGTCCGCCCGCTTTGAGCCAACAAATCTGATCCGGCTCCGTGACGGTACTACGATGCCTGCCACCCAAATTATTCGCGGCGATACATAGTTCGCCTAATCTCAATCGTCGCCTTCGGCTTTTCCGTTCCCTTCCGCCTGACCCGCACGCTTTCGCAAATGACGTTGCCCTTTTCTCGTCCTCGCAAGCAAATCGCTCGGCGTCGCTTCGATCCTACCCTCGACCATTGCGTCATGGAGCGGATTCACGCGCGGGCGGAAAACATGGTTGTCATCGGCGGCTGCATCTTCGTTATCGTCTCGGTGCTCACGGGCTTCTCCATGGCCGGTGGGCATATGCATTCCTTGTTCCACCCGTCCGAAGTCGTGACGATCGGCGGAGCCGCGCTGGGCGGGTTGATCATCATGTCCCCCACGAAGGTGCTCAAGGATCTCGCCAAAGGGATGGTGCAGTTGGTGAAAGGCTCGCCCTTCAACAAGGCGATGTACATGGACCTCTTCCGCGTGCTCAACGGCCTGGGCCGCATCATTCGCCGCGACGGCTTGCTCGCCCTCGAATCGCATATCAGCACGCCGAAAGACAGCGCTGTTTTTCAGGCGGCCCCGAAGATTCTCGGCAACCACCATGTCAGCGAATTCATCTGCAGCTCGCTTGCCCTGATCGTCGATGGACGCGCCGAGGCGGCTCAACTGCACGGACTTATGGAAGAAGAGATCAAGGTTCTCGAACGCGAACACCATGCGGCCTCCAACGCGCTTGCGAAGGTGGCGGATGCGCTCCCTGGCTTCGGCATCGTGGCGGCGGTGCTCGGCATCGTTGTGACGATGGGCGAGATCGGCGGGCCGGTCGAGGAGATCGGCCACAAGGTCGGCGCCGCCCTCGTGGGAACGTTCCTTGGGATTTTGCTGTCCTACGGCTTCTTCGCGCCGATGGCGGCGCGCATGGAAGTCCTCGGCGAATTGGAACTCGTCTTCTTCCGCGTCATCGCGGGGGCCGTGGTATCGGTGAGCGAAGGGGCGAGCCCGAACGACGTGATCAGCCGAGCGTGCCGAAGCATTGGGACGGAATGCCGTCCGACGCAGGCCGAGTTGGCAGCGATCTACAGCGAAAAATAGCGAACGAAAGCCTTTGGCGTTTCGGTTGAGGTGACCGCATGGCGGGAAAAGGCGGCGGAGCGTGGAAGGTCGCCTATGCGGACTTCGTGACCGCGATGATGGCGTTCTTCATGGTGATGTGGATCTGCTCGCAGGACCAGAAGGTCCGGCAAGCGGTCGCTCGCTACTTCAACAATCCGATGGGCTTCGAATCCTTCGGCACCTCCAAGAAGCCCAACAAGTCCGGATCTGTTTTCGACTCGCCGCAGCAAGGCGATCTGCCGCAAGGGGAGAGCGTCTCGATGGGCCAGGGCCGCGATTCGCACACGCAAGGCGGCGAGTTCGGGCGGGCGACGAAGATGGTCAGCGACTACATCGCGGAAGACAAGAAAGCCCGCCAATACTGGACCGATCAGGCCCAGCAGCTCAAGGACAGCATCGCGGCAAAAGGCGTCGATCCGAACGCCATAAAGAACCGCAAGGACAAGCACCTCGAACAAGCCGCCGATAAGCTCGCGAAGCAGATGCGCGAGGAGATCGTGCAGGGCATCCCGAAAGAGGTGAAGGGGATCTATCAGGACATGCTCTTCCGCTCCGTCGGCGAAGTGAACTGGCGCGAGTTGGCGGAAGACCTGCTCATCGATCGCTGACCTTCCCGCTTCTTGATGGCATCTTCGCGACGTCACGTCTATGATCGGCGTGACGTTTTGCTTTTCGCGGAGCCATCGCCATGCGTTGCTTTCCCTGGTTTCCCATCGTCTTCATTCTCTCGACGATTGCGGCGTTCGCGGCGCTGAACCGCGCGGAGTTGCGTGCTGATCCCACGAAACCGCCCCCGGAATCCATTGCGGAATTCTTCACGCCGCCCAAGGACTTCGCTTACGACTTCGGCTCCTTTCGCTCGCCGCTCAAGTTCCACGACGGTTCGATGGCGAAAACTCCGGAGGATTGGAAACGCCGCCGGAAGGAAATTCTCAACACGTGGCACGATGCAATGGGTTCCTGGCCGGAATTGATCACGAAGCCGAAGATCGAGTATCTCGCCAAGGAACGCCGGGAGAACGTCACGCAGCATCACGTCCGCATCGAAGTGATTCCAGGCCGACCCACGGAGGATGCCTATCTGTTGGCGCCGGACGGCAAAGGGCCCTTCCCTGCAGTGGTCGTCGTTTTCTACGACGCCAAGACCGGCATCGGGCTCGGCAAAGCTCCTAACCGCGACTACGCCTGGCAGCTTGCGAAACGCGGATTCGTCGCCTTGTCGCTGGGCAGCAATCCCGAGACGTATTTGCCGAGCAAGCAAAATCCGCAGCTTCAAGCCCTCTCGCTCCATGCCTACGAGGCGGCCAATTGTTGGACCTTGCTTGCGTCGCTCCCCTACGTTGATGCGGCCCAAATCGGCATTGTGGGACATTCATACGGCGGCAAGTGGGCCATGTTCGCGGCGTGCCTTTTCGATCGTTTCGCCGCCGGCGCCTGGTCCGACCCGGGCATCGTCTTCGACGAGACGCGGTCCAACGTGAACTACTGGGACCCCTGGTATTTGGGCCTCGAACCCGGCAAGGAACGAAAACGCGGCCAGCCGACGAAAGAAAATCCATCCATCGGCCCCTATCGCAAGCTGGTGGATGCGGGTCGCGACTTGCATGAACTGCATGCGTTAATGGCCCCACGCCCCTTCTGGGTCTCCGGCGGAGCCGAAGATCCGGCGATGCGGTGGAAAGCGTTGAACCACTCCGTCGCCGTCAACGATCTGCTCGGCGTCAAACACCGTGTCGCGATGACCAATCGCCCGAAACATGAGCCAACGGTCGAAGCGAACGAACAACTGTACACATTCTTCGAGTGGTCGCTCTCCAAGTGACCCGCCCAAGCCCAGGGGCGAGCGCAGCGAGCACCTGGGATCCAGGCCGAAATCATGCTGCGCTTCCGACACTCCGATCCCAGGAGTTCGCTGCGCTCGCCCCTGGGCTTGGACGCGCCGACACTTTGTTTGAGCAGCGCGGAATCCAACTTTTTCAGTCATTCGATAAACTATACTTGAAGGGCGGGCCGGTCCGAGGAAGCGGATCGGGAGGGGGCGTACTTGTCCGAACGATGCGAGCGGCCGCTTGAAGGCGCTCCCGTCGGCGGCGTTTCAAGGCAGACGGATGGCGGCGCCAAACAACAACGACGAATTCCTGGACCTCGTACGCAAAAGCGGCGTGGTGGAGGAGAAGCGTCTGGACACGTACCTGCAAAAGGCACGTTCCACCTTTCCGCCCGACCCCTCCAAAGTCGCCGGCCTGCTGGTCCGCGACAGCGTGTTGACCCATTTCCAGGCCGAGCAGATCCTGCAGGGCAAGTGGCGCAGGTTCACCATCGGCAAATACAAGGTTCTCGAGCGCCTCGGATCCGGCGGCATGGGGAGCGTTTATCTTTGCGAGCACAAGCTCATGCGGCGCCGCGTCGCCGTGAAGGTGCTTCCCACCGCGAAGGCGGCGGATCCCTCCTCGCTCGATCGCTTCTATCGCGAGGCACGAGCCGTCGCGGCACTTGATCATCCGAACATCGTCCACGCTTACGACATCGACCAGGACGAGCAGCTGCACTTCCTCGTCATGGAACACGTGGACGGCGCCTCGCTGCAGGAAATCGTCAAGAAATCGGGCCCCCTCGCGGTCCTTCGCGCGTGCCATTACATCCGCCAATCCGCTCTTGGCTTGCACCACGCTCACGAAGCGGGATTGGTGCACCGCGACATCAAGCCGGGCAACATCCTCGTCGATCGCTCGGGACTAGTAAAAATCCTCGACATGGGCCTCGCTCGCTTCTTCAACGATGAGGAAGACATCCTCACGAAGAAGTACGACGAAAACGTGCTCGGCACCGCCGACTACCTCGCCCCCGAACAGGCGCTCGACAGCCATTCCGTCGATATCCGGGCCGACATCTACAGCCTCGGCGCCACGTTCTACTTCATGCTGACCGGCCGAACGCCCTTCGGCGAAGGGACGGTTGCCCAGAAGCTGCTTTGGCATCAGAACCGCCAGCCGAAATTGGTGGCCGAGTTCCGCAACGATGTGCCGACGCAAGTGCTCGCGATCATCAGCAAGATGATGGCGAAGGAGGCGGACAAGCGATTTCAGATTCCGATGGAAGTGGCGAACGTTTTGGCTCCGTTCACGCAGATTCCGATCGGCCCGCCCCCTGAATCGGAAATGCCGAACCTCAGTCCCGCCGCCACCGGCGTGATGATGAGCGATGGATCGACGGACAACACCGCCGTCACCAAGAACGATTCCGCATCGTCGCCCAAGGCCCTGCAAGGGATGACGAAGCCGCCCTCTTCGCCTTCCGCCGCGCCGACTCGTCCGGCCACGCCCGCACCGCGTGCCGCTTCGGCTCCGCCCCCCTCGCCCAAGCCGATGCCTGCTCCCGCCGCGGTGCGGACAACGCCGGCCGTACCCAAAACGCCCAGCCCAGCGCCGGTTGCGCCACGCACGCCAAGCGGGACCGTCACGGCTTCGAGGCCCCAAACTCCAGTTCCCCCGCCAGCGCCCCCGATTGCGCCGACACCGTTGCCCTCGCCGATTCAACCAGGTTCCGCCCTCGATTTTTCCGTCGGCAAACATCAGCCGCGGACCACGACGACTGAAGGAGAGCCCGAAGAAAACGGCTTCGCCGATTTCGCCCCCGATACCGACAACTTCGTCTCCCAGGGCGATACCGCTCCTGCATCCGCCGGTCGCCGCAAAGGCGCGACGGCCGCTCCGGTGATGACGTCCAAGAGCCGCTTGATCTTTCGCATCGCGTCCGTCGCATTCGTCGTGCTTGCGATCGCGGGGACGGCCATCTGGTGGTTCGTCCAACCCCCGGCAACGCCTGTCCGGAAAGAACGCGCGCCGCAAACGCTTGTCGTGACGCGCGACGAGGGAAAGAAGGCGTTTCGCACCATCGAGCATGCCCTGCGTTCCGCGAAGCCCGGCGATACGATCCAGCTCGCCGACGACGTGCACAAAGAAAATCTGACGCTCATCAAGGCGAGAGATATCGTCATTCAGGCCGCGCCGGGGAAGGAAGTCGTTTGGACGTCGTTCGTGCAAAATGATCCAGCCACGCCGCTGATCTACGTCAACAACTGCGAGAACGTTCGCTTCGCTGGAAAGGGAATCACGCTGGATGGGACGCTTGAAGGCGGCAAGAAGACGAGCAACCTCATTCACATCGCCCTGGAATCGCCGAATGTGGCGATCGAGGACATGAAACTAAAGCACTTCGCGAACGCCGGCATCCTGATGACGAACGCGGCCGGCCAGGACTCAAGGCCGATCAAGCTGGTTCGTATCGAAGGCGAATCGAAGGGCGCCCCTCAGGGTATTTACCTCGATGCCAACAAAGACGTTCGCCCACCCGTAAATGACTACATCGAAGCGATCGACTGCAAATTCGACGGCGTGACCACGCCCATCAAGACCAAAAACGCTGAAGTCCTCGGCAAAAACGTCGTCGGCATGAACAACTAAACTGGCAATGACCAGGCGAGCAGCCGCCGTTAGGCGGCTGGTACGGCATCCCTACTAGAAGTCTCTTCGTCCCCAGACAGCGAAGACAGAATCATTACGTTCAGATGATGGAAGATACAGACAAAATGATGAAAAGAATGGGATGCAGAAGAAGGAACGCCATTGCCTCAATTTTGCTTCAATAATCTGTCCCATCATTTCGCCTAAGTCCTCCATCATTTTGTACGTAATGATTCTGTCTTCGCTGTCTGGTGACGAAGAGACTTCGAGGGATGCCGTACCAGCCGCCTAAGGCGAGCGGCGCCTGCATCTCTCCCCTCTCCCTCCGGGGGCGACTCCGGGGGCCGGGGGTGAGGGCATGCTCCATTTCTCCCCTCTCCCGGACTTTCCCGGAGGGAGAGGGGAGAAACAGCCGGGGCCAGCGGCAGCTCGCTATTCTTCGCCCGCAACGTCGTTGCTGCCGCTCCTTCGCTTCCTTCGCTTTCTTCGCTTCCTTCGGCGCCATCGCTAAGGCTTGCCCTGAATGCCGGAATTCTCGCCGCAGCGCCTCATTTCCACGCCGGTTGACGTTGCAAGGCCCGATGTTCTCGGTAGACTCGCTCTTTCACTCCAAGGGCCCGGCGCATGCGTGCGTTTGCCGATCATGACCGACGCAAGGTGACGCTCGTCGATGACGAGCCGCACGCGCTCAACGTCATGATGCGCGCGGCCCGTTCGTGGAACTTCGATTGCCAGGGCGCCCGCTCCGCCGAGGAAGCTGTCGTCCTCCTCGAGCGCAATCCAACGCCGGTCGTCGTCACCGATCTCCGCATGCCCGGACGCGGCGGCGCGTGGTTGGTCGAAGAGATCGGACGGCGATGGCCCGAGATTTCCGTCATCGTCATCACCGGCGTGCAGGAAGACGAAGCGGTCGAATCCGCTCTTGAAGAAGGGGCAAACCACTTCTTCCTCAAGCCTTTTCAGCTCGACGAATTTCGACACGCCTTGCGGCATTCGCTTCGCCGATTCCATCGCCGGATCGAGCGATCCAAAGTTCACCAAGAACTGACGCGGGAACGGGACCAACATCGCGAACGTCGCAAGGATACGTTTCGAAACGCCGTCGCCTGCCTGTTCAGGACGCTTGAAGCCCGCGACCCGGCGACCGCGAGCCATTCGCTCCGTGTTCGAGCCTTTGCCCTACGCCTGGGCGTCCGCCTTGGACTCGATAGCAGAACGATGAAGCAACTGGCCCTGGCGTCCAAGTTTCACGACATCGGCAAGATCGGCGTGCCGGACGACATCCTTTACAAAGCCTCGTCGCTGACGCGCGAGGAACTCGACAACGTCCGCGACCATCCCGTCGTGGGCGAACGAATCCTCGCCACGATCGTTCGCTCGCCGGATGTGCTCGCCGCCGTTCGTCATCATCACGAACGTTACGATGGTCAGGGCTATCCGGACCGGTTGCCTGGCGAGTCCATCCCCCTGCTCGCCCGCATTGTGACGATCGCCGACTTCTTCGACGCACTCACCAGCGAACGGGTCTATCGCGAGTCACTGCCGATCGAATCCGTGCTGGAAAAATTGCTGGAAGGCGCCAGCCGCCAATTCGACCCGCGGCTCACGCCCATCTTCGTGGACTTGATTCGCTTCGGAAAATGAATCTAAATTCGAATTGCGAATTTCAGGTTGCAAATTGAAGAGCGGCTTTTTTGTTACTCGCCTAGCACGACTTTTCTTGCGGCCTTGACTTGTTCGGCATCCCAGCGTGGGTGACTGGCGTTCACCCACTCCGCGAGCTTTTCCGCCGACCGTGCGGAGCGCATCGCGGTCCAGTGGGTCGCTGATAGGCGGACGGCGGGGACGCCTTGCTTTTGCAGCTCTTCCGTCCATTGCGAGGTGATCGGCACCAAGCCATCCGTTCCCAGCCCCGCAAAACCGACCACGCAAAGAAACTGGCATTTCTGGGGGATGACACAGCCGTTACGCGACTCCAGGCACTTACGGCGTTCGGCCGTCGTCAGCGAGCGGAGCAGCGATTCCTGATCGCGGCGAACCGCGAAGGCTGCCCCTGCCAGCGGCGCTCCGCCGTTCGGCGCGCAGACCTGAATCGCTTTGGCGACGCCCAACTCCGGCTGATCTTCCACCAACATCCGCGCGACCAGACCGCCGGCGCTATGGCCGATCAGCACGATTTCCTCGTAGCCCATGAACTTCAGTTTCTTGATCGCCTGGGGCAACGCGGGATGGTTGACGACCGCATCCAACCCGCCGTTTTGCCCCCAGGCGAACGAATAGACGTCGCCATCCTTACCCAGCGTTTGAGCCACGGCGCTGCCGGCAAGCTGCCAATCGTGAAACAACGGCTCGCGAATCTTCGACGCACTCCAAACATGCGGCTTGATGCCGTGGATCAACACGACCGCTCGCGTCTTGGTCCGCATCCATTGATCGGCAACGGCTGGGGCGGGATGCGCCTGAATGAATTTGGTTTCAATCGCAGGCAACGGCACTTCCGCCGGCGCCTGGGCGACCATCAAAGCAGCGACGAGCGGGAGAAGTGAGTGCATCGAGTAATCGTACTTTTTTGAAGTTCGCTTCAAGCCCAGGGGCGAGCGCAGCGAGCTCCTGGGATCGCTTCGCGAGAGAGTAGAGAGGAGAAAGTAGAGAGTAGACAAGAGGCAAACGGCTTGCCGTCGTTTCTTCTCTACTTTCCGCTCTCTCGCATCTACTCTCTCGCGAAGCGAACCCAGGAGCTCCCTACGGTCGCCCCCTGGGCTTGGGCCTTGCGTCACCCTATCGCACTTTCGCGGAAATTTCATCATCACGTCGCCGCTTCTTCCGAGAATAAACCTGCATCCTATGCCTGACGAGGAATGTATGGCGGAATCGAAGTGGATCGGCGACCTTTCGGGCGATGTGCCCATGGAGTCGGCTGCGCGCCGCGTGCTGGAGCTACGCCTCGGCGCCGTCTCCGAGCGCCTGCCGGCCGCCGTGTTCCATGCGGCCGACGATATCGAGTACGTCCACCAGCTTCGGGTGAGCACCCGCCGGGCCGGGGCCGCGGTTCGCATTTTTGCCGAGTGCCTGCCGTCGAAGTCCTACTCCACGATCCGCAAGACGCTGCGGAAGATTCGCCGCGCCGCAGGCGCTGCCCGCGATTGGGACGTCTTTCTCGAAGCCATGGGCGAGCGAGCAAACACGGCCGACGCCAAACAACAGTCTGGGCTCGATTTCCTGCTCGGCTTCGGCCAGGGGCAACGGGTGGTTGCACAGCATCATTTGGACGACCTTGTGCAGGTCCAACTCGAGTTCGACCAGACGGTGAAGGATACGCTCGAATCGTTAGACGGCGGACGCAAAGGGTCGGCCCCGCTGCGCCGATCCGCGGCGCCGCTTCTGGCGCAACTCTTCCGCGACCTCGAGGAGGCCGCGAGCCAGGATCTACAGCCTTACGAGCACTTGCATCAAGTCCGCATCCTCGGCAAACAGCTTCGCTATGCGATGGAGATTTTCGCCGCCTGCTTCGCTCCCGCCTTCCGCGATGAGATCTACCCCGAGATCGTCGCCATGCAGGAAATCTTGGGCCTCGCGAACGACAGCTATGTTGCTCATGGCCGGCTCAGCGATTTGAAACAGCGTCTGCAAAAGATGCACCCCAAGCTCTGGCCCCGCTACCGCCCCGGCATCGACGCCACGATTCGATTCCACCAACGCCGTCTGCCGGAGCAACGGCGGCGTTTCGTGAGATGGCTCGCGAAGTGGAAGAAAGCCAGAGCCGACAACTTGCTGGAATCGCTGGTGAATTAGGGCGAGCGGCAGGAGATCATCTTCACTCCCTCTCCCTCCGGGAGAGGGACGCCTTTTCTCGCGCGACGCCCGTCGCACGCCATCACCCCCGGCCCCTCTCCCTCCCCTCTCCCTCCTCTCCCGGAGGGAGAGGGAGAAATGCAGGCGTCGCTCGCCTTACTTCTTCTTGTGATCGTCGTGATCTTTTTCCTTGAACTTGCCCGCGTAAGGAGTGTCGCCGACCTTGCCGCTGATCTCGCCCTCGAATTCCATTTCCTTGGCGAGTTGATCATGCGTTCCGGTGAAGCGCGAGGCCTGGCCCTTGGGATCGTCAGCCTGGGGAGCCGCCTTGAGCGTGACTTGAACGGGAGGCTTCACGTTGGAGAGGCTGAGCGTGATCGACTCCGCGGCAATGGGGGTCGCCTTTTTCGCCTCGCCATCCAGGATGTAGACCGTCGCGGTTTTCTTGCCGTGATCCACGGTGAACTCGGCGTGGTATTTCTCCTCGCCCCATTCGGCCAATGAGCCGCCGTGGGGGCCTTTCTCTACATGGGCGTCCTTCTTCGCGCCGTCCTTCGCGCCATCGGCGGGCGCCTTGCCTTGGTCCGCCGCCTTGTTCGCGGGAGCGGCAGCGTCCTTTCCTTTTCCGGAATCCGACTTGTTGCATCCGCCGGCGCCCAGCAGCGCCGCGACCGAAAGCATCGCCAAGCCATTTGTTGTCCAAGCAAGAACACGCATCATCTCGATTTCTCCTGAAACCTTGGTGAAAAACTGATCGCGGGTTAAGAGGGAAGGCTGGGGTGAAGGCGCCTTTTTCTCGCCCAGCGCCCCGTCGCACGCCCTCACCCCCGGCCCCTCTCCCGGAGGGAGAGGGGAGAAATGCAGGCGCCGCTCGCCTTTAGTGCACTGCAGGCCCATGCATTGCAGGCCCATGTTTGGCATCGGTTTGCGAAAGCTCGTCTTCGTCTTCCCTCATTCGGGCCAAATGCTCCGCGTCCCGCCCGCTGAACCGCCAGAATAAGCCGGGGTGGAGCAGGAACTCGCAAAGGGTCGACGTGACCAAACCGCCGAGAATGACGGTGGCAACGGGATAGAGGATCTCCCGCCCTGGCGCCTGGCCTTCGTAGACCAAGGGAACCAGGCCGATACCGGCGGTTAAAGCGGTCATCAACACGGGAGAGAGCCGCTCCAAGCTTCCGCGCAGCACCATGTCTCGCGAAAAGGATTCGCCCTCGTAACGCATCAGGTGGAAGTAGTGGGTAACCAGAAGGATCCCGTTGCGAACCGCAATCCCTCCGAGCGAGATGAATCCCACCAAGCTGGCCACTGTCAGCGTCTGACGCGTAAGCACGAGCGCGAACACTCCTCCGATGAAGGCAGCGGGCAAGGCGTTGAGGATCTGCAAGACGATCCGAGTGGAAGGATAAAGCATGTAGAGGACGGCGAACATGCCGACGAACGAACCTAATGCCAGCACGCTGATCAACGTCGTCGCACGGCGTTGGCTCTCGAACTGTCCTCCGTATTCGATGAAATACCCCTCCGGCAAACTTGGCCGGACGCGCTCGTCGATTTGGCGTTCGATGTCCTTGACGACGCTCGCCAAATCGCGCCCCTGAGCGTTGACGCGAATCACGATGCGGCGACGAACGTTTTCGCGATTGACGAGATTGGCGCCGGCACCGTCGTTGATGTATGCCAGTTCTCCCAGCGCGACTGGGCCTCGGCCTCCTGGCAAGTCGATACGAAGTCGGGCCAAATTCGCGTAGTCCGTGCGGTAAGGTTCATCGAGACGCACCATGAGATCGAAGCGGCGTTGCCCCTCCACCACTTGGGACACCTCCGCTCCCTTAAGCGCCACGCTCAAGAGTTCCGCAACCGAGGCGCGGCTGACGCCGTACATGGCCAGACGGTCCGGCCGCAATCGGATATGCAGTTCCTCGATCATGCGCTGCGATTCGATGACCGGGGGAGTGACTCCTTCGATGCCTTGCACTGCTCCCTTGATCTGCGTCGCGACCCTGCGAAGCGAGTCCAGATCGTCTCCATGAACCTTGATTGCGATCTGGGCCGTTACGCCGGAAATCATGTGACTGATCAGATGCTGGAGCGGTTGCTCGACCTCCACGTCCACGCCGGCCACTACTCCCCTGACTCCCTCGCGTATCTCCTTGATGACCGCGGAGCGATCGTGCCCGACCGCGGGATTCAGCGCGACGATGTACTCATTGGCGCTGACCGGTTCGGCGTGCTCGTCCAATTCCGCCCGCCCGGTACGCCGCGTGAACTGGAGGATGGGGCCATCACGATTCGATTCGGATTTCTGAAGTTCGCGAAGCTTCGCGTCGATCATCGCAGCGACTTCAATGGAAGCCTCCAAAGGCGAGCCGGCAGGCAGCGATACGTTCAACTGAATGCTTCCCTCGTTGAAGGGGGGCAGAAAGTCGGCGCCGAGGCGGGTCATCTGCCAGAGGCTTATTCCCACCAGCACCCATGTGGCGGCAAGAATCAGACTGGCGTGGGCCATGCTGAAGCGAATGAGGAAGCCCGCTCCCCATTTCATGAATCGCAAGAGAGGGCTGTCCTTCTCCGAATGCGTCGCACGGGATTGCGGCAGCAAATAATAGGAGAGCACGGGCGTCACGGTCAGGGAGACGAGCAGTGAAGCGAGGATCGAGACGATGTATGCAACGCCGAGCGGCGTAAACAGCCTGCCCTCGACGCCTCCCAAGGCGAAGAGCGGGATAAACACCAGGATGACGACTGCGGTGCCGAAGACGATGGCGCTGCGGACTTCGACGCTCGCCTCGTAGATCACGCGCAATGCCGATCGCGGATTGGGCAATGCGTTGTTTTCCTTCAGTCGGCGGAAGATGTTCTCGACGTCCACGACGGCGTCGTCCACCAGTTCGCCAAGGGCTACCGCGATGCCGCCTAGCGTCATGACGTTGATGGACAACGCCGTGCCGGTGAACCAACCCATGGCTTCGAACACGAGTCCGGTGATGACAAGCGATAAGGGAATTGCACTCAGCGAGATGAACGTCGTACGGAAGTTCAGAAGAAAAAGGAACAGAATGATCAGCACCAACACGGCGCCGACCACCAGCGCTTCCCCCACGTTGTAGACGCCGCGATCGATGAACTGGCGTAACTGATAAAGCTGCGAGTTGACGACGACGTCCGCGGGGAGCGACGGTTCGAGTTCCTGAAGCGCGGAGACAACCCGCTCCGTGAGATCGCGGGTATCGACATGAGGTTGCTTCGTGATGGTCAAGACGACGCCAGGATTCCCGTTGATCCCTGCGTCGCCTCGTTTGAGCTGGGGTCCTTCGACGACGCGGGCGACCTGCTTCAAGAGGACCGGGCGTTGGCCAGTCGTCTTGACGGGAATCTGTTCGATTTCGGCAATGACCGATTCGGGTCGTGGACCAAGCCGACCTAAGATGCGGATTGGTTGCTCCTTTCCGCCGCGAACGGCATAGCCGCCGCTGGTGTTGACGTTGTTGTCTTTGAGCGCCTGCTCCACTTGCAGCAGCGAGACGTCATAGGACAGGAGAGCAGTCGGGTTGACGAGGACTTGGTACTGCTTTCGGCCGCCTCCCATGACCATGACTTGGGCGATGCCCGCAACCTTAAGCAAACGAGGCCGCACCACCCAGTCTGCCGTTGTGCGCAGATCCATTTGTCGGCGCCCTGTAGGCGGGAATACGATTTGGTGCTCGCGTCCCTCGACCGAGATCGTCGCTTTCCGCTCCACTTCGAAAAATCCGGGTTGATTCTCGGTGTTCTTCAAAAGCTCGCTTTTGGCCGAAAGAACCGTCGAGTTTTCCAAGGGCTGGAGCGCGACTTTGCGCGCTCGCGATTTCGGTTCCGTCTTTTCAACTGGTATCGCTTCGCCGAGCGTCGCAGTGTTGTCTGCGAGCCCCCACGTTAACGCTATCGAATTGCCTTCCGCCTTAACCGGCTTCCACTCTTCCGGCCCCCGGCGCCCCTTCGTATTCCAAAGCCGCATCGTCACGGAGCCCTGCTCGGGATCATGAACGAGTTCGGCAAAGACGCCGTTTCCGCCGACCGGGGCCAATTCACCCCCGAAGGGCCCCTGCCGCCGATGCATTCCGACAACCATGATTTGCCCCATGATCGAACTGATCGGGGCCAATTGCGGGCGAACCCCTTGAGGCATAGCCCCTTGGGTGGTCGTCAGCCTCTCTTGGACCGTTTGTCGCGCGACTTGGATGTTCGTTCCCCAGTCGAACTCGACATAGATCACCGACAACCCGAGCCCTGACGTGCTCCGCACGTCCTGGACGCCGGTCGCACCCAAGAACGCCGACTCCAAAGGGAACGTCACAAGCGTCTCAACCTCTTCCGGAGCGAGGCCTAATGCCTCAGTCATGACGACGACTCGAGGCCGGTCCAAATCAGGGAAGACGTCGATGGGAAGAGTGGCGGTCACATAACCGCCATAGACCAAGGCGCCCAGCGCAGTGAGGACGACAAGCATTCGGTAATGCAATGCAAAGCGGATCACGGAATTCAACATGGCGCGTCCCTCTTAGTGATTGTGCCCGGCGTGGGCATCTTGCCCGCCGCCGCCTTCCGCTTGGGCTTTGAGGGCGCGGTTCAGCCCTTCGGCGCCGTTGTGAGCGATATAGCTGCCCGGGAAGATGCTCCCATCATTGGCGATCGCGACATGGCGAGCGTCTTCGTAGACCACATGGACCGGCTTGCGGTCGAAGGCATCGCCGTTCTGCCGAAACACGTACGCTTCGGCGGCCTCACGGGCGACGGCCCCGACCGGCAGAACGAACACGTTCTCGATTGCCTCGATTTGAACGCCAAGCTGCACTCGCTGGCCGGGCCTGTAGCGCCAAAGCCGATATGTCTTCTGATCGTGGGAATATTCGCGGTACTGGTTCGGCAGATGCACGAAAAAAGGAAACGTTTGGCTGCCGGGATCGAACGCGTTGGCCAGGTAGAGAATCTTGAGCGGCGGCTGCTCGAGCGTGGGCCATGCCCCTTCTTTCTCTTCGAGAAAAGTCGCAAGGACGGGCCAGCCTTGGGCGACCGCCTTTTCAAGCAAAGGAGTGTCTTCCCGAAAACCTCGCCCCTCGATGAAGAGACTCTGATGATTCGCGAGGGTGGCCAAAATCTGCCCTGCCTGCACTTGCTCTCCGCGCTGAACCCTTAAGTCCTCGACCTCGAGCAGCGGGCCGCCGTTCGGCGTTTCGGTCTTTTCCCAAACTCCGGCCACCTGGACGGAAAGGTCGCGGAGAAACTTTCCGCTCTCAACCTGCTCGAGTTGGTCAGAGGTCAAGCCTTTGACCGTCAAGTCGGCTCGGTATGCTTTGCGCGTAGCATTGAGGCGGTCCAACTGATACTGAAGTTCCGTAAGCCGAGCCTGAGGAACCGCCCCCCCTGCGAGTTTTTCCAGTCGCCGCCGCTGGTCTTCAGTGATTTGGACCTCTTGGGCGGTTTTGTAAAGTTCGGTTTGGCTGGCCTGCAGGGCTTCGCTGTTGATGCGCAGCGATAGAAGAACGTCGCCTGGCCAAACGATGTCTCCAGCATGAACCGAGACGGACTGAATGATGCCCGCGATGGGGGCGACCACACCCCGGTCGCCGGTGCTTCGACCTCGACCCTCGACGATGATTGCGGGGAGCTGAAGATGCCGCAAAAACGTTTGGGGTTGAATCGGCTTGACCACAAGTCGGAGATTCGCCTGCGCTTGGGGACTCAGCTTCACTCGCTCGGGGCCGCCGTGGTCGTGGCCGGGATGGTCGGTTTCCTTCTTTTCCGCCGCCGACTGCGCAGAACCGGTCCCAAGCCAAGGTTCCCATTTGTCGCGCGTGAGCCAGGCCGCTGTGCCAAGCGTCGCGATTCCGGCAGCTACGATGAGAAGACTACGAAGATTCATGTCCGCCTCTACGGAGTCCGTCGAACTTGGAAAGATGAGGGTACGACCCAGACATGCGAATGCGAATGCCTCGCCGAGGTCGCGTATTCACGCAATCCAAGGAGAAGTCAACGATCAAAGTCGGCTAAATGAGCAGAACGCAATGCGAAATGAACAAAGGGCACGAACGGCATGGGATCCCCCAGTCGTCATTCCAAACCAGCCATGGCGTCGAACGAATGAGGATTGGAAGGCATGCGGAACCCATCGGAACCGTCGACGTAAGCGGCTCGGTTTTGATTTCCGAAGCCCCTGAGTTCGTCAATATGCGTGCAACCAGACAAGTCGGCGCATGGATTGGAACATGGCTCTGATGCTGGCCAGAGGAATGCTCCTGCGACGCAACCCTGCTGCTAGCGAAACGATCGATGCCCGCGGGTTCGTACTCTTCCCCCGGAACGCGATCGCTGTTTTCGTGGTTGCAAGGCTCGACGACCTTTTCATGGTCGTGATGATTATTGCAAGGGACGTGACTTGCTTCCTGGGGCGACTCGCGAGCTTCAGCTTGGCAAACATGGTCCGATGCAAAGCACGTGCAGACTCCGGGCGGCACAAGCAGCAGGAGAGCCAACAGGAACCTCATCACCCGGCCCAGCATGAATTCGCTCAACCTCCTGGTATGCCTTCTTCGTATCAATTTCCGCCAAGCAAGTCAACAAGCCAGATGGATCCATGCTTCGGCGAGCGGGGGAGATGGTCTACCTCCCTCTCCCTCCGGGAGAGGGCTGGGGGTGAGAGGGCCTTACTCGCGCAGCGCCACGTCGCACGCCCTCACCCCCGGCCCCTCTCCCGAAGGGAGAGGGGAGACTTGCAGTTGTCACTCGCCTTAGCTTAAAACTTGTTTCGAAACCTCCGTCTTCCGCTTGCCGCTTCGCGTTCGGAGAATGCCCTGATCTCGCGAAGCCGCAAGCGGAAGACGGAGGTTCCGAAACAACCACCTAATAGCTTCGGCTTGGCGGCCTTACTCCTTTGGTTCGGAAGCGGCAGGCGCCGCCGCCTGGGCGCACATGACCGCAGGCCAAGCTGCATCTTCCTGGAGGAGTCCCGCGATTTCGCTCGCCGCTCGCCATTGTTCGGCCAAAAACCGAACGTATTCCAAATTCGATTCGGCAATGGACCTCTGGGCGACGAGCACCTTCAGGTATTCGAATTGTCCGCCGCGGAAGGCCGCCATGTTCAGTTGATACGCCTCCGTTGCCGCGGGCAAAATCGAGATTCGATACCGTTCCGCCTGCTTTTTGGTTGCCGCATACTGCCGGAACGCGGTTGCGGCGCGATTGGTCAACTCGCTTTGAACCCTTCCGACTTCGAGCCTGGCTTTGCCGAGTTCGGCTTCGGCCGCGCGAATGTTTCCCTGGTTGCGATTCCACACGGGGATCGGCATGCTGAATTGGACGGTGTAATCGCTGCTCTTGTTCTGGTTCTGGCGAACGTAGGCCGCGCCGACCGTGACGTTCGGAATGGGTTCGACCCTCTGCCGTTGCAAGACGAATTCGGCTCGCGTGATGCCGACCTGTGCCGCAATGACTTCTGGGTGCAATTCGGAAACCAAGAGCCGCGTTCGTTCAAGATCGTAGGCGGGGATGGGCAAGTCCAAGCTTCCCTGAAGCTGCATGACCGGAAGGTCAGGCGCACCAATGCTCGATGCGAGCTGACGCCATACGGGAAGCAACTCTTGTTCGGCGGCCTCCAACTGAGAGCGGTTGCGATTCAAGTCGATCTGGAATTGCAGCACGTCCGCCTTGGCCGCCTGTTCCGCCGCCAACAATTTTTGGGCGTTGGAGAAGCCTTTTTCCGCGATGCCGACGAGTTCTCTGAGGATTTGGAGACGGCGCTGAACCGCCAGGGCGTCGAAATAGGCCTGCCGGACCGCGGTGAAGACGATCAGGCGCTGCCGGGTCAACGCGAGCGCAGCTTGATCCACTTCTCGCTCGGTCGCCGCCCGGCTGAGCTGGAGCTTGCGAGCGGTGACGATTTCCTGAGTGATCAAGGGAAGCGTGTTGACGCCCTGAGGCCCCGTCCTGTCTCCCAGTTCGTCGAAGATGAACGAGACGGTTGGATTCGGGTAAAGCCCCGCTTGAATGGCTCGACCTCGTGCCGCGTTGATGTCGAATTGAGCTTGACGCAATGCGGGATGGTTTTCGCCCGCCATGCGAATGAGTTCTTCGAGGCCGATCCCCGGTTGCGGCGGAACGGCGCGAGGGTCAGGCGCCTTTTCCGGACTCGACGGCGCGCCTCCTGCCTGCAAAGGCAGAAACACCGCGGGGGCGTCGGCCGCGCTCGAAGCTTTGCTTTGCGCCTGGGCAGAGCACACGACTGGCCCCGCCATCGCAAGCGCGATCCAGGCGGCCGCACCAAGCATTGAATCGGATAACGGCTTCATGCCTGTCTCCTTCGTCCCTGAACGATCGATTCTCAGCCGTGCCGCGAATCCTTCGCGGCACGGCGATGCGATTCCACTGCGAATCCAACTACGACTGCGGCTTGCTCGTAAACACTCCGCTCGGTCCTTGCAGTCGAACGGGCCGATCCGCGGCTTGTTCGACCGCTTCCCACAAGGCGCGTGGGGACAAGGCACGGTTCGCTTGCGGCGTGACGATAAGATTCTTGTTTGCGACGTCGAAATGGACGGCGCCCACGCCCGCTACAGCATATAGCTTATTCCCGATTCGCTTGGCGCAGCCCGCGCAGTGCATTTCCACTACCGTGATGGTCGTTTTAGGATCCGGAGACCCGGCCGCCGGCCCCTGGCCTAGCGCTTGTCCCAGGCCCCAAACCAGTAGGGCGACTGCCGCGAAGGCGCCTGTCATCTTCTTCGTCATCGCTATACTCCTTCATTGAGGAAAAACCGGCGGCGCATCTCCGAACGCGCCGCACTTCGATCATGCTTGCCGCAACGACGCGACAATCTCCGCCCGCGATGCCTGCCATGCGGGCACGAGGCCGGCGAGCAACCCGACAACCGCCGTGACGAGAAGCCCGGTGACGGCCAAACCCGCGGACGGCGCGACGGAAATCGTCACTCCTTCCGTGCCGATCGCCAGGCCGCTCGAAAGCAAGAGAATCAGCGCCAGCGCGATCCCAAGCAATCCGCCAACCACGCTGACGATGATGCTCTCGGTCAGCACCAAGCCGAAAATCCGCCGCCACGTGAACCCGAGCGTCTGCAAGACGGCATGTTCGCGCACTCGATCTTGCACCGCCATCACCGTCGTCGTGGCGACCAGGGCCAAGACAAGGCCGATGCAGGCATACCCAAGGTAATGCGTCATGCCGATCAACTCGGCCAAATCGCCGGCAGCCCGAGCCTGAAAAACGCCTTTCGGCCGGGTATCCGTCGCGACCGCCGCGCTGCGGAAGCCTTGATCGATTGCTCGGCCGACCGTTCGCGGATCCGCGCCGTCGTCGAGGACGACCTCGAACTGCGTCACTTTGCCGACAGCATTCAGTCCCTTGGTTTGCTGCAGGAAACCCAGGTGCGTGTACACGAAACTTTCTTCCGCCCCGGTCGCGGCTGCATAGATTCCAGCGACCGTGATCGACACCTCTCCAATGGTGAATCGCTGCCCGACGCTTAGGCCGCGGCGTTTCGCCAGGGCTCGTCCCACCAGAGCGGCATCTCGCCCTTTTTCGAAGGTTCCCCAATCGCCGCTCAGAAGCGAAAGGTTTCGATTCTGCCGCAACTTGTCAGCCGGAAGGCCGTGAAAAACGACCAGATCCAGGCTGGCGCGGCAATTGTTCATGAACACTTGGATCGGCACGATCTCCTTCACGCCGGCTACTTTGGCGATGGTACGGCCATGATCCTCCGGAAGCTTGCTGGTGCTGGGGCAGAACCGGCTTGCCTGAAAAACGATGAGCGTGCGTTCCGCGGCACTTCCGCGCGTCAAGTTCGCCAAACCCTGCTGAACGGATCCGACGAAGGTGAAAACGAACAGGGCGGTCGCAGCGCCGCTGACCGTCAGCAGAGTGCGGGTCCGTTGCCGCCACACGCTTTTGAAGACGTAAGGGAGAAATTTCCACATGGATTAGGCGCTCCTCATGACAAGGGCCACCGTGGGCAGTTCCGGCTCGATCAACTGCCCCTTTTCCAATCGCAGACGCCGACGAGCAATGGCGGCCGCTTTTGGATCATGAGTGACCATCAGAAAGGTTGTGCCCAGCTCCCGGTTGAGTTGCTGCAGCAGGTCGAGGATTTGCCCGGACATTTCGGAATCCAGATCGCCCGTCGGCTCGTCTCCAACCACGATGACCGGATCTGCAACGATGGCCCGGGCAATGCCGACCCGCTGCTCCTGGCCGCCCGACAATTGCCGGGGGTAATGATCGGCGCGATCCGCCAAGCCCACCGCCTCCAAGGCGATTTCCACTCGCTTGCGGCGTTCCGCGGAAGAGAGCGGCAGAAGCAGCAGCGGCAGCTCGACATTCTCGTAGGCGGTCAAGACTGGAATCAGATTGTAAAGCTGAAACACGTAGCCCACATGAGTGGCTCGCCACTGAGCCAGAGCGGTTCGCGACAAGCGTGTGATATCGGTTCCGCCGATGACGATCTGCCCCGACACCGGCCGATCAATCCCGGCGATCAGGTTGAGCAGCGTGCTCTTGCCTGAACCGCTCGCGCCCATGAGGGACACGAAATCCCCTCGATCCACGTCCAGGGTTACGTCCTTGAGCGGCGTAATCGTCTGTTCGCCCTTGCGATATTCTTTGGTCACGTTTCGTATTTCGACGAGTGCCATCGGCTGCTCCTTATTTCTTGGCGTTCGAATTCTTCGAAGTGCCCGTCGCAGGCGACTTCGGGGTGGGACCGACGCCGCCTGGGCCGGCTCCTGCCCCCAGATCCTCACCAACCACCGTGATTCGTTGTCCGTCGATGAGACCTTCCCGACCGCCCGAAATGACGCGGTCCGCCAAGTTCAATCCCCCGACGACTTCGATCAAATCACCGGACGTCTGGCCCAGCGTCACGCTCCGTGCACGAGCGACGTTTCCGGCTCGATCGGCAATCCAGACGCGGGCGCCGCTTTCGCCGGTTTCGACCAACGACCGAGGGATCAGGTAGCGCAGCGGCTGGTTCCCCGCATCCGTGTTCTTCGGGGAAGGCGGCGCCAAGAAGGTCACCTGCACGAGCATGTCGGGCCGAACGGAGGACGGCGGCGATTTCAGCCCGACTTTGACCTGCAACGTGTTCTTCTGAATGTCGGCCTGCGACGTCGCTTGCAGGACTTCCCCGTCCAGAGCCCCGCCCGGCGCCGCGGCCGTCTCGATCTTCACCTTTTGCCCTGATTGCACCCGCGGCACGTCTTCGAGCCTTACGTCCGCTCGCACCTGAAGCGACGCGGGATCGTAAAGACTCGCCACCGTGCTCGAATCATGAAGAGTCCAAGGCGACAACCCCATGACCCGCATCCCCGGCCTTGCGGGGAGAGCCAACACCTGCCCGTCCACCGGAGCCCTAACCGTCATCCGTTGCAGACGAAGGCGGGCTCCGTCCAACGCCGCCTGAACCTGCCGGCAACGCGCTTCGCATCCCTTCACATTGGCCTCCGTCTCTGCGAGATGACGGATTTCCTCGGTCTTGAGAACTAACCGATGCTGTACGGCGTCGCGCTTCAGACGGTGGGCCACGACCTCACGCTTCAGGAGGCTGTCCCGATTCGCGATCTCGGCGTAGGCGGCTTGGCTTGAGTCCAACTCGCTCTTGGCCTGCTGAAGTTGGATCGGAGGAACGGCCCCGGCTGCCGTCTGCTTGCCTTCGTAAGTTCGGCGCGCCAGCTCAAGTCTTGCCTTGGCGACCGTGGTCTGAAAAGGCAAACTTGCCAGCTCGGTTTCCTTTTGAGCCGCCAGCGCTTCCGCTTCCCCGAACGCCGCCTGAAGATGGACGGGTCTTTCGAAGTTGGCGCGGGCCGCCTTGACTGCGGCATGCGCCACCGACAACTCCGACTTCCGAAGCTCCAAGTCCGCCTCCGCGGCGTGTAAAGCAAACTCCGCGTCCGCTGGATTCAGCTGGGCGATGACGTCGCCAGCCTTGACTCGCTGACCCTCCACCACGAACAGCTTGTCGACGGTCCCCTCCGCCAACGCCGTGACGAGGTTCGCCGATGGACGAGGCTCGACCCATCCCGCGGCTTGAAACAGAGGCGTCCCCTCGTTTCGGATCTCCGAGGTCGTCGCGAGCACCGGCACGACCGTCACCTGCCGCGAGGGGAGGTATCGGTCTCGGACCGCCCATCCGATTACCGCGAAAAACCCAAGGAACACAACGCCCGGAAGGGCGTAGCGAGTCCCGAAGCGGCGCGAACGGCGCCCGGGCGCCTTCGCGGCCGGGCTGTTGCGCTGGATAGCGAGTTGCCGCAGATCTATAGGGTTCGCCATGATTAATCCTCTCCTTTGCTCAGGACTCGCGCGACTTTACGGCCGTGCGAACATTTCTTCCGCAACGATCGAGAGTCCCTTGTCTCCGTCCCGTTTGACATGGCCCCGGACCACTACGGTCTGGAGTTCCTTCACCCCGAAGAACGCCTTAGCGTCCTGCGGCAACGTCTTGCCGCTCTGGTCCACGAACTTCACCAGTGCGGTCGCTTTGAGCAGGTCGTCCCGATCGAAGATGCAATAGGCATCGCCGCAGCCGTCTTCGTCGTTGGGCTCCAAAGACAAATCCACCAGCGTGAACGCCGCTCGTCCCGTGAACGGCGTCTTGCCGCCGCCGATTCGGCCGACGACGACTACCGGATCGCCATCCTTGGCGTCCTTTTTGACGTCGATGATGCTTTTCGGCGCCGCGGGTTCGACCTTTGCCAGGTACTTTTCCTTACCGCCGGCATCAGGCTTGGCCGTTTTCGAAGGCTCGGTCTTGGTGCAGCCCGTCAGCATCGACCCGACGAGAACGGAAGCGAGGGCAACCATCATTCGATTCATCATGAGACTCCTTGAAAGCAAACTTATTTACAGAGTTTTCAGTCCTTCGGCGATCGGCATCCGCATGGCCTTGAGGGCGGGAGGGACCGAACCCACGAAGCCGAGCAGCAAGCCCATGCCGCAGCCCATCATCAGCGCCACGCTGTCCACGCGAAGCGTGAACGCGCCCATGGTGAAGCGAACGGCGACGCCATTGATCATGACCAGAGCGATCGCTGACGCGACCAGCGATCCTGCCGCCGCCAAAAGCGTGCTTTCTTGAACCAGCGCCAGGGCGACCGCCCGGCGAACATAGCCCAGCGCCTGCAAGGTCGCCAACTCGCGAACCCGACCGACGACTGCTCCGTACATCGTGTTCAATCCCGCGAAGACGCCCGAGCCCGCAACCAGGAACACGATCAGCCAAGCGAGAGCGCGTACGGGTCCGTAATGTTTGTTGAGGCCTTCGTAATATGCCGTCTCGGGCGTCGCTTGCAATTCGAGGTCCAGCCGTTCCCTGCAGAATTCGTCCACATCGCTGGGAGAGGAGCCCGGAGACAAGAGAAACGCGACGACGCTGATGTCTTGCCGCTTCATTGCATGCTGCAGATCCTCAAGGGGGCACCACAGTTCCGCCTCCAGCGCCGAGCCCATCGACGCGAAGCGGCCGCTGATTCGCCACGTGCGGTTCTCGATCGTCAAGGTTCGGCCGACCGCAAGATCCTCGGCGTTCCGGCCGAGCTTGGTCGCAGCGAGGCGGCCGACGAGCACTTCTCCCGCTTTGGGCCAGTCGCCCTCCAGGATCTGCACGCTGCGGCGAACCAGAGCGGCCGCGGGCGTCACGCCTCGGACCAGACCCAGCGTGCCCCCCTCGTCTTCGGAGAGGTTTACCTGCGTTCCAAGAAAGAGTTCGGGCGACGCGTAAGCGATAGGGGTTCCGCCGCTGCCCGTTCGACGCTGGATGCCCGGCAAGCTGGCCGCGAGAAGCGACGGCGTACGTGCGGCAATGGAGGAGTTTTCGACGTTCTCGCTGGCGCCCATTGCGTGCACCAGCACCACTTGCGGATCCCCGCTCACGGCCAAACTTGCTTCGAGGCCCCGAATGAAGCCGACAACCACAAAGACGAGAAGCACGACCAGCGTCAAGCCGGACAGCGTCAAAAGGCTCCGTCCGGGCCGGCGCAGAAGATTACGGATGCCGTATTCCCACGGCAGCGGGCGAAAAGCCAGCATATGGATGCTCCCTGCAGACGAATCGAAGCGGGCGTGCAAAGGGCGCACATCCAACTCGATCAGGCGTCTTGGAAAGTCGCGGCTTGTTAGCGATAGCAATCGACGGAGACGCAACGCACGCCTAAGGCGCAGCGATGCCCAAAAATTGAAGAATCAGATTTTCGGAACTTGGAGGAGTTCGGAGGCGGGCGGAGGGGGCAGCAGCGCAGCAACCTCCCCTGGACTGGAGCCTAAATAAGCGAGTTCGACCGTAAAGCAGGACGAAATGTGATGGCCCGGAGGCTTGCAAACGGTACACGTGCAGCACTTGATCGGGCACGACGGACAGCCTGGGCAAGCCGCATCTACCGATGTTTCGGACGGCGCTGAACGTTCCTCAAGAGGCTTCTCGGAGCCATCTTGAGGCGAAGGTTCCGAGGAAAATTCTTGCTGAGCGTCGCTTGGCGAGTGGCGGGAGCAACTGCATCCAGAGCAACTCGCGGAAGCCTCGTCGCACGTTTCGCTCTCGGCCGTTTCGACGGAACACGAACAAGACGAGCGGTACGGGGCAAACGCGTTGGTCTGCCCGTTGGCGATCAGCAAGATCGCCAAACTAAGGCGGACAACGAATTGGACCCATCGCACTGTCACGTCCCGGCTCCGTGGGTTCTTCAGTTTCGGATCATACACTTGCGGTTTGTCTTGGGCAATCCCAAGTCAGAGTCGCTTCTTCGGTCGTATCGGCGTTTCAAGCCTCCGATTTCAATTAGGATGCGCACATGACGCTCACTGAACGGGGCTTTCGCGAAGCGCCCAGGCCCGCCGTTGACGGCGGGTAACAGGGCGTTCACTCCTATCCCTCCCGACCCCCGTAAACGAGCCTCACCTGCAATCTTGTTTGCGGCCGATGGAGGAGAAAAAGGGGACATCCATCTTTTCTATCGGCCCTATTTATTCTCTCGCGCCTCGTTCGACTTCCGCGGCCGACCGCGAGCGCGGAGCGTGGGTTCCAGGCCCAGGCGAATCGCGGCCGTTTGCTGCCATGTCGGGCTGCCCAGCGGCGTGCCGCGCTCGACGCTCTTGCGAACCGTCGCCAACTCGGCTGCGGTGAGAGCGGCGTTCACCCGCGCAAGCCAGTCCTTGCCGCGGGGGATCGGCCAGCCAACTGGGGCGCTCGCCGGCCGGTTCGTCCTTCCAAAACGGGGCACTCGACCACAACCAACGCTCCGCCCGACGCACCAGCTTGGCGCGGACCGGGTTGCGTTCGACATACCGCAGCACGGTCAACAGATGCTCGTCTTCTTCAATCGGAAACGCCTTGAACCGGCCCTGCCACAGGTGCCCGCTTCGCCCATGATGTTTGCGATACCGTCGCACGTGGGCATTGAGCAGCCAGTGCATCCAGCGGCTCAGGTCGCCGTCTTCGCGAGGCCGCAGCACCAGATGGAAGTGGTTCGGCATGAGGCAATAGCCGAAGACGTCCATCGGAATTTCGACGCAGGCATGGCCGATCGCTTTGAGAAAGGCGTCATAATCGCCGTCCTTGAGGAAGACTTCGTGGCGATCGTTGCCGCGATTGAGAACGTGATAGCAAACGCCGCCAACAGAGGCTCTCGCGGTTCTAGGCATGAAGCCACGTTAGCGGGCGCGGCAAAATACGTCAATAGAAAAGATGAATGTCCCCTTTTAGAGCGTAGTCTTTTTGAGCGGAAAGCGGCGCGGAAATCCGAGGCGAGGCCGAGCGGGCTCGAGAAATCGGGGGTTCGTCCCCCATCATGGTTTCGTCGGGGTATAATGTGGGTAGGAAGACTTTTCGCGATTCTTCTGAAGATCGGAGCCTCTTGTGTGGAAATCCGTTTATGTCGCAGGGATTTTTGGCGTGAGCTTGCTGGCCGTGCAGCCCGCAATCGCTCAGCATGGCGGCGGGCATGGGGGAGGTCACGGCGGCGGGCATAGCTACGGGGGCCATGGCTTAGGGCATAGCTACGGCGGGCATGGCTACGGCGGCCACGGTTTCGGATATGGCTACGGCGGCCATGGATACGGTCACGGCGGCTTGGGCATTTACTTGGGCCATTCTTACTACACACAGCCCTATTACGGCTCGACCTACTATTACTCGCCGGATTATGCCTATCAGCCCTCCGCCAGCTATGCCTATCCAAGCGCGCCCGTAACCTACTACTCTGCCGCCCCGACTACCCCAAGCACCGCGTACCGGGAGGCCATGCCCGCGAATCAGCCGCCCGTTCTTGCTGCGAACGAGGCAGTAGTGCAAATCATCATGCCCGACCCGGAGGCTGTGCTGACCGTCGACGGCGCCAAAATGACCTCGCTCGGCAAGGTGCGCGTTTTGACCCCGCCGCCCTTGGAACCCGGCTACAATTATTCCTATAAGCTTCAGGCGATGTGGACGCAGAACGGCGAAACGATGGCCGACGTGAGGACGGTGCAGCTCGTTCCCGGACGGGCGATCAGCGTCGACTTCACGCGACCGGCAACCGAGCAACTTCCGATGCCGCTCAACAAGCAAAAATCGTCGCCTTGATCCGATTCGATCCAGGCCAATTTCACTGCACGGATTTTCGACAATCCGTGCAGATTCTTCTCTTTGGACAGATGACGCCGCAAAGAGGTGCGGCCGACGTGCGGCAAGGCTCAAGGACCAGGACAGCGTTTCCCTCCGTCCAGCGAAGCCGGAGGGGCTAGGAAAGAACGGGGACATTCATCTTTTCTATTGACGCGATTTCTTATCCGGCACTTCTTTTGCGCAGGCAGCTCGGGCCAGAGCGGAATTTCAGTTAAGCAGATTCACCGGTGTCCGCACAGAACTTGTTGCAGTCATCGGATTCATTGCAGAAGAATCGCAACTCCCCGCAGGGCATAAAACGGAAAGCGCCAACTTCGTCGATTTCTTCGGGTTCGCTTAACTGGATCGCCGCCCGACGCGAATCCGGAAACAATTGACGTGCCCACTGCAGTTGTGGTCGGATCGTTCAACCACGCGAGCCTTGCGACGATGACATTTGTAGGCAGAAAAAATGGGACAACCATCTTTTGTACTTGCCGATTTTCCCGGCATCAATCGCCCGCCGAGGCCGAAAGAGCTGCGGGACAATAAATAGCGGCATAGAAAAGATGAACGTCCCCTTTTCCCTTTCCAAAGCGAAGCTGACGCGATGTCGGCATGCGGCCGTTCCGCAAGTCGGCTCGTGGTTGCAAAGCGTGCTACGCGGCTGGTACCGCTACTATGCGGCGCCAGGCAACTATCCGCGCCTGCAACAATTCCGCGACGCGATCCAACAGATGCGGCTTCGGATGCTGCGGAGGCGCAGCCAACGGGGCCGGAAGTGCTGTTGGGAGCGATTTGCTCGGGTCTGCAAGCAACGGCTGCCGTCGCCGAGGATTGCCCGTCCCTACCGCGATCCCCTTTTTAGGCACTTCTCATGAAAAGGGTCCTGACACCTTTGTGCGCCGTGATAAGGCGGCGATCTTCAGTGGGTGCGAATCCCGCCCGGCAACTCGTCGCTCCAGCCGGAAGCAATCGGAGCGGCAGTAAAGGC